>NZ_JAAHHT010000006.1:101556-118693 GCF_010672085.1 Okeania sp. SIO3I5
ATTTAACTTCAGTAGTTATTAATCGTCGTCGTGTTGCTGGAAGAATTGTTTTTGGGAAAAGCATAATTTTTTGAAGTTTTTCTGAGAGTTGTCAGTAAATATCAAACCTCAAATTAATCAAATAGCCTTGGTAGAAAAATTAATGCAGTACATAAGCTGATGATGGAATGATTCCCTATTTAACTTCAGTAGTTATTAATCGTCGTCGTGTTGCTGGAAGAATTGTTTTTTGGGAAAGCATAATTTTTTGAAGTTTTTCTGAGAGTTGTCAGTAAATATCAAACCTCAAATTAATCAAATAGCCTTGGTAGAAAAATTAATGCAGTACATAAGCTGATGATGGAATGATTCCCCATTTAACTTCAGTAGTTATTAATCGTCGTCGTGTTGCTGAAAGAATTGTTTTTTGGGAAAGCATAATTTTTTGAAGTTTTTCTGAGAGTTATCAGTAAATATCAAACCTCAAATTAATCAAATAGCCTCGATATAAAAATTAATTGGGTGATTATCCCTGGCAAAATTTGATAACTAATTTGAAAATTTATATAGTAAGTTTGCACTATTAAGTTAAACGCCTAACCTTGCTCAATGAACTGCAAAAAACAATCTAAAAATTACGGTCAAAATTTGATTTACTGTCACCAAAATAATTAGTAAATATGATGATGATGGAATGATTCCCTATTTAACTTCAGTAGTTATTAATCGTCGTCGTGTTGCTGGAAGAATTGTTTTTGGGAAAAGCATAATTTTTTGAAGTTTTTCTGAGAGTTGTCAGTAAATATCAAACCTCAAATTAATCAAATAGCCTTGGTAGAAAAATTAATGCAGTACATAAGCTGATGATGGAATGATTCCCTATTTAACTTCAGTAGTTATTAATCGTCGTCGTGTTGCTGGAAGAATTGTTTTTTGGGAAAGCATAATTTTTTGAAGTTTTTCTGAGAGTTGTCAGTAAATATCAAACCTCAAATTAATCAAATAGCCTTGGTAGAAAAATTAATGGGGTGATTACCCCTAGCAAAATTTCATAATTAATTTTAAAATTTCTACAGTAAGTTGGCAATATTAAGTTAGACTGCCTAACCTTGCTAAATGAACTGCAAAAAACAATCTAAAAATTACGGTCAAAATTTAATTTACCGTCACCAAATTCAGCAGTACATAAGCTGAATCAACTCCTAAGAACTAATTTTTTTAAATAACTCCCGAACACAAAATAAACATGAAACTAAATATCGAGACAATCCTCAAAATTCTCTCCTTCAAAGGTCATTGCCAATACGGTCAAGAACCTATTAGTCAACTAGAACACGCCCTCCAATGTGCCACTTTAGCAAAACTAGCAAAAGCTAGTAATGAACTAATTGTAGCTTGCTTATTTCACGACTTTGGACATCTAGTTCATAACCTAGGAGAAAATGCAGCAAAAAAAGGTATTAATGACCATCACGAATATCGTAGTATTAGGTATTTAAAACATTTATTTGGAGAAACTGTAACAGAACCAATTCGTCTTCATGTTGAAGCTAAACGTTATCTTTGTGCAACAAAACCTAACTATTTTGCAACTTTATCACCAGCTTCTCAACGAAGTTTAGAATTACAAGGTGGAGCATTTTCTTGTGCTGCTGCAGTCCAATTTATTCAGCAACCCTATGCAGAAGATGCAGTACAATTAAGAATTTGGGATGACCAGGCTAAAATTGTGGGTATGAAAACTCCTAATTTAAAATACTTTACTGAAATAATCTATGAAACAATGATTTTTAGCAATATTGCCAATATTATGAATAATAAATTTTGCTTGAATTAACTAGGAAATTTCTGATTTTCTATAAGCATTCAGCAGTCAGCTATCAGCTATCAGCTTCATTAACTTTAAAAGAGGAAAAAGCAATAAGCGAGATTTTAAAGAATTAAAAGTATGGGCAAAAGTCCATCAGTTAACCTTAATAGTCTATCGAACTACATCGTTGATTAAAAAGCTGTTTGCCTAGCATTCCGTAGGAAAAGCTGACCGCTAATACCTGAATGTTTACGATTTTCTCGTTTCTTGTTTGAGCTTACTAAAAGTAATGCTATACTTAGCTGAAACTTAAAGAATTAAATAATTAACATGGGGTTATTTCAGTTATCAGTACCTCTATAGAATCAGGAGGCTTCAAATACGAAAAATCATTTTTTTATCCTCTTAAAAGAGGAGACTTCAGACCTAAATTTTTCGGTGAATTATTTTTTTATAATTACCGAATAATCAATAATTAATAAGTAAATAATTGAGGTGGAAAATCTCCCCTTTCAAGCGAAAAATTCTTTTTTTTCCTTCTTTTACTTCTTTGTAAATCCTCTCCCTTTTAGGGAAAGGTAATAATTAATTATTAATTATTAATTGTTAATTGCTGAATAGCTAGGAGCGTGTTAATTATTCTTATATTTACTTCTTCCCCACTCCCCCACTCCCCCACTCCCCCACTCCCCCACTCCCCTATTTTTTCCCTAAAAACAAATGAATAATTTCCAAAAAATTACCCATATTATCTACGACTTAGACGGTTTACTTCTAGATACAGAATCAATTCACGCTCAAGTAAACCAAGAAGTTACAAGTCGTTACGGCAAAATTTTTGACAAACATACTAAATGTAAAATTACTGGCAGAAAATCTATTGATTCTGCCAGAAAAATTGTAGAACTATTAGAACTACCTGTCACTCCCGAAAATTATCTTCAACAAAGAAATACTCTCACATATCAACGCTTTCCTGAAGCCAAACCAATGCCAGGTGCAGTTCGCCTTACCCAACATTTATATCAAAATAAAATTCCTCAAGCTGTAGCTACCAGTTCTTCCCGCGAACCATTTACTTTAAAAACAAAAAATCATCAAGAATGGTTCCAATTATTTGATTATATTGTTGTTGGAGATGACCCCAATCTCAAACGTGGAAAACCAGCGCCAGATATTTTCTTAATAGCTGCTGAAAGATTAAATGTTTCCCCAGAAAAATGTTTAGTATTTGAAGATTCTTTAGCAGGAATGGAAGCTGCTTTAGCTGCCAGAATGTCCGTCATTGTTGTCCCCGATCCTGACATGGATAAAAACCTATTTCATTCTGCCCATCAAATTCTTAATTCCCTCACAGAATTTCAACCGGACTTGTGGCAACTACCATCATTTTTATAGGTATAATACGAATTCTCAAAAACTTTTATACATTTTTTTGAGTAGGGGAGTGGGGGAGTAGTAGGAACGTATCGCTGCGCGACATGTAACGCATTAATGTTCAAGCAACGTCCGTACGGGAGAAGTAAAAACATCAATAATTAACACGCTTCTGGTTAATAATAATTAAAAAGGTTGTTATACTATTTATCAAAAATTTTGCTATATTTGATTGGATGGAGAAGTGTGGGTAGTGTGGGAAGTGGCGGGAGGGATTAAAAGTAGGAAAAATAATTACTAACCAACCTTAAATTGTCAAAAAAAGACTTGAAACCTTAGTAACTATTTAGGTGTTGAAGTATAGCGTTAATGCATGGTAATTGGTATTATTCCTGTGTTAATTATTTAATAATTGAATTGCCAGGCAAGTATAGCATTACTTTTAGTAATTGGTATAACTTATCAAATATATATCTTTTTTCAAATAATGATACCATAAGTGAAAAATCCTTTTTTATTTATACAAACCGACTAAAATAATCATGGTATTAACTAAAGCTATTCGTTTTGTTTATTCCTCATTCGGCTTGACTCTCCCGATTATGACAGCTTTCACACTTTTACAAGAACCCCTGAATGCTCAATCTCAAGAGACTATAGACTCAGAAAACTCTACTCCTATTCCAGTTCAACCAATACAACCTACCCAACCTGAAAATGCTCGTCCTTTAGATCCCCAGAATAGTCTTCTGAGTCTTCCAGGAGGACAACGCTTAATGAGCGAAGCTGACGATGCCATTGGTTCCGAGAATTATGATTTAGCTAACCAGAAACTACAAGAAGCTCGTCAAATATTTAATCAACTTTCTAATTTCCATAGTCAACTAGCTGCTAGTTTTTCTGGTATTGATAATCGTCTGGCAGATGCCCAACGTACCAAAGCTCTGGAAACTGCCCAAATGAGAGACCAAGCTACTTATCAATTAGCCCTTGTCCACCGGGCACAAAATCAACCAGAACTAGCAGTACCATTACTGGTTCAAATTATTAGTTCTCAGCAACCTACTCGCGATTTAGGGAAAAAAGCTTATCAGCAGTTACTAGAGTTAGGTTTTGTAGATATTCCTTATCCTAGAAACTCTGGAGATGGCCAATCTCCTGCCTCCTCCCAATCTCTGAAGTGACATCCTCCCAAGGCTGACCTCTAGGAGGTACAGCGCGGACTTCCAACATCGCTGTTAGACATTGCTGCCCTGCGCCACTTATCTAGGCATAATGCCCCCGACAGCCCGACTTGACAGCCTATTTCTTGACCCCAGAGTCCCTGGGTAGTTAGTTGCTCATAGCCTCGGTTACAGATTTCCTGTGCTGAGGCTATGTCTCTATCAGCCTCATATTTACATTCTGGACAGCTATGCCATCTATCTGAGAGTTTCTTCCTTACTACACTACGGCAGTTTGGGCAAGTTTGAGAAGTGCCTTTGTGGTCTACTTGAGCAACGTATACTCCCCGCTGTTTCCCAACATAAAATAAAATATTTCTAAACTGTCCAAAACCTGCATCAACAGTATGTTTGCCCAAGAAACCTTTGGCCATAGTTCTAAAATCTATATCTTCTACAAATATAGTCTCAGCCATGTCGCATAATTTATGGGCTAATTTGAACTGATAGTCTTTACGTTTGAATGCAATACGATTGTGCTGTTTCTCTACTTTAATCCTTGCTTTCTCGTAGTTAGCAGAACCCTTCTTTTTCTTAGACATTCTGCGTTGTAGCACTTTCAGCCGACTATGCTCTGTCTTGAAAAATTTTCGTCCCGGTTCTACAAAGCCATCACTGGTTGCCAAGTATTTATCCAATCCTACATCTACCCCGATAAAATGTCCATGGGGTAGTGGTTCTGGAATAGAAATATCAGATTGAATAGTAATTACAGCGAACCACCCCATCGCTTTTTTGAGGATTCTCACTTGTTTGATAACAAAACCGTCAGGTATTGGACGATGTAGGTTGATTTCAACTTTTCCTAATTTTGGGAGCTTAATTTGCCATCCTGTAATCGGAATGACTTTGAATTGAGGAAACAAAATGGACTTCATTTGCCCGTACTTTTTGAACCTGGGAAATCCATGACCTCTTTTTTGGAAAAAGTCCCAACCATCGTGCAATCTTCGGATAGTTGTCTGCAATACTTGAGAAGGAACTGATGCTAGTCGTGGAAACTCCTTCTTAGCTTTGGGGAGGTTGTTTTGCTGTTGCTGATATCCAGGGAATGGATAATCAGCATTCATAATATATTCACTGTGCAAACTACACCTATCTATTGGACATTTTCTGGAAGCAATCCAATCCTTGAGTTCGGCTAGAGCATAGTTATAAACACTACGATAAGTTTCGAGCCATTCATTCAATAACTCGACCTGTTTTTGGTCAGGATAAATTCGATAAGTGTAGTTGAGAGCTATCATAGCTGGCATAATACCACAAAACGCAATTGCAGTAAATACTGATTTTACCGGATCAAATCAGCTTGAGGGAGTCAATGTATCCCGACCCTAAATCGTAGATTATGGCGCGGGACTGATAGCTAATCCAAACCCCCTCAAATAATTAAAATGTAGAATAGCAGTATTTTCTCAGAGGAAGAATTATGAATTTAGAGCAAGTTGAATTAATGATCAAAGAGAAGTTACCAGATGCTCAGGTACAAGTCCAAGATTTAACAGGTGGTGGTGACCACCTACAAGCCATTGTTGTGTCCTCTGAGTTTGAAGGGAAAACTCTCGTGAAACAACATCAAATGGTTTATGCTGCCGTACAAGAACCAATGGCCTCTGAAGCTATCCATGCTTTAGCTTTGAAAACCTATACTCCTGAAGAGTGGCAAGCAGCAGGGCAGAATGCTTAATTTTGGCTTTTAGGTTACAAGGTAAACAGGATTGTTTGGCTACATTAGCCATAATTAATTAATTCTCATAGTTTGCCATTAAACATCAGGCAAATTAATAGTATCTATAACCAAAAAGCGATCGCCTATCACTTAAGCATATCAAACCATAAATTCAGGTTAGCTAAATAGTGAATGTTGAAAGCTTTTATGACCATCTACTAAGGAAATAAACATGACTCCAGAATTAAAAGCAAAGATCGATAACTTAATTACTCAGAACAAAATTATGCTTTTTATGAAGGGTAATAAACTGATGCCTCAGTGTGGTTTCTCTAATAATGTAGTACAAATATTGAATACTTTAGGAGCAACCTATGAAACTTGCGATGTGTTAGAAGATCCGGACATTCGTCAAGGAATTAAGGAATATTCTAATTGGCCTACAATTCCCCAACTTTACATTGGTGGTGAATTTATCGGAGGCTCTGATTTGGTGATTGAAATGTACAATAACAAAAAAGATGAACTAGAGCAAATGCTAGCAATTGCTTCAGCTTCTTAGAAATCTCAACATTTTTAAAACTATAAAAAATGAAGGGTATGTGATAATGCCCTTCATTTTTTATGTGTACTATTATAGTTACTTGGATTTGTAATTTAATAGTAATCTACTTCTGGTTGAGTTTGTAATTGCATTTCAAAATTTGAAGGGTCATATATGTAGCGAGTTGTTTCTTCCTCCAGTCTATTAATTAAAAATGGTTCGATCGCCTTAGAGATTCTTAAAGATGCTAGATAACCATCTAAATATATGCGCATCTCCTCATATCGATAACCACGGTTCCACATTTCGACGAGGGCGTCGGTTAGTTTTTGATAGTGGCGGATTGTTAGAGCGTCAGTTAACATTGCTTTTGTGTTCTTAGGGATAATGGTTATATTTTGTATCAGAATCTAGTTTTAGGTTAATGTTATTTTCTTTTTAATGCAACTTGTACTATTAGTTTTTGAGATTAGTCTGAACCTACTTGAGTGTTGGTATTACACATTACAAAAACGCTTTTGAGTGGTCAATTTTTCTACTCTTAGAGTTCTACTACTTCTATTTTAAAACAATTTCCGGAAGCTTTTCAAATTTCTAGTAGAGTTAAAAATCGATTTATTCCTAGTTGTTCTTCTCTCTACAATATATTTCTCTTATATTCCATTAATCTTAGCCAAAAAGCTCAAAATCTTGATTGGAAAAAATCTCAAATATGTGATATAATTACTAGTCCATCTAAAATAATAATTAATTGGCAAAAATTTTACTATAAATTGCTAAAAGTAAATATTCAATAGTCAGAATACAAAAAGCAGGACTTCTAAACTTTTAGTTAGAAATTGTTATAGACGTTGATTATTTGTTTTTTGTTCTTACTGAAGTTACTTTAGTTTCTTGGTAACAAACTTGAGGGTTAATTTTGTCTCTTTGAGACATGATGCTTAAAATCTTTAGATCAGCTCGCTCAAGCTTATTAATTAACAGAGTAACAGATGCTACAAAAAGACAACAATAATTTATGTTAGATTACTACGATGTAATTATAAAATAAATATATATAGGAAGTTATTTAAGTGGGAGATGCTTGTATCTTAATTATAGAAGGGAATGCGCATCTGCGTTCCCTACTTGGTTGGCATCTACAGCAATCAAAGCACTGGGTACATCAGTCAGCAAATGTTGAGCTTGCAAAAAAATTAATATACACTCATTGCCCAAGTCTGGTGATTCTAGAAGCTGACTTACCAGATGGAAATAGTCTAGAATTTTGCAAGTGGCTTCAGCAACAGCAACAGTGTTTAATTTTAATGCTATCCTCACGCACAACTGAAGCGGATATTGTAGCAGGGTTAAAGTCAGGAGCAGATGACTATCTCACAAAGCCTTTTGGTATGCAAGAGTTTATGGCTAGGGTAGAAGCACTATTACGTCGTCGTAGAACTATTAGTTGTACCCCACCCATTAGTTTAGATTATGGCGATTTGATTATTGATTTGGTACACCGTAGAGTTATCTTAAACGGTAGTCTAATCGATCTAACTCCACAAGAATTTAATCTTCTATATGTCCTAGCTCAAGCAGAAGGAATGCCTCTTACTCGTTCAGAATTACTAAGCAGGGGATGGCCAGATTCTATAGATAATCCTCGTACTATAGATACTCATGTACTATCTCTGCGGAAAAAAATTGAAATTGACCCCCGGGAACCTAGTGTAATTCAGACAGTTAGAAATGTCGGTTATAGATTTAATCGAGAAATCTTGAGTATGGGTAAATGGAATAATAATTATCAAAAAAGTTATAAACAACCTCAAGAAGTTGCACCAGCTTGAAGAAGTCAGAAGTTTGAAGTCAGAAGTCAGAAGTTAAATTTAAAACTGGGGATTTTTAACACCAACTAAAATCAGACTGATGTTTTTTGTATTGGTAGTCCTGCATAGTAATGTTATACAAAATCGGGTATAGATATATTTGTTATATCCCACCTGGTAGAGAAGTTCCATGGAACTTCTCTACTGAGTTTTCATAGTTTGCTCCAAACAGGTGTGCTTAATCCAGACTTGGTATGGGAATAAAGAAATACCTAGGTACGGGAGCAAGATGCTTCCACTGTTCTTGTCATACAAAATTCAAAAAAGTAAGGCTACTTATCTTACCTCGTGACTACTGACTACTGACTACTCTAAATCTGATACTATACAGGAAAAAGGAATACCTGGCTAGGGGAGCAAGATGCTCCCACTGTTCTTGTCATACAAAATTCAAAAAGTAGGACTACTCATCTTACCTACTGACTACTGACTACTGACTATCGAGACTTGGTGTTATACAGGAAATTGGCATTGTACAGGAAAAAGGAATACCTAGGTACGGGAGCAAGATGCTCCCACTGCTCTTGTCATACAAAATTCAAAAAGTAAGGCTACTCATCTTATATCATGTTCGGTTGAATAGTTATGATTAGGATATAGATGGAAGAGATCTCTCAAACCCATGAGATTCTTCCTTCCACTCCGTTCCAGTCGCAATGACTTTATAGTTAGTGTTTATCCGAACATGATATTACCTACTAACTACTGACTATTGACTACTGACTACTCTAAATTTGGTACTATACAGGAAAAAGGGATACCTGGCTAGGGGAGCTGTTATTGTCACACAAAATTCAAAAAGTAGGACTACTCATCTTATCTACTGACTACTGACTACTGACTATTGACTATTGATTACTAATATTTTTGTGAAACTAAGTCCATTCTTCAGTTTCCTGAGCTTGTGCTTGGATGATATGATGGCATAACTTACCCCAATCAACTTTACTATTAGGGGAATCTTCAATTAATTCTCCTTGTTCTAGATGTAGTAGCTTTGTACAAAACTGTTGAGCTAAATCTATTTGATGAGTGACCATAATTACTGTTACTTCCGTTTCTGCTAAGGTTGCTAATACCTGTAGAACTCGACTAGCAGTACCAATATCTAGAGCTGAGGTAGGTTCGTCCAATAAAAGAATTTTAGGTTGAATTACAGCAGCGCGAGCGATCGCTACTAACTGTTTTTGCCCCATTGAAAGTTGTAATTCTGACCTGGATAACCAAGATTCAGGAATATTTAATTGCTGTATCCAATATTCGCACCTTTGCTGAATTTCGGGTTGCCTTAGTCCTCTAAGTTTTAAAGGATAAGCGATCGCTTCTGCTACAGACATTCCCAAAAGTTTTGACTCCTGTAATACCATAGTTACCTCTTTTCGTAATTGCATTACAGGAATTTTGCCGTACTCCTGGTTGTCTAAATAGATATAACCAGAAGTAGGAGAAATTAATCTATTGAATAGTCGTAACAGAGATGTTTTACCCGCACCGGAAGTTCCGACTAGAGCAACCCTAGCACCTTTTTCTACAGTAAAAGAAATATCTTTCAGTAAATTGTAAGAGCTGATTGGAGTAGTTAAACTTACTTGGTCTAAATATAGTTGAGACTGCTGCTGTTCCATTTTTTAGCTAGGAAATAGCGATCGCATTGGAAATAGTCCAAGCATCTATTAATAGTAATAGTATGGTACAACCGAATAAGATAAGATACATCCAAGGTTGTGACAAAGGACGTACATCAGTTGTATCTATACCTGTCTTTGCCTCTACTATCCGAACCAGTTTGGCAAAACCCACTACTCGCATGGGTAATAAATAACCTTGTCCAGAATTATTCAGAAAATAGTAGACTAGGCCACCTTGGCCTGTAGTCCGAGGTTTAAGAGCTTTTATTTCTGTCCAAGGTAAGTACCAACCTTTGCGAAAGAGGTCTGGAACCCAAACTGGATAGCATACTTGGATTCCCTTGTCATTTGTTATTACTCGTTCTGTTAGAGCTGCGTATAATGCCACAGTTCCTAGTGTTAATCCTACTGCTAGAATAACAGGAGATACTGGGGCATTTGTGGCTTCAGATAAAAAAGGTAAAGGTATAGTTAATGCAATATACAAACTTAAAAGGGTTAATTTAATTATAGGAGAAATTCTAAATATGAATGTTTCTGAGTGTTGATTTTCAATCATACTAAGTCTGGTTAATTAAACATAATAAAATTATACCTATTTGATAAATTTTTGCTACAAATAGTTCTGCTGCTGCTTATGGAGTCAGGAGAACAGAGTCAAAAATTAGGAGGAATAATAAAATTTAAGAATTTTTCGTTGCCATCCTGATATTTTTAGTCAAAGAGACATTAATATCAAAGCCTTTTTATTCAAGTTTATAAGATTTTGATAAGTTTTAGGAATAGGGATTTGAATTACAGGCGTTGCTGATGCGTGGGTATGATTTGTATTTTTTGGTAATTTATAAACCATTGAATAACAACTATTTCAAATTGTTCAATTTTTATTTTCATACCTTGATTCAGCAACGCCGAATTACATTATTTTGGATTTTTAGGTAGTTCTATATTCTATTACTTCAAACCTAATAAAGTATTGGTTTATTAGCTTTAAATTTTATCCAATAGCGCACTCAAATATAGATATAATGACGCCTTTTGTAGGTACAGTTAAAATCATTTTCACAAATTGAATATATAGGACAAGTCGCTGTAGGTTTAGTAAATCCGGATAGAAAATTGGAATGTAATATTTCCCTTTTTTTATTCAATATTTATTCCTTGTTTCTTCTTTCTTCAGACGTTGCATAGAACTTCCCTACCTGTAGCTTCAACAATTAATAATTAATAATGAATAATTAATAATTATCTCTCCTTGAAAAGAAGAAGATTGACTAATCATAAAAGTTTTTATTTATTATCCCCTTAAAAGGGGAGGCTTTAAACCAAAATTTTTCGGTAAAAAATATCGAGCGCCGTTGGTATTATAGAAAAATTTAGGAAATTAAAAATTGACGATTATATTAAAACAACTGAGCAAATTAACCACAAATTGTTGAGAAAAATAATCTACAAAAACGAGCTTGTAGATAATTGTTAAACATCCAAAAAATTTAGTCGGATAATTTGCTAAACTCTACAAGTTTTGGATATATTGAAGTAATCAAAAAGATTAACTCCAGAAAATACTTTAGTAAAGAAACGCCAAAATATTTATAGCGCTACGCAAATAGGGAAAGGAAATTTCTATGTTCCCTATTCTCTATTCTCTATTCCCTACCCTAAAACTTTTGGATATATTGAAGTAATCAAAAAGATTAACTCCAGAAAATACTTTAGTAAAGAAACACCAAAATATTTATAGCGTTACGTAAATAGGGAGAGGAAATTTATCTTCAATAATTTAGAAATTGAGTCAAAATTGAACTGATGAATTTAAGTTGATATAGCAGTTCTTAAATATCAATGAGATACTATATTTTTTCTTTTTCCTAATACCTTATTCTTTATTTCCCATTGCCTCTTACCTAAAATCCAAAGCTTGTGTATTTCAGTATTTCAATCTAGGCTGTATTGTATCCAAAAATTTTGAACATAGCACAACAGAGAGGAAATGAGTAGCAACCCATAGCTTCCCTAAAATTCTTGAGACAAAACACAAAAAAAAATAAATTTGTTGGGAGTATTTTAATGATTGAGGAAATCAACTTTTTTCTTAGATAAAGAAATAGATGATGATTATAATGTTGATTGCTCCTCAAAGTTTTAATTTTACTCCCTTGAGTCTAAATGAATTAATCTACTGCGCTCAAAACTGGTGCTGGTTTTGAAGGAGACTTTGGTATTTGAGGTAAAGTAAGTGACTTGACTTTAGACTTTTCAATTTTGGCAATAGAAGAATAGGGTCCTTCATTGATTTGTAGGCGATCGCAAGGTATTGTATCTGATAAGATAGAGCTGGCCATACTACCTGTATGAATCTCCATACAAGCACCGATAACTGCTTCAAATACTAAACGTTGCCCTGGAAAAACAACTCTTTCAAAATCCCAATTAGGTATGTTACTAATTTTAGCTATCTGGATTTGACTTGTGGCATTAACGTAGCAACAGAGAACTTGATTTGAACTATTGGATGGTAAGGGATCGAGTATTTGTGCCATGGTGTGTCTCTGAAAAATTTTTGTTTTATACAAATTTTAGTTATAAAAATAGATTAACATCAACCGATCCCAATTAGCTGTAATTTTGAATACTTAGTTATAGGTTTTCGATCACATAATCAATTCTTAATAACGTATTTAAGGCTTTATTAATAAATTATTAAGATTATCTATTAAGATTATCGCAAATTTTTAACTTTTTCTTGAATTTAGACTATGGCATCAAATTATACAGACAATGTTAATTCAAACTGCTCTTAGCTAGGAATATAAGCTAATTTACTTTTATATAAGATGGGGGATCAAAATTTTAAGAAAATTAAAGATTAAGATGAAGATTAAGTAAGTCGGACATATTGACCATTTTTTGAATTCAAAATTCAAAATTCAAAGTTGAAAAATTTTGGTTATAACTGAATTTCAATAATTGTTTAATTAAGGGTTCAAGCCTGTTTTTGAATTCAAAATTCAAAATTCAAAGTTGAAAAATTTTGGTTATAACTGAATTTCAATAATTGTTTAATTAAGGATTCAAGCGTCTGACTTTCCTGCGGAATGCGGAGCAAACAGGGAGAGGTTATAATTTTGAATTAATAATTTTTAATTTTGAATTGATTTGGCCATTTCATTCTTGCAAAAGGATTTACTAAACGTTGTATTACAAAGACATTATGGAAAATAAAGTTCTTTATGTTCGCCTCCCATGTAATCCCATTTTTCCGATCGGAGTTGTGTATTTAGCAGATCATGTCCACAAACTATTCCCAGAAGTAGAACAAAGGATATTTGACCTGGGGGCGGTACCACCTCTAGACTACACAACAGCTTTAAATAACTGTATTGATAAATTCAGACCAAACCTATTAGTATTCTCGTGGCGAGATATTCAGATATATGCACCCGTAGGAGGTCGCGGAGGCAACCCCCTGCAAAACGCTTTCGAGTTTTACTATGCGAAAAACCCTCTAATTAAACTTAGGGGTGCACTGGGAGGTCTGCGGTTAGCAGTTTCTTATTACAGCGAACTCTGGCGTAACATAGGACTAATTAAAGAGGGTCTAAAAAGGGCCAAAATTTATGAACCAGAAACTCGTGTAGTAGTTGGTGGTGGAGCAGTAAGTGTCTTTTATGAACAACTGGGTCGTAGTTTACCTACTGGTACTATTGTATCTGTTGGGGAAGGAGAGGTCTTGTTAGAAAGAGTAATTCGGGGGGAAGAGTTTAGCGATCAACGATGCTATGTGGTAGGAGAAACATCACCGCGCGATCGCATGATTCACGAAAAACCAACTTCTCTTGAGAAAACTGCTTGCAACTATGACTATATCAATAGCATCTGGCCAGAATTTGTATATTACCTCCAAGACCAAGATTTCTACATTGGAGTACAAACAAAACGCGGTTGCCCCCATAATTGTTGTTATTGTGTCTATACAGTTATTGAGGGTAAACAAGTGCGGATCAACCCTGCTGATGAAGTAGTTGCAGAAATGAAGCAACTATATGCTCGCGGTATTCGTAATTTCTGGTTTACTGATGCTCAGTTTATTCCTGCTCGGAAGTTTATTGATGATGCTGTGGAATTATTACAAAAAATCCTTGATGCAGGGATGGATGATATTCACTGGGCAGCATATATTCGCGCAGATAATCTCACTCCCCAGTTGTGCGAGTTGATGGCAAAAACTGGGATGAATTATTTTGAGATTGGCATTACCAGTGGTTCCCAAGCACTTGTCAGGAAGATGCGAATGGGTTATAACTTGCGGGTAGTATTAGAAAATTGTCGGGATTTAAAAGCTGCTGGTTTTAATGATTTAGTTTCAGTTAATTACTCTTTTAATGTAATCGATGAAACTTATGAAACAATTAGGCAAACTATTGCCTATCATAGGGAACTAGAGAAAATTTTTGGAGCGGATAAAGTAGAACCTGCTATTTTCTTTATTGGGTTACAACCTCATACTCATTTAGAAGATTATGCTTTTAAGAACAACATTTTGAGACCTGGATATGATCCAATGAGTTTAATGCCTTGGACAGCGAGAAAGTTGTTATGGAATCCAGAACCTTTAGGTGCATTTTTCGGTGAAGTTTGTCTAGAAGCTTGGCGAAGAAATTCTAATGATTTTGGTCGTGAAGTTATGGCTATTTTAGAAGAAAAATTAGGCTGTGCTGAACTGCATGAAGCTTTAAGTGCGCCTATTGCATCTAATAAAAATCAAAAAAAGTTGGTAAAGGTTAATTAAATAATTAAAAAGGTGCGCTATGAGCGCATCTTTTTATATGAATCGATAACTTTTATTGCAAGGATTCAGGTATAGTGCTTTTATTTATGCTTTACTAAAATTAATTCATTTAACTTTCCCTCTCAGGTGAGAATTTTATGGCTCAAAAGGGTTGATTAATTGTAATTAATTAATCCATTGAAAATCTTCTACATTTCGAGTTACTAAAGTTAAGTTATGAACCAAAGCAGTTCCCGCAATAATAGCATCTCCTAATGTCATTCTTCTAATTTGTCTGAGCGCTACAGCTTGATCTAAAACTGCTTGGGAAATAGGTAAAACGAGGGAAGCACGAAAAAAATCCTCAAAAAACAAACGTTCTTGTTCTGTAAGTTGATGGTAACCAAGTACCTCAACATAGGAAAGTGCTGAAACAGCAGGTGAATGTTCAGCAATAAACTTCCTTAAAGCATTATTTTCTGCTTGAGTAGCGTAGATAATGATATTGCTATCAAGTAACATTATTACTCTCTATTGGGAAGTCCGCGATCTTGACGAATTTCTTGTTGCCAAGTTTTCGATTCTACATTTGCAAAAGATTTGATTTCAGCTAATTTTTCTAGTGCTTTTGCCATCTGTTCACCACGGGATTTTTGATTTGACTCTGGTTTCTTTTCTAAGAAAGTAACGTAGACTTCCTGGGGGCGATGTAGCTGACGCTAGGCTTCGCCAACGCTCAGTTCAGGAGCATCTTCTATCCACTGCTTCATAAAACCGATATAAAACGTCACATAGCGTGATATTTTACTGTTTACTTCCTGCTTTCCTACGGAATGCTACGCAAACAACTGAGGCCGTCGGCGGTTACTCATCCACAAGCATTCACGGGTCTTGCCCGACCGCATCTCTCAAATTTATACTTGCATTCAGATCGCGATCTATAGATATCCCACAATCAGGACAGTTATAAGTTCTAAGGTTTAGTGGCATATCTTGGACGTGACCGCAGTTCGAGCAAGTTTTTGATGATGGGAAAAACCTATCAACGACTGCTAGCTCAGAGCCGTACCACTGAGTTTTGTATTCAAGCTGTCGCCTAAATTCATAAAACCACTATCTGCTAACTGATTTTAGCTAGTTTATGATTAGCCAACATACCCCTCACATTCAAATCTTCGTTTGAGCAACAACGCTGTGGTTTTTAGCTAGATATGTTGTCAATTTATGAAGCACGTCTTTACGGATATTAGCTACCTTTGTGTGTAGCTTGGCTTGTTTTAGTTGCGCCTTTTTCCAGTTAGCTGAACCAATCTTTTTATTGCGGTTAAGGTATTGTAACTTAGAAAGTTTGCTAATCAATTTCTTGTAAGATTTAGCACCAGGGAAAACAACTCCCGTGCTTAAAGAAGAATAAGGTTTTCACACCTAAATCAACACCTACAACTTCAATCGTCTTTGGAGTTGGATTAGGAGTGAATTCATAGCTACAACTTAAGTACCAATCTCGAGCCTGTCTACTTTTTTTAGTTCTTGCTTCAACTGGTTCATAAGTTTTGACAATTGCCTTTAAAAGGTAATTTATGATTCTATCCATTTAATTCTATTGGTTTTCCACAATTATCAATTGTGTTTGCGTTTGCGAAGCATCCCGTAGGGAAGCATTCCGAAGGAAAGGAATCGTGTTTACCTTTCTTCTTAAACTTTGGATGTTTACAAGGGCCTTTGAAAAAACCTCTTAAACGCTTCACCTAAATTGATGAAAGCATATTGATAGACCCTCGAGGACAAGTTTTTCATCCAAGGGTAAAGTGGTGCATGTGTGATTGGTAAAAACCTCTCTTAGCTTTCGAGCATTAGGCTTGTAACCATGAATATATGCAGCATTCCACAAACCTTTTACCCCAGTTATAGCACCATCTGCTATACCCCGCGTGTTGAGCCATCAGGGTTTTCTGCTTGTTCCACGAGTTTGAGCTTGGTTAATCATGGATTTCATTTACTCGTGAACACAGTCTGTCTAATAGTACGGTTTACAACGTATTATATCGTTATTCTTTGATTAAGTCAATGCTCTTACCACTTTTTGATTTTTCTTGCTATGCTAAACTAAAAATTATCTAATATCAAAGATATTATAATTTATCTAAAATCTAAAAACCCCAACGTTGTACTTATGACTGAACCTTTAGTTACTACTACTGAACCTTTAGTTACTACTACGCAAGCTGCTTTTTTACTCAATATTTCTACTGGTCGATTACGGGA
>NZ_JAAHHT010000060.1 GCF_010672085.1 Okeania sp. SIO3I5
GTGGCGATCGCTTTCTTTTTAATATGTCTATTATTTAATCTGCACCGCTATTATAGTTTTTACGCCTCTTACGACCAGGGTATATTCAACCAAGTTTTTTGGAATAGTATGCACGGTCGTTTTTTTCAAAGTTCCCTCTCTTCAGCTCTTTCCACAAATGTAGTCCACCAAGGCCAAGTTTCAGAAGTATACTATCACCGCTTAGGCCAACATTTTACTCCTGCTCTTTTGCTCTGGTTGCCAATATATGCCCTATTTCCATCTCCTGCTACTTTGACAATCTTACAAGTGACATTAGTCACTGCTGCGGGTTTAGTTTTATATATTCTAGCTAGACAATATCTCCAACCACAGTTATCGGCCATGATTAGTGTTAGTTTCTATGGAGCTAATGCAGTAATCGGACCTACCCTAGCAAATTTCCATGATATTTGTCAAATACCTCTGTTTGTATTTAGCTTACTACTGGCAATGGAAAAACGCTGGTGGTCTCTATTTTGGATTTTGGCAATATTAATTTTGGCTGTCAGAGAGGATGCAGGAGTAGTATTGTTTGGGGTTGGGTTCTACCTAATTTTAAGTAAACGCTATCCCAAAATAGGTTTAGCTGTCTGTACTCTCAGTTTTGCCTATATGGTTGCTCTGACAAATCTAATTATGCCGATATTTTCCGAAGACATTTCCCAGAGATTTATGATGGAAAGATTTGGTCAATATGCGGAAGGAGACGAAGCTTCGACTTTGGAAATTATTTGGGGGATGATTAGCAACCCTTGGCGGTTAATAGGGGAAATTTTTACTCCTTTCTTTGGCACTATCAAATATTTATTAGGTCAATGGTTGCCGTTAGCATTTGTGCCTGCTGTTGCTCCTGCTGCTTGGATGATAGCAGGATTTCCTTTACTGAAATTATTTTCTGCTCAGGGTTTGTCTGTACTGTCAATTACGATTCGCTACGCCATGACAGTGGTGCCTGGATTATTTTACGGTGCAATTTTATGGTGGGGAAAAAGAGAATCAGATGTTGAAAATTCACAACTGCCATCACCAAAGTTTCGCCGTTTCTGGGTAGCTTGTATTTGCTTGTCACTATTTTTTACATTTACATCTAATCCTAATCGCACTTTTTATTTTTTAGTACCAGACTCAATACAACCTTGGGTTTATGTTCCCGCACACCAACAATGGCAGCACGTCGGTAAAATGCGACCATTGTTAGAGAAAATTCCTGATGATGCTAGCGTCGCAGCAACAACTTATATTATTCCACACTTATCAAGTCGTCGAGCAGTTTTGCGGTTTCCGAGGATGAAATTTAGAAATGATGCGAGAGAAGTGGAAAAAGTGCAATATATAATTGTTGACTTGTGGCGGTTGAATAGATATCGAGTCGCATTTAAGAGCGATCGGCAACGACTAGAAAAAATTGTACCTCGAATTGAAGAGCTTTATAAATCTGGTGAATATGGAATTACTGATTTTGCAGATGGTGTGATTTTGATGCACAAAGGTGTTGTTTCTGATTTGGATGCTGTTGCTGCATGGGAAAATTTCAGGCGAGAAATTGATGAATTTTCTGATGAGTGAAATTGTAGGGGCGGATTTCATCAAAAACAATTTACATTATCAGGACTTATATCATGTTCGGTTGAATACTTATAAATAATTATCAAGGAGTCAGGAGTCGTAGGGGATTTCCGGCCGTTTGCTTCGCATAACTATCGTTAACGGCCGTACAGGAGTCAGAATTTCTGGAGAAAGGAGTCAGGAGAAAAGTAGAAGTATAATATCTTTTCCCTACTCTCAGCAGCTCAAATTTTAGGTAGTGGTGCATTGTAATGGTTGTGCATTTTCCCGATCTTTGTTAGGAAGCGCGGCAGTGGGAGCATCTTGCTCCCGTGCCAGATATTTCTTTCTCCTGTATACCATTACTATGCAGGACTACCAAATTTTATTTATAACTGATTATCCGAACATGATACTACGCAAGAACACTATATATAGTGTATATCGCTAACCACTCACCCCTATTACTTAGATGAATTAGAACATCTGCTGGTCTATCGCTGTCAGAAAATTATGGAGCAGCAGGAATTTGTTCAGGGGTTAATATCAAATCCGGTTGAATAGTTATTGTATAGTTGGGAGTAGGGGAGTAGGGTAAAGACGTTGCATAAGGGCGTCCGTACGAGAGTAGGGGAGATTGAATACTGAAAATTATAGAATTATCAACATATACTATATAACCGGATTCTATATTATATAAAATTCGGTTATACAGTAATCGCATTCAAAAATCCTCAACTGAAATATGTGTTTGCTAGAAGCACGAATTTAAAAATTTATGCATTTTCATTCCTTTCTTACTCCGTACGGACGCCCTTATGCAACGTCCCTACCTCCTTACTCCTTACTCCTCAGTAATACAATAACTAATTACCCGGATTCTATATAACCTGTTTTCACTGGTGGCCTCAAACTAGAAATGCTTAATCATCACTAATCATCCCGACATGATATTAATTTGATTTTCAAATTATCCTTAAATCTTTCTAAAATGAGAAACCTAAAACCTTTAGTCAATCCCAACTAACAAAAATTTTGGCAGAAGTCCCCAGCTAAAAATATGAGCGGGACACCGTTATATGAGGTGGTGAGAATTCCCAACTAGAAATTTAACTTCTGACTTCTGACTTCTGACTTTTGACTTTTTCAAGCCGCTACATCGTTATTATCAAATAACTCAAAAATCTGCCGACAAAAATATTTCACTTTAGCAGCAGATTCTGTTGTTGGTTGAGTATTTCCCACAAAACGCCAGCCACCGACGGTTGATAATTTCCACTGTTCCCCATGATGATCGTAACCAGCAACTTCAACCCCTATTACACGACGATAAGCTTCAATTGGGTCTTGATAAAAGCGAATTTGCACTAATAGACAACGACTTTCCAAAGATCGGCTTCTACCAGGCAAATGAAAACCAATATCTATAGAATCTGGATCAACCAATTCTAAAGTATCTGGATCGTTCATCCAAGGCTTTAGATCGACCTTAACATCTGGAAACTGGGACTTAAATAAATTAACAATTGTAGCAATCTTACTAACAAGTTCAAAGTTTTTGGCCTGTTCTGCAGCATTCACTATAATGTATCCTCCTCAATGAAAAAATTCCAGATTACTAATTAATTAATTTAACTACAGATAAAAAACTGTGATTATTTGGACAATTCATAATAACTTTAGATTCTTTACTAAAAAATTAAGTCTCAAGTCTCCTGCCTTTTTAAGACGATGAAAAAATCAACTTCAATATTTCGAACCTCTGACTTCAGTGTATTAATAACTAATATCATGTCCGGTTAAATAGTTATAAATAAGGAAGGAGGAGTCAGGAGTCAGGAGTCAGGAGGGAAGAGGAGAGAGTTTGAATGTATAAGGAGGAAAAAGTTTTTTGAGCACTAATTATCCGGACATGATCTAATAACTGATATAGCAGTCAAAGCAAAGGGAGCGGACAGTTCTAAATCCTGTTTGCGGAGCATTTCCCTATACGAAAAACCCTTTGATAGTCTCCTGTTCCCTGTTCCCTCTGTTGGTGCGCATTCCCTCTGTTGGTGCGCATTTCCTCTGTTGGTGCGCATTCCCTCTGTTGGTGCGCATTCCCTCTGTTGGTGCGCATTCCCTCTGTTGGTGCGCATTTCCTCTGTTGGTGCGCATTTCCTCTGTTGGTGCGCATTCCCTCTGTTGGTGCGCATTCCCTCTGTTGGTGCGCATTCCCTTGCGACTTTCCTCTTGCAGAGGAGCTTTGCTAACGTCGTCGCGGGGTCGCACCGCTTGCGACTTTCCTCTTGCAGAGGAGCTTTGCTTTTTCTTATCGGGAATGCTCCGCAAACATGTCGCGCAGCGTTAGCGGAGCTTTGCGTCAGCAAAACGTCGTCGCGGGGTCGCACCGCTTGCGAGCTGTCGGCGACGCGGGGTCTGACGTTGCGTCTGTCGCCGACGCGGGATCGCACCGCTATTCCCTATTCCCGATTCAAGTAGCGCTATAACTAATAACTGAAACGATTTATTCTTGAGTAGACTCAGGTTCTTTAGGCAACAGCACCTTCGCCCGAAGAAACCGTAAACCACTTATTCCCTGTAAAGGTTCAATCAAACCAGTCTCAAATTTATCTTCCACCCAACCTTCACGAACCAAATAACGGAAATACTGTTCATATTCCTCCCACTCTTCATCTGTAGAATAAACAACTGTCAACATTCCAGGTTGAGTAATGCGCTCTTTGGTTTCCTTATCCACACCCTTATCAATACGCTTTTTCACAATTTCATAACGAATATCGTGAGTACCTTTCACATCAAATAATCTTTCCGTACTTTCATTGTGATAAATATCAATCGTACCATTCTGGACTAATATCAGATGCACAACTCCTAATATTGGCTCCTCAGATTCAGCTTTCAAACGCAAGGCAGTTCGTGCACAATCACAAATTGCCCGTAGTTGATCGTAACGTAAACTGCTAAGATGAAATTGATTAAATTTAGAGTTAATAGATTTACCCACATACATCATGTGATCTATGCCATCAGTAGCTTCCAAATCACAATGGTGAGGGAGAATAAGCTGCATCTGCGTTTGCCAGTTTTCCCAAGTATTTTGGAGGTGGTAGTTAATTTTGTACAACATCTGATCATAGCGTTCTCGTGCTTGATATACGCCATGATGGATATTATCACAAGCTGCACGATAAGCTTCAACAGCAACTTTAATAGTATCTCCACATTTTTCAAAATAGTCAAAATATATCTCTAAACGGCAGCGTAGATATTCTAAAGCTGTAATTTCAGTATTCACTGAAACTCTTTTTTCTAGGGACTTAATATGTTCCAACAAATCTTGTCGTAGTTGCTCACACAAAGCACTATCTTGTTTCTGGCAAACAGTTTCCACAATGGCTAAACCTAGGCGAAATTGAGCCAGAATATCACTTTGAATTGCCCGATTACGTTCTGTAGAAGAACCACGAATATCACAAATACCATAAAGGGGATAGACATTTTCAAAAACAATTGTTTCAGCAGGTAATCCCCAACGACGTCGTTCCGCTTCTTGCAAAAATCGCCATTCAACTGCGGGATGAATATTACGAATATTAGTAAACCGTTCTTGAATTGTTTGACGAACTGCGGTACTAAAAGCAGGAATCAAGTCTTGGGCATTTTGATAATCTGAGACATTAAAGTTGCTAGGACGATTGCTCATTAATCCTGCTATTCCCAAAATTTCTGGCATACCCGATCCCTCTTTTGGAGAAGCAGGTTTAATCACTAGGGGAATTAGCAGTAAAGAGCGGACTCCTTTTTGAAATAAATTTTGCTCGCACTCAGTTCGACAATTTGATTCAAGTTCGGTAATATTTTCAATTTGATTTGTTTTTGCACTTTTGAGGATCGGAGAATCCTGTAAACTCTGAGTAGAATATAGCTTGGGATATTTTGCTCTCGTTAAAAATTCGCTGCCAATAAATAACTTGTATTGTTTTTCGCCTTCATTTCGCAGCAAAATCATATCATCTGCTCGAAATAGCGATCGCAATAATTTGTCAATTGCCTTAAATTTATCTTGCTGCATTAATGACTCTGGTTCAACTAAAAGTTGGATTAGTTTTCGTTTTTGTTCTTTGAGAGTGACATCTAACCCTTCGAGTAAAAGTAAACCTTCTATTTGGTAATTTTCTAATTTTAATTTTTGGGCTAATATTTCTACATTTCCAGGTTGTATCAACCAAGCTATTTCTTCAGACTTTGACATTGACTGAAAATTGAAATCTATAAACTCGTCTATTTTTTGGTCAACTCTTGTAACTTTTAGTTCCTGAGAACAAAACCAGAATTCTATATACTTTGGTTCTGAGTTTTTTAGGGAATTAACTGTTGATATGACTGAGGAATCTTGAAATTGTAGATTTGCTGTATCTATCTCATAAAGTTGTTTGAGTACCCAGTGCAGAATTTGTAAGCGGTAAAGTTTTTTTAGTTCTGTATTATCCCAATCACTAAATAATTCGTTTAGCTTAATATTTTGCTGTGTTTCTATTGCACCCCGCTCTATACCCATTAGTTCGTAAAATGGATGACTAGCATATTTAAAACTCAAGCTTCCTGGTTCTATAATTGCTGTTAATATTTTGCTGTGCAGTGGAAAATTTTCTAATCGCTCTGTTATTTGTTTCCAAATTTTTAGTCGATCGATTTGATTATCGTGTTGAGATAGTTGAGATACTAAAGCTTGCGAGAGTTCTTCTATTTTTATTTGTTCGCTTTGTTCGCTGTCTTGATAGTTTGTAGTTGCAGTAGTCTGCTCTGGCAAAGCTTTTGTATCATATTTATGATTTTTATCTGTGCTTTTTTGTTTGGAAATCTGCATACTTTTTGCACCTGATTTTTTTTGAATATATATTTTTTTATCATAACCTTGTTTAAAGACTCGCACTTTTACTTAAGGAAACGTCAGGATGCAAAATATATTTATGTTCTGATATATTGTTCTGGTATATTATTAAATAGTTATTAATATTTATTGACTTTTTTGATAATTAATAATTATAACAAGCTGAGGTGTATATTAATCAGGACTTATCCAGGCGAACCCAGAAACCGGGTTTTTTCCTCAATATTTATTGTTAAAAACAACGATTTATCCTAAAAACCCAGTTTCTTTATGTAAGTCCTGTTAACATTAATAACCTCCAGCAGTATGAATACAGCAATCCAGGCATTCATTAGTTGTGACATCTCCTTAATTTCAATTCCAGAGCGAAAAAATCAAAAATATTTTCCTGATTTCAAGCCTCTGACTTTCCTGCGGAATGCGGAGCAAACAGGCAAAAGTTACAATTTTGAATTTTGAATTTTGAATTTTGAATTTTGAATTTTGAATTGAATTGATGGTTACCTGAAAACCTTTAATTCAATTCTGACTCCCTCCTGACTCCTGACCATTTTTTGAATTCAAAATTCACCCATTCAAAGTTCAAAAATTTTGGCTCATTCCTTAATTTCAATAATTGTTTAATTAAGGATTCAAGCCTCGTTATTCTCTCTTATCGAAAAAATCAAAAATATTTTCCTGATTTCAAGCCTCTGACTTTCCTGCGGAATGCGGAGCAAACAGGCAAAAGTTACAATTTTGAATTTTGAATTTTGAATTTTGAATTTATTTGACTCCTGACTCCTGACATTAGAGAAAACATAAAAAATAATGCCACTAATTACAAATAGTGACATTACAAATCTACTATAAACTTTTTCCTAACAATTACCACAGCCCTCTTACAGGTGGTGGTGGAGTAGGCCGCCGAATAGGAGGTGGTGGTTGAAGCGGTGGGAACTCTAAAGATGGAGGACCTTGGAAGTTATATTGTGGTAAGCGAACTTCTACCCGTTCGTAATTATAATCTGGGATAACTTTAAAGAAATCAATACAACCACAAGGCTTGTTTGGGTCATCATCCTTTTTACCCACAATAGCATAAAGTCGCATTCCAGGTACTAAACCTGCTATTTCGATATTATGCATAGGGGAAAAATATAGAGTCCGTAGTTGACCACGTTCTGTTGCGGGAATTGTCACAAAAGTTGGTTCACCATCGTTCTCGGCAATTCCAGGAATGCCTAATTCTTCTTCATCATCTATGAGAATTGTAACTACATTACCGATAATACCCTTAACATAGCCTACAACCTCGATTTGATTTCCTCCGCCAGCACGAACTCTTCGCCGTTGGGCAACTTTTTCATTTTCAGGAGCAGCGATCGCGGGAGAAATTGCTCCGAATGTAATTAACATTGACAAGCAACTACTTGTCAAAATAGTATATCTTGGAAGACGCATGACTACCTCACCAAATTGTGTCCTGGCCATAAATTGGCTTTCCTCTATGAATTAAAACTCGTCCAATTGGACAGAGTTTAGATAAGCAAATATAGCTGGACAGTGCTTATAGGATTGGCTCTTTTATCAAACCTCACCCTTAAGGGCCGGGTTTTAATCAAAGCCTCAGCCAAGAATTTACCACCAAGAGTTATTTTTGGCAAGCTATTTCAGTTATAGCGCTACGCGCTAGGGAACAGGGAACAGGGAATAGGGAATAGAGAATAGTAAGCTGTCAAAGAATTTCAGGATTTATCAATCTCCGCGCTCTTTGCTTCGACTGCTATATCGGTTAATAAAATTTGTAGCGTTTTTCACATTTATCACCTCAAGTCACAAACAAGATTCACTAAGGACATTCCAAGGAATATCCCTAATTTAGTCTACCTAAGTGAAAACTGCTGTAATATCAAATCCGCTTACTCCGTAGGGGCGATTCGCTTGCTCGCCCCTACACCCTACATAAGAAACCAGGTTTGTGGGAGATCAATGTTAGTATTGTAGAGAATTTGATACAAACCCGGTTTTTCTACTTTTTCATACCGATACTACCGGATTTGATATAACTGAAAATCCTAAAAAATTTCACTCTTGACTCTTGACTCCTGAATCCTGACTCCTGACTTCTTGAACTTTTTTTTCTCGTGACATATATTCTTTTTCAATATTAATAGCTTCTATCCCCTGTTCCATCATCAACTTAAACATTGAGCCTAATTGTACCCAAATCAATAAGGCAGTGGGAAATACTACTATTGCACCTATAACAATGGATAACCATTCAACAATATTAAATGTAGAAAGACTAGATGCGACACATAAAAATACAAATAAAGTCGTTCCTAAATAAGCAGTTATTATGTTGGGTGTTTGATAATCTATTTTTGTTTGATAGTTTTTGCTGCGAGACCAGATAGTTAATTTATATTCCAACATATCTTTAAAAATTACTCCCAAGAGAATAGAAAAAAGTAATGTCAATTCAATTACTGTATAAACAGGAAAATTAAAAAAAGTGTTAGTGTACATTTTTTTTGAGCCACAAATATTAACAATTGTGAATCATATCATATTTTTTGAGGAGTCAGGAGTCAGGAGAAAAGAGAATAAGCACTCAGAAGTTAGAAGAAATGAGAATTATTGAGGGGATAGGAGAAAGAATTGAATTGCCTCTTGATTTTTCCGCCCTTGTATAGTGCGGGCATCTTGCCCGCGATGGACGTACCTCTACTGAGTTGGTAGAGAAGAAAATTTAGAAATTACTATTCTTGAAAATGGAATCTGGGAGTTTAAGCAAAATGACGAAACCTGATTTTACCAAAATGACTCGTAAGGAATTAAAAAAATATATCTTCTCTCATCCGAGAGAAGATGAAGCAATTCGAGAATTATTTATCAATCGCAGAAATCCTAATGTTCAAGTTTTCCCCTATCCTCAGAATATGCCTTATGAAGAAATTGAAGCGATGTTGAAATCTAAATTGAATCTAGATTCATAATGGCATGGTTTATGACAAAGACTGCGATCGCTTATCGGTTTTCGATATGGACAAATGAGGTAGGGGTGGCTTCCGCGTTAAGTTAATGGGAATCCAACAAAATCAGATGAACCCGCCCCCTGGCGATATCATGCAATACCAGGCGCAGGGCGGGTTTATTTAACAAACGGCGGATATCAATCCTTTTTGCTGAATCCGCCCCTACTACAGAATAATAGGGAAAACGATTCGCACTGATAACTGATAACTGAAATGTGCCAGGTATCGTTGAGAAAAAAAAGAGAAGGCTAAACTTCCATCTCTTCTTGCTTTTAGCCTTTGGTCTTTATTTTGCTGCCTAGCATTAAACCGCCTAGTGTGATAAAACCTAAAATTAGGTTCGGTTCGGGGACACTCTGGCTGCTGCTGCTGGAAAACTTCGCGTAATGCATGGCTGTGTGCTTGCTTGACCATGCATTTGATCTGAGCAGATCTCTCTCTCGCCAATACTGCATATCGGTCATCCCCCACACCCAATTATCATCGTACCAACCATAAGGAACATAAAAATCATCATAACCTTCCCCTCCAAAGTGCAGTATATCTTCTAACCCCAAGGCATTCATCACGGCCTGCGCTGCCAAAGTTGCTTCCTGCTCGGTGGAGAAGTCAAAAGTCCCATTGTAAATGTTATTGTATGTCCCAAAGATAAATTCCACATCATACATATCTCCTTCAACCTCTAAATCCAATATTTCTCGTACGTAACCGTCGTCATTTTTAATTAATGTAAAAGCTTCGGCAGCAAGCGGTGCGACAACTATGGAGACTGAAGCCAGTAGGGCTGCGCTAGCGCTAGCAAAGTTTCTTAGGGCCGTGGGAAGAATGATTTTTTTCATTTTTATCTTTCTTGGTTTTTTTGACTTCCTTTGTGTGTTATTATATCTTTTGATCTTGATGTGGTGTCAAGAACATTTTAATTACTTTACCAAATCTTTTTAATTAAGTGAGTGAAATTACGCAGTCGCGTTTCTTCCCAAACGAAGTATAACATCTAATAATACCAATCTTGCGCGACGGGAGCGAATATTGCGATCGATGTCTAAAGTTTTTGTTTGTAGTTGGGCTTTAGTTTTAGGAAAGTCCAGTAGGGTGCGTTAGGCGATTACTACAAACTACAATTAAACTGTCAAAATGAACGTTGCGCCGCAGGGCACCGTTCAGTAGTTTGTAGCTATCTCAAATATCTCGGTGCGTTACGCTCCGCTTTTCATGTCGTGCAGCGAAACACACCCTACTAGACTACTTCCATTGCAAGCGGATTTGATATCAACTGCTTTTTAACCTTTGGTCTTTCTTTGACTGCCTAGCATTAAACCGCCTAGTGCAATACAACCTAGTATTAGGCTTGGTTCTGGAATGGGTTCGGGTTCGGAGGAGGCGGGGGAGAACTTCGCGTAAGGACGCCAGGACAGGACGGTGTCCCTTTCAACCCCATGCCTACCTATGAGTAGTCGGTCATCATCCAAATCCCAAAACATCATGTCATAAGTAATGAATAACCAATCCCTCTCATCATCATATTGAGGAGGAGTAGGGTAGGGTATAGAAAATCCGTCCATAAATCCATCCCCGAAGAGGAAGGACGGATCATAGTGTGTGAAATTACTGGATCCCAGAGCGGCCATAACTTCTGTAACAGCCCTCTCGGCAGCTACTTGAGACTGGAAGTTTAAAGTGCCGTCATATATAGAATTATAACTGCCAAAAATGAAGTCTACGTTGTACTCCACCCCTTCTACCTCTAAACCGTCAATTCCTACTACCTGAGTTCCTGGACCGTTTAAATATCTGAGAGAGATCGCTGATGCTTCAGTAATAGAAACTGTGCTTGCTAGGACAGCAGCGCTAACCATAGCAGCAGTGAGAGACAATATTTGCTTCATTGTTTGCACCCTTATAAAGATGCTACCAGAGTAGCATAATTTCTCCCCCCTGGTGCCAAGCTACTTCTGGCAACTTCATCAAATCTTTATAAAAAGTTTTTGAAGGGAAAAAATGATAAAACAAAAAAAATGGCAGATGTGTCGGTCTGCTACCGGACTGTTCAGTAGTTTGTAGCTATCTCAAATATCTCCCCTCTTGATTCTGACTCCTGTCTCCTGTTTCCTGATTCTTGACTCTTGACTTATTATTCAAAATTTTCCCATCCATCAACAGCATCTAAATTAGAAACTACTCCTTTTTCCATCAAAATTACACCATCTGCAAAATCAGTAATTCCATATTCACTACTATTTATAAAGCTCTTCTATTCGAGGTACAATTTTTTCTAGTCGTTGGCGATCGCTCCATCCCGCAAAATCATATAGAATCCGGGTAATTAGTTATCGTATTACTGAGGAGTAATGAGTAATGAGTAATGAGTAATGAGTAATGAGTAATGAGTAATGAGTTACGAGTTAGGAGTTACGAGTTAGGAGTAATGAGTAATGAGTTAAGAGTAATGAGTAATGAGTTAGGAGTAATGAGTTACGAGTTAGGAGTAATGAGTAATGAGTTACGAGTTAGGAGTAATGAGTTACGAGTTACGAGTTACGAGTTAGGAGTAATATCAAATCCGGTTGAATACTTATTATATAGTTGGGGGAGATGGGGAGATGGGGAGATGGGAAGGTGAGGAGATTGAATAATTAACATATACTATATAACCGGATTCTATATTACCCCCGGATTTTCTTTGCTCTTCTATCAAATAGGCAAAAAATTAGCGATCGCTATTTCAGACAAGCTATTTTTCCAGCTTTAATGAGCTGATTTTATTATTTCCAAAGGATAGATAAAATCGTCTTTTTCTTGTCTAGTAATATAACCTTTTTCTGTTGCCATGTCTGCAATCTTGATGCAAAAGTCACTTAAAGTTTCTAAGACTTCTTTGCTATCTAATTGAAACTGCTTGTAATATCATGTCCGGTTGAATAGTTATAATTAGAAGCTCTCGTAGTAGGGCTTGAATTATAACTATAGAAGTTGCTAGAGCAAAACTACAAACAAAAACTTTTTTGATCACTAAAAAAAGCGGATGTTACCCCGCGCCGTATCATAGCGCAAGGGAACACCCTCCAAGCAGTAGGTGATCTCAATTATATTCTGAAACACACCTACTTTTATGAAAATATCTAGAGTCAAGCTATTATCTCAACCTTTTTTCTTAAATTTAGGCTGACCTAAAACTCTAGTAAAGCAACTTTTCCAAGCTGTTGACAAATATCTTAAAGCATCCATAAGGTGCTGTTTTAGATACTTCATAATACCAGTAGTTATTAGGTTTAACCATTGTTTGTTAAAGATGAATTTGATTCCTTTTTTGGCATCAAATTAGCTCAAGGAAGCATGACTGCGCTCATAATTTTTTCTAAAGGTAGGTTGTACTTTTCCTTGAATATGACCCCAGTAGTGACTACTTTCTAATCCTACTTCAGATATCACTGCTTCATAAAACCGATATAAAACGTCTCTCTTGGTGCGCGTTCCCTTGCGCCTGTCGGCGACGCGGGGTCGCACCGCATCATAAGACATTTTACTGTTTACTTCCTGCTTCAACTGAGGCCGTCGGCGGTTACTCATCCACAGACATTCACGGTTAAGCCAACCGCATTTTAGCAGTCTATACTTATATATAAGTCTTTGTCAATAGATATAATTAACATTTGGTTCTCCAACCCTCACTGGGCCTTGGATAGTAGCGAGTGAGATTTTTGGAGAGTTCTGCATAGATAGACTGCCAGTAATGTTTAAGCAGCGATTAGCGCAGAAGATACAAATTTCACCCTCGTTACTTACAAATGTGTGAAGAGAACTACTGTATCAGGACTTACGCAGGTGAACCCAGAAACCCGGTTTCTCGTAGACATCTATATGCTCAAAACAACGATTTATCGTAGAAACCGGGTTTCGCGTGCGTAAGTCCTATGTATTATATCGCTTACACACGTAAATTGTTAACTAAGTCGAAACTCCTCTGCTAAGAAAGAGGAGTAAATTAAAATAATTTTTGATTTTCAACTTTATGATATCAAGTCCGTTTAATTGCACATACAATAATCACATCTACAGGGTTATGCCTGAAGTTTCTAGGCAGTTGAGTGTGAAATTCTTCACAATAGTAGAAACAAGTAATTTAGTATTTTCTACTGTAGGGGCGATTCGCGAATCGCCCCTACGACTTATGACTCCTTCCTCCTGACTCCTGACTTAAGAAAGTGGCCTATAAACTCGATAGTTAATTTGAGGAAAAATATTATCGATCGCCTCAACCTTTTCCAACCAACCAGAGTCAATCTTTCCCTGTAAAATATCTTCATAAAGCTTGTTAAAACGCATCAAATGCGATCGCGTCCTCCGCACAGCATAAGGAACCATAGTACCCGTACTCATAATAAACGCCCAGTCAGAAGATTGAGCCAGCAATAATTCTCGCCCTGCCTGATTTAGAGCGCGTAGTACCAGTTCATCTTGGGCTTCATATCGGGCCAACTCAACCATCCGTTCTGTGGCCTGATGCAAATGAGGATAGATCCAAGAATTAGTATGATTAAGCCAATATTCATGGAAACCCTTATACCCCCAACTAGACTGCGCTGGAAGACAAACTTGATGCTCAGTATGTTTTTGTAAATAATCTGCCAAATGAGTCATCCGGTAAGTGCTTTGGTCATACCAAGTTTTGCGGAATAAAAAATCCAAAAACCAAGGCCCCTCATACCACCAGTGACCGAACAACTCAGCATCGTAGGGAGAAACAATAATCGGAAGCCGCTCCATAATATGATATAAATGCTCAACCTGACGCTGCCGATTAAACATAAAATTACCAGCGTGTTCTGCTGTTTTTTCTCGCGCCCAATATGGGTCGTAAAATTCTTTATCTCCTAATCCCAAACCACGACCTGTAATCTTATGATATTTAATGCCAGTATTCTTGCGCTGGCCATTAGGCATAACATAAGGCTTAATATATTCATATTCTGCTTCCCAACCCAAATCCTTATAAAATTCTCTATATTCTGGGTCTCCTGGATATCCCACTTGGGAAGACCATACTTGTTGAGAAGATTCATGGTCTCTAGAAAAAACGGCAACTCCTGTTTCTGTAAAGATAGGAGCATAACTTCCGTATCTGGGCCTAGGTCGAGCGTAGAGTACGCCATGGCTATCTGTCAAGAAGTAACGTATACCAGCATCCGCCAATAATCGCTCTAGACCTTCATAATAAGCACATTCTGGCACCCAAATGCCTCTGGGACGACGGCCAAAGTTTTCTTCATAATGTTGACAAGCAACCTCTATTTGCCCCCAGACTGCCTCTGGGTACATTTTCATTAATGGAAAATAGCCATGGGTAGCGCCACAGGTCATAATTTCTAGGTTGTTACTGTCTTGGAACTGCTTAAATGCAGTAATTAGGTCACGGTCGTAACGTTCCCAAAGTTCCCGAACATTGTTGAAGTGGGTAGCGTAATGTTCTGCGAGGTAGCGGATATGACCATTGTGGGTATTGTGGTCAATTTCCTTTTCTGCTAATTCTTCTAGTAAGGTTAAGTGGTGTTCGTAGCGGTCTTGTAGTAATGGGTCTCGTAACATGGACACCAAGGGAGGTGTCAGACTCATGGTTAATTTAAAATCTATACCATCTCGCTTTAACCCCTCAAACATTTGGATTAGGGGGACATAAGTTTCGGTAATTGCTTCAAATAGCCACTCTTCTTCTAAAACATAATCACTTTCTGGATGTCGTACAAAAGGGAGATGGGCGTGAAGAACAAAGGAGAGGTAGCCAATAGCCATAGTATCTTAATAGGTAATAAATAGAGTGAACTAAAATTGAAATCGAAAAAAATTATAATATTTTCTTTAAGATTGTAAGGGTAAAGGGGTACAAAAGTTAATGCTATTTTAAATGTAGAAGAGAGTGGGGAGTAGGAAAGTAGAAGAGTTGGGGAGAAAGGACAGTTAAATATAGTAGCAGTAGGAGAGAAATTGAAAATACATCTCTCTTTCTTTACTACCGAGAAGTAAAGACTTGAGGTTTTATTTATAACTATAATTATCCAGACATAATATAAATAGTAAAAGTCAACTTCACTGAATTTTTATTGGGGTCTAGACAAAATCTGCGCAAAGTAGGATAATATATAAATTTTTGTAAAGTTTTATGAAGGATATAGTTCAACCCAACTGAACGCCAGCAACTAATTTACTGACGCAAGTTTGTTGAAATTATATTCAATTTTTAATGATAAATTACTTCATTTTAGCGTCGCTAGTTCCTGACCCCCCTCTGGGCATATCTCTAGAATATAGAATATAATAAATCGTTATAGCTGTCTGAGGCTTGATTATTGCTTGCTGCTAAAGTTATAGGGCCTGCTTTAAATTATTCCGGTCTTCACAAACACTTAGCAGAATGAAGTTTAGTGAAGAATTATCTCAAGTTTAAGAGGGCAAAAGATGGAAATCGAAGAGCGTCAAGAGTTACTTGAAGAAGCAATAGAACTTGTTCGTTTCTGTGATATTCACCTGGGAGATGAGATTTCAGAACAAGAAGCTGATCCCCTGAAACAACAAGCTATTGCATTATTAGAAAGTCTAAATAAAGAGCGGGTAGAATTTTCGCCTAAACTGACTGTATATCCATTAAAACCTAAAGATTTCAAGATTGAAGAGCAACAGCTTTCACATGAAATTAAGGTGGGGATGCGCCACCACAATTTTTATAAAGTTGACATTCCGATTACTCTGAAGTCTGCACCGGACTGGGAATTTAGCAGTTTGTTTTGTGATGTCACTTTCTGCCCTGATGAAAAGGACAGCGAACAGGTGCATCTATTGCCAATTATCCATGACATTTTTCCCTCAGATGAATGGCAGGAAATTTTGAGTTTTGAAGAGTCTCTGACGTTAGGGTTGGATGAAAATTTAGCTTTTCGAGCTGAAGCAGAAAAAATAGAAGGGAAATGGCAGGAACTAGGGGCTGAAGCTCAAGCCAAGCTAGTTGTTCAAGTTGGGGGAGGAATCAAACTGGCGTTTGGTCCTTTTAATTATCAAATTCGCAAGGCGCAAATTAAAGGTCGAGGGCGGGGAAATGTCAAAGCTTCTTGGGAACTTCAAGGAACTAAATATGTCAACGAACAGGAGGTCATATTGGGAGTGATTTTAAAGGTTCCCAAGTCAAGAAATAAGCCTATTAATGTAATTGGAGCTTTGGAAGTGCAGCATGATTTTCAACTTTGGAGTGCAGAGTTGTTGCATTTTAGGCAATATTTTCAAGGAGTTCATCAGCAATTTTTTGAGGGAGGAGCAGCTATTTCTAAAACTCAAGCTTGGCAGGATATTACTCGGTTGACTTAGATAGAAATCCTAAAGAAGTTGTCTATGTTAAGGAACTAAAAATAGTTTTTAGCAAGGAGTGACATTGAGAATGAACTTAGAAATACTCAATTAATTTTGACTCGGGAGGATAGATCAATTGAGTCGGTTTGTTAACTATACTCTTACTATCAGAAATGATGGGACAATTGTTCCTCAAATCGACGGACAAGAATCCGAAAATGGTCGGTTTCAGGAAATTTTTCTACCTGATATCAGACATGAACTTAGTTTACTGAATAACTACAATTCACGAGAACAGTTTACTTTTTTAGGCAAAAAACTTTTTCAAGCGTTACTTCAACCTGTAAATTCTAGCTTTTATGGACAAGTTTGGAGTCGGTACATCAATGAGTCTGAAAATACTGACCTTCGCATGAGAATAGTTTTTGAAAGTATTGAGAGAGAAACGGAATTAGCTAACCAAATTATTAACTTACCTTGGGAGTTTCTTTGCTATGCTCGCGATAACAATACCTTTCTAGGAACTCATCCCCGTGTTGCCCTATCCTGTAGCTATAAAAGTTGCTTCAACAGTCCTCTGCCGGGATATACTAATCGAGAATTTCCCTTGCGGGTGCTGTTTGTTCACGGTCATCCCTCAACGCTCCCTGATGTTGGTTTTGTGAAGCTTGTGCAGAGAATCTTAACTGAATTAGATGAAACAGTTGAGGTTAGGGAACTGAAAGACCCAGAACCAAATAAGCTTGCTGAAGAACTATCTAAGAAACCTCACGTTTTACATTTTTTAGGACATGGTAAACCTGGGGCATTAGCTCTAGGTGATTTATCAAATGGAGAGCCTTCCTGGCTTGATGATCAATCGCTATCTGATTATCTGCGGGGAGGAGGCGTGAAATTAGTTGTCCTACAAGCTTGTGAGGGTGCATCCCCATCTCAGGAACTAGCCTTTACGGGAACCGCAGCGCAGTTAGTCAAGAGTCATGTTCCAGCCGTGATAGCTATTCGGTATCCAATCTCGCAATCCCTGGCTTGGAATTTTGTCAGAACTCTCTATGGCAAATTAGTGGCAGGGGAACCCGTCGATGTAGCCGTGCAAAGCGGACGCGAACAGTTAGCAATAGGAAATAAATCTCATGCTTGTCGTGATTTTGGGGCGCCTGTGCTTTGGATGCGTCTACGCGATGGATTACTATTTCCTACTCCCACACAAGAAGAAACTGGACAGAGTAATAGTGAGTTACAAAAAACAATTTGGGGCCAGATTGTTATCAACGGAACTTTAACAGCAGACGATCAGATTCAGTATGAAGACAAGGTTGTTACGGTAGAAAAATATCTTAACCTCATAAATGAGCATCTAGACACTAACTTCAGATTAAAAATAGTTGAAAGAGGAAGTGTCAAACTTACGTTAGAGGGATCTCAGGAAGATTTCAATCTTCTAGATGAGTTTTTCAAGGATGGTAACTTCAGTAAAACTTTGGATATAACGATTGAATCGTTGACTATTGACATTCCTAAAAAGGAACAAGAAGACCGACCCGCTAAACCTATAGATAATAGCAGGTACTATAATCAGCATGACTTAAAACAAAAACTTTTAGAGTTAGAAGATTTATTAGTCAAAAAGCAATGGAAGCAAGCAGACAAAAAAACATCTGAAATAGTGCAAGCATTTGCTGGTAAAAAACGAGAAGAAGATTGGGAAGCACAAAATGTCCTTCGCCAAATCGATCAATTGTGGCAAACATATCAGGACTTAAAACAAAAACTTTTAGAGTTAGAAAATTTATTAGCAGAATATCAATGGAAGAAAGCGGATGATAAAACAACTGAAATTATGCTAGAATTTGCTGGTAAAAAACGAGAAGAAGATTGGGGACTACAAAATATTCAGAACTTTTCTTCCGATATTCTTTGCGAAATTGATCGACTATGGCAAGACAATAGCAATGAAATGTTTGGTTTTAATAGACAAGTATTAAAGTGGCAAGAAAATCCCGAAAAGTGGCAAGAAAATAACAAAAAATTCGCTGAAGAGCTCGGGTGGTATGATCAGAATAAAAACAAATGGTTATCATGGGAAGATGAAGTTTTTAGAAATAATGTAAAAAGAAGGGATATTGAAGGTCTTCTTCCAACACCTCCACCATTTAAAAAGGATAGGCAACATAGTGTTGACCTGATGCCTCAGCTTGCAGATAAGATGAAACAGTGCTAGTGTGGTCATTTTATAGTAAAGATGAAGTTGAGTTTTAGGTAATTAAACAAGCCATAAAATATTTACAGGGTGCAGTTTATAATTACAGTTATTTAGGAGATTTTTTATGTCAACTTTTTGTATAGGACGCACTAAAGAAGAAAAACAATTCAAAGAAGTATTAAATACTCTGATTAGTCCAGATTTTGACAGCTATAACTCTAATCATCAGCGTATTTTTCTGTTTGATGGATATGGTGGAATAGGAAAAACAACTTTACTAAAAAAACTACAAGAAATTACTGAGGAATACCAATATGCAGAGCAAATTAATTCTATTTTTATAGATTGGGAAAAGCAAAAAAATAAAGATATTAGATTACGGCTAGGAACTGAAAATATTCAACCTATTACTATACTGGATATATTATTTGAAAAATTTTCTACTGATTTAGAGGAATACTGCTTTAGTAAGTATAAGCAGAAAAAAGAATTACTACAAGATACTCTTAAAAAAATTGAAGAAGCTGAAGAAAGCAGCAGAGAATTGACACAACTTAATTTAGACAAAGATGCATGGGATATTTATCATCAACCTGAAGAAAAATTAGCACCACAGTTAAGTAATGGAATTAATCAATTAGTTGAGCAGGAAGGTAAACCCTTAGTTATCTTTTTTGATACTTATGAAATTATAGATTCACAAAAATGTGACGATGCTGTGCGTCGTGTTATAAAAGGGACTAACGATACAATTGTTTGGGTAATTGCTGGCAGATTCAATCTAGCAAAAAAAACTTGGAGAAATGAAGAGGTTCAGTTAGCTCTACTAGATAAGTTAAAAGATTCAAATCCAGATATTGTGAAAGCAGCAATTGAATCATTAGCTTTCTATGATCGAGAGGTTGAAGTTGAGCAACTTATAAAATTTCTTTGGCCACTAGAGAATAAGCATCCAGATCGTTATATTCGTGAAGCAGCAGTGCGTGAGTTGGGAAATCTGATTGATTCTGATGTTAGTGAAAAAGTGTTATTGCAGGCAGTTGAACCAATCGTTCAAACTCTACGAAAAGATGATATTAGTAAGGTACGAAATGCTGCAAAAAAATCACTGGGACAAATTTATTATGCACTAGAGGAAAAAGTAAATTTATCTTTTCCACCTCCAGAATTTACCCTAGCTGAACGAACCTGGAGACGTGAAGATAGTAAGGAAGATAAACTTAGTAAGTTTTATCAGGAAATATTACCAATTGAAGAAGAACTTCTTTCTAATAAATCACAAAAGGAAAAGGTACAGTTACTCACCGAGTTTCTTGGTGAGAACAATCAAGACCTAGATATTCGAGCTGCTGCTGCAAGAGAGTTGGGAGAAATAGGTTCACCTACTGCGGATAGTGCAATTCCAAAATTGATTAATGCTTTAGACTATAGTAATAAGAATAGCGATCGCTATCTACGACAAGAAGCAGCAGAAGCACTCAGTAAATTAACGCCTACGATAGAGATTATCAATGCTTTGAATACAGCAAACCGACAGGATGTTATTAGTAATGTACGCAATGCAGCAGAAGCAGCTTTAAAAAGTATTGCTGCTCCAAATAATTCTATAGGCAAACAAGCGCAACAATACCTTGACTTGATGAATCCAGACAAGCTACAACTACAAGAAACAAGTGTAGAAAATTTAATCAAAAAGCTAGAGGACGAAGACTCAAGTGTGGTTGCTGCTGTAGCAAATGTACTCGGTAAAATTGGGGATTTCTCTGCTTTGGAATCCTTACTTAGCAAGCTTGAAGACATAAAATATGGAGATCGGGTTGCTCGTCAGTTTGTGGTTACAGCATTAGGAAATTTACAATCAAAACTCTCAAAAGAAGGTCAAAATGCTAATTTAGAAATAGTCATTGATACTTTAATCAATATGTGGCGCAACGATGCAATTAGTAGTGTGCGAGATGCTGTTGAACCTGCTATCCAAAAGATATATGAAACTACTCGCCATCCAACTGCTTATAAAGCATTAAAGCGATATCCTGATTATAAAGATCAAAAAGTTGAAGACTCTTATGAAAAGTTTTTCAGCGACTTTCCCCTGAATTAATTCAAAAAGCCGAAATTCACTTCATTTCAACAAATTACTAGAGGTAAAACCCAATGAACTTTCCGGTTAAAGCAAGAGAAGGCAAAGCTTACAAAACACCAGATGGTAAAACAGTTACTGTATCGGACACAATGAAGAAAATCTCCAACCCTAATACCCAAAGTGAAGCATTAGGGGATTTAGGAGTTACCATCAATAATTATCAGTTAAAGATTGAATTTTCTGAGACTGGCAACCCTTATGCAGAGCCAGATGGCGATCGCACAAAAGTATCTGATGCTTCAACCCAAACTGTTACGGTAGAGCTAATACTTGACGATCCTCCTCCATCTACTCTTAAACTTCAAACTCAACTTTCTCCATTTACACAAGATAGTGTCAACTTTTTCGGTTCGGTGACATTAGAAACTCCAGATGGAGAAGTGCGCAGCATTCCGATGACAGGCCGCGGTACGGTTGCTTTGGAGGGCAAAGAGAGTGGTGATATTCACGCTGGAATTGTTACTGGGGGAACTTGTGCTTGTTTTCAACAAAGAGCAGCTTTGGTTTTAGCTGTGGCAGCATCATCTGGTGCCAAGAGTGAACAACTCAATGAAATTGGAGAGAAATTACACACTCTCAATGATAATTTTCATGGACGGGGAGAAATTTTGGATTATACAGTTGAAGCAGCTAAAACTTCCCAAAATAATATGCCAAGCTATACAAAGTTTATGGCAGATCGTTATTCAGAAAGTCAGCGTTCAACCCTTCTTCAAAGTGTTATTGAGACAGGAAAACCTAATGCTGTTTTTTATGAAAAAGTTAGAACTAAGATGACAGAAGAAGAGTTGGAAATAGATCGAGAAACTGAATAATTTAGCTGTAGTGATAATTGGGTGAATAAACACAGGACTTACGCGGGCAAACCTATAAACCCGGTTTTTTCGTAAATTTCTATTCTTAAAAACAAGGATTTATCCGAAAAACTAGGTTTCTTTGTGTAAGTCCTAAAACATATCGGTACAAGTCTTTATTTAATGGAGAAAAACAACTTATGGTTACTCAAGCAGCTTCAAACCAAAATATTTCTGATGCTGGATTAGAAGCAGAGTTTTTTATTCTAAAGAAACGAATTTTTGAGGATAGACCAAATTTACTTCGAGGAACTTCAGAAAATAATATAACTGAGGAAGAGCTAGACTCTTTTTCTACTCTTAATGAGGCAGTTAAGAAGTACAACTATTTACTACTTTTGGGTGAACCGGGAGCTGGAAAAACAGTTGCTTTACGAGAGTTTGCGAAAGAGATAGATGTAGAAAGCAATAGTCTGATTATATTTGTATCTATTCAAAAATGGAAATACCCAGAAAATATTGTTACGTTTTTAGCAAAAGAGATGGGTAAAACAGAAGAATCTTTCCGTGAAGAAATTCAAACAAAAGAAGTATTATTACTTTTGGATGGATTAGATGAATTACCTTCTAATGTATCAAAAATGTCAGAAAGTAGAGATGCAGAAATTATAGACTATCGGGTTCAGTTTCTCTTGAAGTTATCAGAGTTTTTAGGAGATTTTAACCCGCATAATATTTCAATTGTGATGACTTGTCGTTATAGAGATTATGAGGAAATATTACTCAAAAATCAGGAAGAACAAAATAGATTTCAGTACATTTTTCATGGGTTAGTTGTTCTCAATCGTTTAAAGAATGATGAAATTCAAGAATACCTAAACGAGATTAATCAAAGAAAGCTGAATAATTCTTTAAATAGTGAGTTAATCTGGAAAACTATTCAAGTTAATAAAGATGTGTTGGAATTAATTCGGACACCATTTTTGCTCTATGTTCTGTCATCTACTTTAGTGTCGATTTTTGAACAAAATCCGAATGTTATTTCTCAAGAGATAGAGCAAATTAAAGCAGTCCGTAATTTGGAGAAATTGCTCGATAAATTTGTTATACAGGAGTACAGAAGAGAGCTAAAGAAACAAAAAAAATTATTATGGTCGCTCAATGAAGTTAAAGAGCTACTCGGAAAAATTGCTATACTAATGATGAGCGATCGCGAGCCAGATGATAATGAGATTTTGCCTGAACACTTCGATAAAATACTTCAAAATCGACCCATTGAAGAATTTATTAAATTGAGTAAAAACCTATATTTATTATCTGAAGAAAAAGCTACTAATCATAACAAAACCACAACTAAGTTTCGGCATTTAACACTGCGTGATTATTTTGCTTTTGACTATGGTTCCAAATTTTTTGATCGAGAGGATAACTTAATCCAAAAATCTGAAAAGTCTCTATTAGCAATAGAAGCAGAACAAGTCGTAAAAGCGATTGGAAAAATAAAAAAAATGCAAGTAGTTAAACTATTAACTAAATTACTTTATCATTCCAATCCAGATGTATGCTATGAAGCTATAAAGTCTTTAGGGGAGTTGAGATCGGTAGTATATTTTGAAGGCTATAAAAGCTATTTTCCACCCGATCAAGTTGTCAATAAATCTCTTGATGAATTTGATGAATCCCTTATTAAAGAATATTTTAGTAAAAAGGAGGATTTGGAAATCAATGATAATGATGCTGAAAAAATATATAAGTACAGTGGTGGTAATGTTTGGATAATAGAGCAAATAGCTACTACACTTGGCAGAAGTACAGCTTCTTTAGATGAAATATTAGGTGGTGATTCTATTCCCACACGCATCAAATGTAGAAACCCTAAAGAACAAATTTTTGCAACAACTGTTGAACGTTTGTTACGTTATTGTGAAAACAAGGAAGACAAACGCACGGTTTACTTACTTGCCATAGCACATCGTCCAAATCGTGAATTTCTGGAATTCATGTTGGGTTGTGAAAATTTAGATGCTAAATTGCAGGAATTAGACAATAACTACCCATTTATATTGCCAGAAAAACAACGGTTAGAGGAGATACATCAGAAGTTTACTAAACAATACTTACTCTCACTGAGAAATGAAAGTAATCTAAACAAGTATGAAAGTGAATCTCAAAAAATAGCTAAAAATCTTAATCGTCAGGCGGCAGATTATTTTCGGAATTATATAGAAACCTTAACTCTAAAACTAACAACAGCAAAACAGCGTTTTAACCACGAAGAATTTCCCGATTTTCTAATTAATCGGTTTTATCATAGGTTCTGGTTAAGTAGTAAAGATAATGTAAAGCGTATATGGAATGATATGATTCCTTATTTAGTAGAGGGGTGGCATTATGATGAGAATTTTGCCCTTGAACTTTTAGAAGTTGCTGATGAGTTTTATCCAGAAATTACTGATGAGTTTGATAAAGACTATGAACTTTTCCAGCTTTTCAGAGTTGTTTTAAAGGAAGGAAAAGATGAGCCTTTTCTTGTGAAAAAATTGGTGGAGATATTAGATAAGACGAAGGAAAAAGCTGAATGGGTAGCGATCACACTGCTTAAGCATTGTTATTTACAGTATAAAAATAAGCAATACTCAGAAGTATTAAAAAGATGTGAGCAAGCTAAACTATGCATACCTGAAGAAGCAGAAGACTTAAGGAGGTTATTTGACGAATTATCGAGTAAATCATGGAACGATCAGAATAAAGATAATCCTAAGGTAAATCCAATAGAAAAAGAATCTAGTCCACCAATAAGTGAACCTGATTCTACAACAAGTAAACCTATAGAAAACCAAACAAATCCACCAATAAGTGAACCTGATTCTAATGGTTTAACTCCTACTAATTCTCCACTAGAAATCTCCAGAAAAAGTTCTGAAATCTTTATAGTAATAATTGTAGGAGTGATATTAGCATTTTTACTATTTGCACCACTAGAAAGGATAATTATTATTTTTTCATTTGGCGTTGCCGTTTTTTTTATTTCAAACAAAGAGAGTAAATAAATAAGACCTAATCATTTTTCATCTCTCAAATTCTAATCTTTTAGAACTATCAAATACAAAATCCCTATTTGATGATAGCCATAAGTCACATTTTATAGTAAAAAAAATCGGTCTACTGCTTCAGCAATAATATCCCAACCATAAAGAGGGGAGTAGGGGAGAAGCAAACACAAAGCTTTTATCTAAAACTCAGAGCAATAGCTGATAGCTGACGGCTGAATGCTTGCATAATAATTATCTATAAGGATATATACTACCGTCAGGTAAAATTGCACCTTTTAGTTGAGCATCAATAAAGCTGGCATTATTGATATTAGTGTCCCGCAAGTCTGCCCCTCTTAAATCGGCATTCCAAAAAACAGTTTCTGTTAAATCAGCTCCGCGTAAATTGGCCTTCTGAAGATTTGCCCCCCAAAAGTTAGTTGATTTGAGGATAGACCTCTGTAAGTTAGCTTCTTGTAAATTAGCGCTATCGAATTCTGCTTCTGTTAAATCTGTGTTGGTAAAATTAGCTTTTTCAAGATTTGTATTAGAGAAGTCAGCATTCTGTAATACTGATCCAGTTACATTAATTTTTTTATAATTAGAATTACTGAGGTTGATATTGGAAAGGTTACAGTAAAAACATTCTTTCGATCGTTTTAAAGTTCGTGCTTGCCACTTTGTGTATGCAACTACAGGTGTAGCAAAAGCTAGTGAAACTAATAGAGTTGTGATTAATATTTTAAATTTCATTTTAGCTATGACAGCACTTTTTGAGTTGATAGCGAACATAATTTGTGAAAAAAACTGTAGGGGTTTTTTCTCCAAATTCCTCATGCACTTGAGTTTAGAGACCAAACCCCTACTTGGGAATTGGTATTACGCAGGCAAACCTAGAAACCAGGTTTTTTTTCAGAGATATCTATTAGACCTCTCCGATAATCAAAAATCGGTGGTGGTGCTGAGGAATGGTAGAGAGAGTGTGGGAGGTGTGGGAGGTGTGGGAAGTTGGTTCGTGTGGGAAGTTGGTTCGTGTGGGAAGTTGGTTCGTGTGGGAAGAAATTACAAAACTTATGTATCTTCGCCATTCCTCAGCAGGACTACCCAAAAATCAAATCAATTCTTATTGATAAATTATCAATTACTCCCCCCAGTTAAGTGTTCCCTGTTCCCTCTTTTCTGGAGATATCTATTGTTAAAAACAACGATTAATCCCAGGAACCAGGTTTCGCTTGCGTAAGTCCTAATTAGGTAATTGTCATCCAAAGAATTTTAGAACCTATAGGGAGAAAAGCGCCATACCTTAATTGTGTCATCAAAACTGCCACTAATTAATGTTTTGCCTTGAGGGTCAAAGGTTAAATTCACCCAAGCAGAATGTCCTTTAAGAGTTCCCATCAAACCACCTGTATTAATTTGCCAAAGTTTGATCGTACCGCCAAAATCTCCACTAGCTAAGGTGTCACCATCCGGACTAAACTGCAGAGATTGCACTTTCTCAGAATGACCAATCAAAGTACGTTGAGAACGCCAACTTACTCGTTGACCACTATTACTATTGATATCCCACAATTTAATCGTATTATCCCAACTACCACTAGCTAAGGTCTGACCATCAGGACTAATAGCAACAGACCACACAGGTCCTTGGTGTCCCTTCAGGGTGCGCAGCAGTCTACCATAACGCCAATCCCATAGTTTGACAGTACCATCATTGCTACCACTAGCTAAGGTCTTGCCATCAGAACTGAAAGCAACAGATTGAACTTCATCTAAATGACCATAAAGGGTATACAACAGCATACCAGTATTCATATCCCACAGTTTAATAGTTCTGTCTTTACTGACACTGGCGATCGTATTGCCGTCTGGACTAATAGCTACAGAGAAAACGTCTTTCTGATGATCGTACAAGGTATTTTTCAATCTACCAGTATAGAGGTTCCAAATTTTTACCGTGCTATCACCACTAGCACTAACGAGAGTGCGACCATCTGGACTAATAGCAACAGACCATATCGGTCCGTCATGTCCTGACAATTTACCCAAACTTTGCCCGCTACGCAAATGTAATAGTTGAATAGTGCCGTCTGTACTACCACTGGCAACAATTCGACCATCAGGGTTAGTTGCGATCGACCATACTGGACCGGAAGTTGTTGCCAAAGTTCGTAGTGGAGAAAGTCGATCTACTATTCCTGTAGGTGGTGGTAGAGACGGGAGCTTAGTTGTGTCTTCTATTTTAGGTTGAGGTAAACTTGGCTCTAACTTAGGAATAGTCCTAGTTCTGGAGGATGAAAATGATGGCTCAGGTTTGGGAGATGGTACGCGAGAACTAATAACTAATGATAAGAGAGCGATCGCTGCTGCTCCCCAAATGGTTACACTCCACTTTGGTTTTTGCAGTAGAACATCTGCTGGTGTAGGTCCGTACTTGATATCTTTAATAACTTCTGCTACGGACTGATATCTTTGACGATGGTCTCGTTGCACCATTTTATCTAAAATGCGACCGAGATATCTACTAATGGGATGTTTTAAATAGTCTCGCCATACCCACTTTTCGGCTTTAATATCAAATAGTTCAAAGGGTGAAACCATTGTTAATAGATGGAGACAAGTTGCACCTAAACTATATATGTCACTGTTGGGGTAGACTTTTCCCTTGGTTTGTTCTGGGGCAGCATATTCAGCAGAACCATTAATACTTCCTATTGATAATAAGTCTCCATTGGTAGATATTGTTACCCCAAAATCAACTAAAACAAATTCTTGAGTATTTGTTCCTGGTTTGGTTCGACAAATGATATTTTCTGGTTTAATATCTCCATGAATCAAGTGATGGTCGTGGATAAATTCCAAAACTGGTAATAATTGATTCAATATTTGCCAAATTTTATTTTCACTAAAGACACCATCTTCTATAAGTTCTGTGGCCAGATTTGAGCCTTCAATATATTCTTGTACTAAATAACGGTGGCCATCATATTCGACAGATGCTAATACTTCCGGAATCTGGGGATGTTTGCCGATTTTGTCTAGCTGCACTGGGTCACAGCTAAATGTCGGCAGAATTTCTTGACCCTGAAAAACTAGGTCTTTTCTGTCGTCTAGGTTGACAAATTCTTTAATAATACACGGCGGTTTGGAAGGTTTGTCCTGGTCAATGGCTAGAAATGTATGGCTCCAGACACTTTCACCCAAGGGTTTGATGACTTGGTAGCGTTCTTTGAGTATAGGTGGACATTTGGATATTCCCCCTATTGTCTCATTTTGACTGACAATGTTTTTGTCAGCATCTTCCGGATTCTGGTTGTGAGGATTGATGCGATGATTCATAATTAGATATTAGCTACAACTGGCAGAAGCTCCACACCATTTGCAAAGCATAACCTAAGAAAAGGCAACATCGGTGTGGGATGAATCCCGACCTTAACTATCCAGTGTAGCTTGATTTTCTTATATACTTTTTCAACAAGGAATAAAGTTAGGGAGTTTGGTAGCTCTGTCAATTTAGGCGTGGGGTGGAAAAACGACGTATTTGTTTGAATAAACGTGGTGAGAGTCATTCATTTACTCCAAAATCTTAGCGGTGTTGACTTTCCCTATTTTGATGATCGTAAAAATATTAGCAAAACAACAAAAAATATGGGATGTTAACAAGTGTTGCTTTATCCCAATCAAAATCTTTTGGCCATATTAAAATATTTGTGTGGCGAGGCGAATAAAGTATTCAATTGTTCTGTTTATTATGCCCGACAAGTTTGATTTAAAGAGAATAGATTTGTCACTTAAAGGAAACTTCGGCAGATGAAATGGAACTTGCATTTTAATGTAATGTACGCCTAAGCGTACCTAACAAATATGCAACGGTATTGTTAAACTTTTAGAAGTTTTAAACAACTACTTAAACTGTTTGGAAAATTTGAATTAGCCAATCAACCAAAACCTCCTAAATATTGCAAACCATGTCTATTTACCAATGGATAATTGATAATTAATCCCCAAAGGTTTAAAGCATCTCCTAAAAATTGATGATTTATAATTAATAATTATGCTCAAAAATAATTATCCATTATCCATTTTTTATTATAGGGAAGCTTATTAGGCGAGGTTTATATAAATCTGCTGTGTTTTTTTTGATTAATGCCGACTGCAATGGTGCTGCAAATATTCTCAGGAAAGTATCTGGAAGACTTAAGTTAAGCTCAACTTAAGTCAACTAAGTAGAGGTGCATTGACAACGCCTCTAAGACTTCGATTTTGGAATACTTAAGAATCTGCGTCTCTCTAGAGCGCAGAGTGTCAAAGAATATAGTTACGTCATCACAACTAGCAATAAAAAAAACTATTCCATAGCGCTGGTTTTTGTAGTTACGTTTTGCTTAATTCCTAACCAAACTCTAGATGTATTTCACGGGAAATTGTAAAATATTTATTGTGGTATAATTCAATCTATGGTTAAATATTTATCATTTCATCAAGAGAGAGAAATATTATATATTATAAATTAGGATAATTCGGTATTTCAGTTTAAATTCATAGCAACTAATAATTAATTATGCCCCTAATCCGAATCAAAAAATCTTGGGAAATTCCTGAAACAGAAATTACACCAGAAAAAGTTTATTTAAACCGCCGTCGGTTTATGAAAAATTTAATCGGTGCTGGTCTAAGTGCTACTGCTTTATCTACTCTTACAAATTGTGCTAGCAACTCAACAACATCTCCAATTTCTGAAGCAGTAACTTTACCAAATATTAGCAAATTTACATCTAATCCTAACTTTTCTCAAGTTGAAAGACCAATAACTGATGAAGTTTTAGCCACAACATATAACAATTTTTATGAATTTGGCGGTACTAAATCTATTTGGCAAAATGCTCAAGCTTTACCCACAGAAAATTGGAAAGTCGAAATTACAGGTTTAGTCAAAAATTCTCGTATTTATGACATAGATCAACTACAAAAAAAGTTTCCTTTAGAAGAAAGAATTTATCGATTTCGGTGTGTTGAAGCATGGGCAATGGTAGTACCTTGGCTTGGTTTTCCTATGAAGTTATTAATGGCAGATGTGGAACCAACATCAAAAGCTAAATATGTTCGTTTTACATCCTTTTATAACCCACAAATTACTAAAGGTCCGGGTTTTTGGGCAGGTGGTTATCCTTGGCCTTATACAGAAGGTTTAAGAATAGATGAAATGGCTAACGAATTAGCTTTTTTTGCTATGGGAATGTATGGTAAATCATTGCCGAAACAAAATGGAGCGCCCTTAAGAGAAGTTATTCCTTGGAAGTATGGTTTTAAGGGGGCAAAATCTATTGTAAAAATTGAATTTTTAGAACAAAGACCTGCAACATTTTGGAATACTTTGGCAGCAAATGAATATGGTTTTGAAGCAAATGTTAATCCTCAAGTTCCCCACCCTCGATGGTCACAAGCAACGGAAAGAATAGTCGGTGAAGGTGCTAGTTGGTCTTGGGAAAAACGCCCGACTTTACTTTACAATGGTTACGAAGAATATGTTGGTAGTCTTTATAGTTAAATAGGGTTTTCTATGGAATGCTTTTTAGCAAGCATTCCTTCTTCAGATATTAGCAAATGGTATATTTTAGAATTTTAACCCCTGCAAAAATATGCTTTATACAAAATGCTTACAATTATTAATTCTGATTCCAGAGATTCATAATTAATGCTATACTGATAAAAAATTTCTAGTCAGATAACTATTTCTTTTATATGGCAATGCAATTAAAAGTTTCATCTATTGCTTGTAGTGGATGTGCAGATACTATTACTAAAGCAATCAAAAATCTTGAGTCTGAAGCTGATGTCCAAGTGGATGTGGAGCAAAAGCTAGTTACAGTAGAAACCAAAGCATCTGAAGAGTCCATTAAGCAAGTAATTACTGATGCTGGACATACAGTTGATAATGGATAATGGATAATGGATAATTACCTCTCCCTTTTAGGGAGAGGATTGACTAAAAGGAAAAAATTGATTTTTTTCTCCTTAAAAGGGGAGGCTTTCAACCTGAATTATTTAATTATTTAATTATTAATTATTCGCTAAAAATTAAGACTGCTAGAGTGCTTAATGTTCCGTGGGTTAAGGCGTAGTGCGGGCCGGAATGCCCGCAACGATTTTCGTTCCGATTCATAATTATTGCCACCTCACTCTCCCCACCCTAAGTCTGGGTTTAATATTCCTTTGATAAACACTCTCTAAAACTATAATTAATTGTCACATTTTGCCTAACTACTACTCTTGATCGAGAATATTTCTTTGGTTAATTTAAGGGTAAACTTCTTCAGACCGACTCATAAGTTTCCATAGCATTTTCGTAGGAAAAACTAAGTCAGAAATTACTTTAGACTTATTGCAGAAGTCAGGGAATAGGGAATAGGAAATAGAGGGATGAAATTGTTGATTTCATCTCTTAAATTGATTTAATTAAAACTTTTGCCAGAGGTCTTTTGAACTTATAAATTTTAAATTTTAAATTTTAAATTTTGAATTCATTAATGGTGATGGGCAAACAGACAAATAAATAGATTTGGGCGTCGTTATCTTTAAATATTTCTTGATTGCCAATTTCCCATCACCAATAGTTAACTTTAATTAATCTTCCATACTATCTATACTGAGGGGTACTAATTCGCCATTAGTCGTAAATCCTAATAACATCGCTTCACTTGGTCGTATCACTTTCCCAGTAAGTACACATCGTTCCTCTTGTTGGGCAGTTGCAGCTAAACTTGCTCGAATATCCGAATGGGATAATTGTGGCCGATAATCGCCAGACTTTTGCTGGACATAGGTCCAGAGGATATCTCGAATCAGAGCTTGATAGCCTTTATTATTGGCCAGTCTTTTGAGACTATCTTTTAACTCCCTTTCTAGACGAATGCTAGTAACTTCCATCTCAGTAGTTGAGGTTTTGGGAATTGTATACATGATTTTTTTCTCCTTGATTTTTACCTAGACATATCTGTAATATTAGTGTAGTATAAAAAAGGTAAGATTTGAAACCCACTTTTTGAGAGCTTTTTTGTGAAATTTTTATTTACCCAAATCATCGATCGGTCAAAAAGCAACCTATTCAAGGGTTGTACGACTACTTTATGGCTGAGTTTGGGAAAAATAATATTTGATGAAATTCATGGAAGAGATTTTGCCATTGATTATGGAGGCTTAGGATTAATCGAAAAAATTAATAATATTTTTCAGATTGAATGGCCAAAGCTCGGGTCAAGTAAATTCGGAAGGGGAACGTACAGACCGAAAATATCTGTACATTAAGTTAGACTAAAAGGTATAAATATCTTTTCTCTAGCCCCCGCTTCCGAATAAACAGAAGCAGGGGCTGTTACTTTTTAGATAGGATGAAGAAATTAAAGAAATAAAGTGAACCTTTGAACTTGGACAATCAATTTATAAACCAGTCGCTATAAAAAATCTAAAATTTTAAATTAGGAGGTAAAGCAGTGACCAGCATAACTCAAGTATTAAACCAATCTGTAGTAGTATTTTCTCAGAATTACCTACCAATGACCCGCGTCAATATCAAGCGGGCGATCGCTCTGTTGGTGGCTGGCAAAGCTGAACCTCTAGATTTTGATAATGAAAGTGGCTGGCCTGTCCGTTCTCCTAGTTTGGTCTTATATGTGCCTGAACAAATTCGCCTGACGATGGCCTCCCAAGAACGGGTATGGAAAGTTCCTCCAGTCAACCGAAAGGAAGTATTAAAGAGAGATAATCATCGTTGTCAATATTGTGGTGCTACTAAACGTTTAACCTTAGATCATGTAATTCCTCGCTCGAAAGGCGGTAAACATACTTGGGATAATGTAGTTACGGCTTGCGATAAGTGCAATGCTTTTAAAGGTAATCGTACTCCTACTGAAGCAGGGATGAAATTATTACATCAACCGAAGACACCAATACATCCGACTATTGCATTTGCTGAACAGTTCTGGCGCGAACGGCAACACAAGGTTTAGAAGTTCCTATTTTTTCGCAGGAGAAGACCTGAAAAGTTGTTTATAAGTTTCGTTAGTTCTAGTGAGGTAACTAGAGCTAAATTCTGATGCCGTTATTTAAGAAGAGAATGGTTGGGAAATAACCAAGTTAGAAGTCAGAAATCAGTAGGGGCGATTCGCTTGCTCGCCCGTACAGAAGTTGTTTTTGTCACGGGGATTTAAGCTTCCTGCCAAAAACATTTCGCTGATACTGGTGGAGTGGCGCAACCCAATTATTTTGATAATCCTATAGCAGGGAATAGGGAACAGGGAATAGTTGAAAAAACATTTCCACTTTCTAGATTCATCATTAGTCGTTAGTCCTAACTAATTCTTTCTTAGCTATAGATGCCAGATGTTGCAAAAAAACTAATTTCAATAACTGCAAAGAGTTTTGAGTTTTGAGTTATAGATTAATTACTCAATAACATCCGAAGCTCTTCACATCAAAAAAGCAGTTAGCTCTCGACAATCAGATATCAGCAGGAGCAAGTTTTTTAAGGTGAATGAAGGGAATTTGAACCCCTCCTAAACCATTCGGGGATTAACCCAGAGCTGCTAAGAGCTGATAGCTGAATGCTAAAAGCTAACAGCTAGTCAAAAAAGGAGAGACGACCGGGAATGCTAAAGTTAACTTATACTGAATCTGGCTTTTATATCGAGCGTTTGGCTCAATCTCCCGAACAGTTGGTAGCACTGCGGGTAATGTTGGCTATGCGAGTTGGTCATAAAATTGTAGTTGAACCAAGTTCTGCAGCTTTTTTGCTACCTGTAAATTTACCTGAGTTGTCAATGTTGGAAGTAGCTGTACAAAAGGAGGGTGGGGAAGATGTTGCCCTTTGTGTTGCTGATGATGAATTTGTGGAAGTCAGTTTAGTAGGATGTTGGATTACTGTAGATCCAGAAGAAGAGAATGGAGTTTTTATTACTGCTTTGAGCGATCGCATTGAATTTTTACTTTTTAAGTTGTGGCAAGCAACTGAGGCAAATGCGTCCGTGAGTCAGGAAGCTAGTGATTGGTAAAATTTAGACATCTCTAGAAAAAAGTAGGGACGTTTTGCTGACGCAAAGCTCCGCTTTCCGTCAGGAAAAAGCGGAGCATTCACTATACGAAAACGCATTAATGTTCAAGCAACGTCCTTATGGAGTAGGGAAAGGAGAGGCTTTAAACCTTAATTTTTCGGTAAATAGGAAATATGTATAAGTAATAATGTAGGGATGTTCTATGAAACATCCCTACAAAAATTTCTGGCAATATTCTCTTTTCTGTCAGGAATGCGATCGCTAATTATCCAAAAGTAGTTTCAAATTTATAATTAGATAAGAGAGTCAAATTATAAATTTAACTTATTACCTCAGCAATTAAATTTTTTTATTTTAATTAAACAAGCTTCTATTTTCCCCGAATTATTACAAAATATTTCACGCACTTGCGTTATTTCAAGTGTTTGTATCATAATTTGTACATAAGGTATTTTGCCAATGTTGTGTTTCAAAGTAAAAGATTCTGTTTGGAAAAAGCTATAAGCAAGTATTTACGTTCAGCTCATCTTGAATATTCATATTTTTGCCAAAAGTGGATAATCTCAAAACGATAAATTTTAGATAAGTAGAAGTGCTTAAGTAATTATGGCTATTGACAGATGACTTATTATACGGTATAAATTTTTTCTCCAGATTGAAATAGAATATTTGAGTAATGCTCAAAAATAATAGAATCGATTTATAAATCTGAAATTGAAGGTAGTTTCTAGTGAAAAAATAATCTTACTTGAGATTTGCTAGATTAAATTTTTTGACGAGATTTTTATAATTTTTTCCCTCTTCCTGAGATTTTTTTTTCAGAGCGATCGCCAATCAAAATATCTCAAGTCAAATTACAAAAGCGATAGTCAAAAATTAGAAATTTGAAATCTAGTCAAATATCAGAAATTTAAGTGGGTAGAATAAATTGATTTATGAGATTTTTCCAACTTGTTCCTTTTTAATTATTTCTTCTTCCTTCATCGATTTATAAATCTGAAATTGAAAGTAGTTTCTAGTGAAACAATAATCTTACTTGAGTAGTCAAATACTTGAGATTTGCCAGAATAAATTTTTACCCTTGATTTTTATAACTTTTTCTTTCTTCCTGAGATTTTTTTTTCAGAGCGATCGACAATCAAAATATCTCAAGTCAAATTACAAAAGCGATCGTGAAAAATTAGAAATTTTAAATCTAGTCAAATATCAGAAGTTTAAGTGGGTAGAATAAATTGATTTATGAGATTTTTCCAACTTCTTCCTTTTTTATTCTTTCTTCTTTCCTTAATGCTATGTCTTACAGTGAATTTACTCTCTCACAACTAGAATCTGAATTTAATCTAATACTTAAGGAACGAGTAGAATTATTCAAGTCGATAGAATCTGTGAAACCTAGTCCTTTGCTGAAAGAAATTTTAGCTGAAAATATTCCTTTAGCATTAGAAATAGATACAGAAAAGGCTCGTTTCCTAACGGAATGCTCCGCAAACGGAATTGATTGTTTCTCCAATTATTGTAGAACTCAGAAAATACTTTGATCGCCAAATTAGTTTATTTTCTGGCACAGAGTTTAATGTGGATAAAAGCAAGGGATTAACGGGAAGATGTGATTTTATAATTAGTTATTCTCCGAAACAGTTAGAAATAACTGCTCCTGTCGTGACAATTGTTGAGGCAAAAAACGATAATATTAAATCTGGATTAGGTCAATGTATTGCGGGAATGGTGGCAGCTCAGTTGTTTAACCAACAAAAAAATAATCAAATTTCTTGTATTTATGGAATTGTGACAACAGGGAGTAATTGGAAGTTTTTAAGGTTGATAGAAAATCAAGTTGATATTGAAGCGGACGAGCATTTTATTGGGAATTTAGAATATCTGTTGGGAATTTTAATTTATATCATTAAAGAGGGAGTAGGGAGTAGAGAATAGGGGAAAATAATTGATGATTTCTGTATGATAATTGATTGGATTTTTGATTATTGGAGATGTCTATTGAAAATATTTGTTATGATTAATTTTTTCCTAAAATATGAGGTATTAAATTTATTGGTAAAACGATATATTAATGATGAAGCATTAGCAGAAATTTATAAATAATGCCCAGAAGCATCTACTAAATCTTTTGATGATAATTTACAAGCTATAGTTGGAGATAAAAAAAAGCAAGCTGTTAGTGGTAGAAAAATTATTTATGCACTACTGAAAAAAACTGGTTGAGAAAAAAATATTTTAAGAATTAAGAATCATCGGTTGTTGAAAAGAAAGTTTTAGGAAGGCTTATCCATAGGAGTCACCTAATAAAAACTCTAATACCATTTTCATAAAATATTGCTACAGTTACAGAATAGGAGAAAGGAGATAGGGAACCCCGAAACCAGGAAAGATAAATAGACAAAAAATGGAGGAAAAAACTTTGATTTTTACAATTAATGCAATCCATAAAGTATTAAAATGTAGGAATAAATGACAAATTGGAATGTAACAGCCTTTGCATGAATTTGGTATAAAAATATTTGGTTTCGCTTCCTCAAGCCAACCTACGGAATTTCAGATTTTTGGTTCTCACTGCTCAAGGAGGAAAAAAATATTTTAAGAATTAAGAATTATCGGTTGTTTTGAACAAAGTTTGAGTAAGGCTTATCCATAAGAATAACCTCACAAAAATTAGAAAAATGTTGGGTTTCGGTTCCTCAACCCAACCTACATAATTTCAGATTTTTGGTTCTAACTTAAGCATATTTGTAACGATTAGTTTTCTTTATTATGCACAAGAGAAACCTAACTGTAATTGACTATTTTCCTATTAATTTTGGATTATACTTAGTCTTCCGTGAAATAATAACTATCACAATGTATTCTGTAATCACCACTAGCCATATCCTCAGCAACAGATCGACGGCCTTTAGCTTCCCCAACATCCCTAGCTTCTCGAATTGCTTCCTCTGTTAAACCTCCTTGCTTGGCTCTAATTTCAGTAAGTTCTAAGTTCTGGCGTTCAGCCTCAATTCTATTTCGTCTCATTTGATAATCCTCGTTAGTCTCGTTATTGGGATAAGGTTTTTTCTTTTCACAATAATAAACTGCTGATGCCAACTCTACTTTTTTCAAAAGCTCTTGCTCTTTCCTCTGGTTTTGCATATTTGCAATACTTTCACATGATGAGCAGGAAAGAATTACCCCGACTAAAACAAATATCTTGACAATATTGAATTTATTTACGCTATACATAAAAGCAATTTTGATAGATGAACTTAGCTTAACTTTTCTTCCAGTATAATCTTTTGTTTCTAGGTAGAGCTAACGTAAAATATCCTATTAAATCTTGTATTTTCTAGACTAATACTAATATTAAAGTCTGAAAATGTCGTGAATTGTCGTGTAAAATTAAGTTATAATACCTGAAATTTAACTATATCTAGAGTTTATGAGTATTGCAGAGGTATTACAATTAGCAGATCGGTTAATTTTCGAGGGAACTGGTAAACACTTAGATGATCTTCAACAGATAGTTATTCAAGGAGTATGGCAGGGAAAAAGTTATAGTCAAATTGGAGAAGAATGTCATCGCAGTGAGAGTCGAGTTAGGGATGTAGGTTATAGATTATGGCAAATTTTATCGGAGCAGTTAGGGGAAAATGTTAATAAAAATAATTTTCGTTCAACGATAGAAAGATTATTTATAAATTCATCGTTTATTAATTTGTTTAATCATAAAAATCATCACCATATTTTTAATTTCTGTTCGCCGATATCTGAGCAACCACAACAACAACCAGATATTGAGAATAAAGTTGATTCTACATCCTACTATGAAGATTTAGGAATAGCACCTAAAATTAATTTGTTTTATGGCAGAAACAAGGAGCTAAAAATTATCCATGATTCGATATTTTTACAAAAATCTCGTTTGATTAGTGTTTTAGGATTAAGTGGAATTGGTAAAACAACATTAGTAAAAAGATTCGTCGATCTAAACAGTAAATATTTTGATGTTCTGATGTGGAAAAGTTTAAGATTTCCTCAACCGTTAAATTTGCTTTTAACTGAAATATTCAAAGATTTTTATCTGGGAAATGATAGTGTCAATCTTAATGAAGAAACCTGGAGAAAGTTTTTTAATATTTTACGCCAGAGAAAATGCTTAATTGTCTTGGATGACGTTCAGAACATTTTTACAGAAAAAGAATTTGCCGGACAGTATCAACCAGAATATAGAAATTACAAAATATTCTTGAAAATGATGACTGAGATTGAACATCAAAGCTGTTTAATTTTAGTCAGTCAAGAGAAATCTCAAGAAATGAAATCTTTAAATGAGGAATTATATCCCATTAAACTTTTAGAGTTAACAGGTTTATACGAAACAGAGCTTTTGAATCATCAAAGTTTAGAGAATCCTGAATCTTGGTCTACCTTAATCAAACTCTATGAAGGAAATCCTTTATATTTACAAAATATAGCCGATTTAATTCAAGATGTATTTCAAGGTGATGTTTTGAGTTTTGTCGAGCAGGACGAGTTGATTTTAACAGAAGATTTGAAAGAGATATTTAATTCGTTATTCGATAAATTATCGAATGTAGAACAAAAAATTATTGTGGAAATGACTCAACAAAACCAAGAATTTTCCATAGAGACTTTAAAAGAAAATTTATCTTTATCATCGACAGATTTGATTAATGGTTTACAATCTTTATCCAGACGATATATTTTACAAACAAATCCTCAAAATAAAAAAATGTTTCAACTTTCTCCAATCTTTCAAGAATATCTTAAACAAGGTAATAATTTTGATGAATGACAAAACTTTATTAACCTGAAATAATTCTACTTTTAAGAACTCAAATCTACCAATAATTGTATTAATATATGATGAGCCAAACTTTCTTAATTTCTAGTTTTGTCTGTTGAGTTATGCTCTAGGAATATATAGCAGTCGCCATTACCGGCGCAGATATTCTCAAATATACTCACAGCAAGAATGTAACTTCTAATATTATCTCTAGTTGAATAGTTATAATTAGAGCTTCGTAGTAGGGCTTGAACAATAAGTGTAGATATTGCTCAAACCCTACTACAAACAGAAACTTTTTTATCACTTATTACCCAGACATTATATAACTTCTAGCTTCTAACTTCTGACTTCGTTAACCCATCCCCGCTAAGACTCCCCTCAAAACATCCGCACTTACCTTATCTGTCAGAGTCACTACTCCTATTCCAGTCGCTAACACAAACCGCACCTTACCCGCTTTTACTTTTTTGTCCGTCTGCAAAGAAACTAAAATATCCTCAATATTTAACCCACTTGGCAACTTTGTTGGCAAACTAGCTTTTTCTATCAAAGCTAACTGTCGGCGATCGCTCTCCTCATTCCACATTCCTAACTCTACCGCTAACCGACTTGCTGCCACCATTCCAATACCTACCGCCTCCCCATGAGTCACCACAGTATAACCAGTCAAACTTTCCACCGCATGACCAACAGTATGACCATAATTCAAAATTGCTCTTAACCCAGACTCCTTCTCATCTTTTGCTACCACATCTGCCTTACTTTGGCAAGACCTAATCAAAATTTCCTCCAATAACCCTGGTGTTAAATTATTAATTTCATCAAGTCCCCGACTATTCTCCATTTGAGTAAATAATTCCACATCCCAAATTACTCCATATTTAATTACTTCTGCCATCCCTCCCCGAAATTCTCGCACAGGTAAAGTCTTCAGCACCTCTGGATCAATTAATACCAAACGTGGTTGATGGAAAGCACCGATAAGATTTTTACCTTGAGGATGATTAACTCCCGTTTTTCCCCCAATAGCAGCATCCACCATCGCCAGAAGAGAAGTCGGAACTTGCACCACATTCAAACCCCGCAACCAAGTCGCAGCAGCAAACCCAGTCATATCACCAACTACCCCACCACCAAGAGCAACCATTGTCGAAGAGCGTTCGAGACGGTGTGCTAAAGCTGCATCGTAAATATTTTGCAGAGTTTGGGGAGTTTTATATTCTTCTCCTGCGGGAAGGATGCAGTGAGAGACATCAAAACCTGCTTGTTCGAGTGAGGCGATCGCTCTTTCGCCATAATGACCAAATATTTCTGGGTTAGAGACTAGCAAGACCTTTTTGCCCAAGTTGAGGGGTTGCATTTTTGGGCCAAGTTGGTCAAGGTTGCCGGGGGCGATCGCTATTTGATATGATTTTTGGGGAAGTTGAACAGTTATGGATGCCATGAACGATTTAGGACTTTGCTATTTTGAACATTAGGTATTAAACTTAATTTTATAGTTTAATTAACCATTTTGGAGAAAAATTAATGACTGTTGAAGGAATCATTGCTTTTTTTGTCTTATTTGTTGCTTTTTTAGGTGTAGCTGGAGTTCTAATGTTTGGCTTGCGTGCTGTTAAGTTAATCTAGAACCTTGGTAGGGGTGAACGGCCTTCGCCCCGACAATATTGAAATACTAAGTATTACCATTAAGAGACTGAATGTATCAGGAAATATAAAAAGGAGATAGGGAACAGGGAACACTTAACTGGGAACAGGGAATAGGGAATAGGGAATAGGAAATAGGGAATAGGAAATCAAGACAAGTATTGAAGAGTTAAAATCAAGGGAAGATATATACCTTTCCTCCTAATCAATCTACCAAATTTCAATCTCTTGAAGTACCTTTTACTTTTAGATTTTAGTCACTCAACAACTCTCTTAAGACTTATTTTACAAACAGTTTCTAAAATAGGGTAGTCCTGTAGATGTATAGCAATCGCCAAGGAGGTTAGGACACTGCTTGCAGAACTGACTTAATCATAAGAGAACACTTCCTCTACTCTATGTCCTAATCGCCCTGACTGTTGCTATAACACCTCAAAGTTCTCACTTTAAACCTCAACCGAGAGGTTTCAAAACGCAACCAGAATAAGGTTTTATTGGGTTTCACTGATCGTTCTACAAGGGCCTAATTCTACTTCCCACGCTCCCCACACTCCTCTACTCTCCTACAAGCAAATCCCACAGTAAATCAATACTTGTGCCTAAATATTCTGAATCCTGATGTTTTTGAATCAATTGACTGACTTGGGGAAGGAGAAGGATTTTATGAGATTTTTTGCCTAATTTGCCCAAAGCACCGGCTGCCCTCCAACGCACACGATAATTCTCATCCCCAAGCATGGGTAATAGAGCATTAATTACATCCTCCGAACCATTGCCTAATTTGCCCAAAGCATCGGCTGCGCTATCATGGACATCAGAATGCTCATCGTGAAGCAGGGGTAATAGAGCATTAACTACTTCCTCCGAACTGTAACCTAATTCACCCAAAGCGAAGGCTGCCTTCCAACACATATTAGAATTCTCATCCTGAAGCAGAAGTAATAGAGTATTGATTACATTCTCCGAACTCTTGCCTAATTCGCACAAAGCGAAGGCTGTCCTCCAACGCACATCAGAATCCTCATCGTGAAGCAGGGGTAATAGAGCATTAACTACTTCCTCCGAACTGTTGCCTAGTTTGCCCAAAGCATCGGCTGCGCCCCCACGCACATCAGAATGCTCATCGTGAAGCAGGGGTAATAGAGCATTAACTACTTCCTCCGAACTGTTGCCTAAATTGCCCAAACCATAGGCTGCGCTCATACGCACATCAAAGTTCTCATCCCGAAGCAGGGGTAATAGAGCATTAGCTATATCCTCCGAACTGTTACCTAAAAAACCCAAACCCAAAGCTGCGCTTCCCCGCACATTAAAGTTCTCATCGCGAAGCAGAGGTAATAGAGCATTAACTACATCCTCGGAACTCTTGCCTAAAAAGCCCAAACCATAGGCTGCGCTCCCACGCACATCAGAATTCTCATCTCGAAGCAGAGGCAATAGAGCATTAACTATATCCTCCCAAATTTGATCGAATATGGCTACCGAATCGAATCGCCAGAAAAAAAGGGGTTCATAGTCCTTTTTTTCCAAAAGCTTTTCCAGAAACAATGGAATTACCTGATCTTTTTCTCCTAACTTGACTTGATACCCCAACAGTCGCTTCTCATCAATTAAATCCGATCGCTCTTTCAACATTTCTAAAGCTTGCTTTTCAAAGTCAGTTTCACCCAAACTACAAAGAATTTGAAAAACCTGACTGCGCACCTTATCGCCAACCTGCTCCTCTTTACTCACCTCCAACTCAACCAACTTCTCTAAAATTTCCTGCACTAACTTACTATCAGCTTTCCGCATCCCCTTCGGATTTTCTGGCAAACAATAACCAGCAAATAACAAATCCCGATGCAACCATTCCTCGTACTCGCTACCATTCTCCAAAATCATCCGAATAGCTTTTGCCGCAGCTTTAGGATTTTGTTCTACTATCAGCAATAGCAAGACTTCGCGCCAGTGAGCATCGTGCAAATTCTCCCCAATACAATTCAAAATAACTCCTAAATCATATTCATTTTTTGCCCGATATTGAATCTCTTGAGCGCACAAATATTCCTGAAACGTCTTATGCACAAAAGCATAATAATCTTGCCCCTGCTCATTCAATAAACCAGTGCGCCCCTGAATCAACTCCAGAAATCTTTCTGTTTCTTCCTGTGCTTGATACAACTTTAATTCCTTTAATTCCCGAATCTCCTGATTCAACTTTTCTATCAAGTCATCCTTATCTATTACGGTGCCACCCTCTTCATTTTTGCCAACTGTTCCCTGAGTGTGTACCCAATATGCCAACAATTCCATCAACCGTTTCAGATCGTCTATATCTAAATACTTCAGTCGCTGATGATTGCTCAACTCCTTGTTTTTATCCCAAGAAACCAACAATGTGTCTACTGCCTTTTCATAAAGTTTATTTCTTTGCTTCGGCAAAACTGCCTGATACCGATGAATCAAAGCAATAATCGTCAATAACAACGGATTCCTTGCCAATAACTTAATCCGATCGTTCTCACCCAACGCCTTTTGTAAACTTTCTTTCCACCTTTGCGCTTGCTGTGGATCTGCAAAACGACTGTTGTACCAGTTATCAAGAAACAGGGAAATTTGTTCATCATCAAAAGGCTGCATTTGATAGTGGGGAAATTCTGCTGTGTTGAAAAAATTGCGCTA
>NZ_JAAHHT010000061.1:0-12406 GCF_010672085.1 Okeania sp. SIO3I5
TAGACTTCTATAAACTGCCGACCACATTTAACACAGATAGATAGATATAATTTTGCTGATCTCCTCTATGACCATTTTTGCGGATATGTTTACTAGCACACTCTGGACATTGCATAGACTTAATTTACTTAGCGCTATCTACATATTCCATTTTGCCTACCTATCTTATGAGTAGATTACTCACTTCATCTTTCCATTTACCAACGCCCGAAAAGTAGGAGGAGGGGGTGGGAAGTGTCAGAAGTGTCAGAAGTGTCGGAAGTGTCGGAAGTGTCGGAAGCACAGGATCTAAAATAAATATAGGGTTGTAAATATTCTCTGACGACAAAAAATTAGCCCGGCTACTTTTAACTCCCCCAGCGGGAAGTCCCGCGCTCTCCCGTAGGGGAGCGGAGGGACGGGAAAGCCGGGCGCCCGTGTGTATGGTTGATCCTGATTTTTGATATAATCAGGACTTACGCAAGATATCAAACTATACACTAGATGTAGCGGCGAAAAGCCGTTACCCCCTACCATATATAGTGGTTATGCGTAAGTCCTGATAATAACTAATGTAGATATCAAGGTCGATACAGATTATGCTACTGAAATACAAGTACAAGTTAAAAGCACATAAAAGGCAAGCGGTTATTATGTCCAATTGGTTATCCATGGCTTGTTGCCAATATAATTACCGTTTAGCTGAACGGTTACACTGGTTTGAAGCAACACGCACACCAGTACAGCATTGTCCTCTTAATGTTTCAGTAGTAGGGAGGTTTCGCTGCGCGACATGGAAAGCGTAGCATTCCGGAACGGAAAACGCATTTTTGTTGAGTTGGGCGGTAACGAAAATGCGAAGGTCCGTACACCGCATATATCAGAATATCCCTGAATTTAGGATACAAACACAAGATGGCAGAAAAAAGGACAATAATGGTAATCCGATAACAAAGAAAGGGGATAAGCATCCAAATATAGTTAATGGCTATATTTTCTCGGAGACTGTTCAATTAGCAGACTTAGCACAAACTAAAACACTTTTTCCTGAGTACAAGTCTATCCATTCCCAAGTTTTACAAGATGCTATCCAACGTGTACAAACAACAATGGATAACTTATGCTTTACCTGATAAAAATGGTAAAACCAGTGGTAGACCTAAATTTAAAGATAAACATTACTATAATTCGTTCAGCTATCCTCAGTTATCAAATAGCCATATTGTCAAAAATGCTAACGGTCGTCCGCAGCGTCAATCTACCAAAAATTGGTATAGTCCCTTTTGTGTATAATCGCCAAATACCAGAAGGTTTCAAGGTTAAGGCAGGTACAGTAATACGCGCGGCGGATGGATGGTATATCAGCTTTACCATAGAAGATAAAACGGTACCTTTGAGGCGTGCAGAAATTCAACCCACTGAAGATAACTCATGCATGTATTGATTTGGGATTTTTACACTATGATGTTACATCTGATGGTGAGTTTATAGAAGTGCCCAAATTTTTTAGGATCTCTGAACATCGGCGCTCTTTACTTCAAGCGAGATTGGCTAACAGACAAAAACATTCAAAGCCGAGTAAGATTCTCAAGGGTAAAATTCGATCACTGCATCAGTTGATAGCTAGACAACCTTTAGATTGGCAATTCAAACTGACTTATCATTTGTGAGCGTGATGTAACTGTGATATTTTTAGAAAACCTACAGATAGCTTCTTTAGTGAGACGCTGCAAAGCTAAATTAGGTAACAATGGTCAGTTTTTGCCCAATGGTCAATCAGCGAAGTCAGGATTAAATAAGTCCTTGCAGGATGCAGCATTTTGCCCGGAAAGTTCAAGTCTTAGAGTACGTAGCCTGGAAATTAGGCAAGAGAATTATCACGCGTAGACCCAAAAGGTACGTCTCAACATTGTTGGGAATGCTTAAATAAAGTCTCTAAAAGCTTATCAGAGCGCTGGCATTCTTGCTCTAGATGTGGTCAAGAATTAGATAGAGATTATAACTCAGCCCTTCTGATACAAAAAATCGGATTATTATCAACACAGGGGGAGGACATCACCTCTGTTAAAACAGCGGTCAGGGTTTCCCAGGCGCTCAGAATCCCTATGGGTCCCGTAAGGGCAACGTCGGGAGTATGTCAAGCAAGAGGTGTACCTTCCACACAAGCATCTGTTAGTAATGTCCCGGTCAAGTCCGCCTGTTCTAGCAAAGCACAGAACAAATTGGCTCTTTGTAAATTTGTGCCCCGCAATATGGCTCCACTCAGATTAGCCTCTTCTAAATCTGCCTGAGATAAATCTGCACCAGAAAGATTAGCACTGCTTAACTCTGCTTGAAACAAATTTGCTCTAGTCAAATTCACTCCTCGTAAGTCAGCCCCACGAAAATCAATACCACTGAGGTCCAAATCATTAAATATAGCTCCATTTAAGAAAGCTCCTGCAAAGCTAGCTTCCCTGAGTTGAGCATCGATCAAAATAGTACCTCGTAGGTCTGCATTGCGAAAGTCTGCTCCTCTTAAATCAGCACCAGTAAAGTCAGCACCTCTAAGATTAGCTCTCAGTTTTGCTTGTCTTAAATTAGCACCAGCGAAATTAACTCCAAGCAAATAAGCTTGGTAGAAGTCTGCTTCTGAAAGTTGGCTTCCTGCTAAATCTACACCAGGGAGGTGAAGATTTGCCAAAAGTTTAATTTTTCCCGATCGAATAGCTAAAATATCAACAGATTTTAATTCATTCATTAGAAATTAGAATAGGTAAGGAAATAAGTGAATATCCTACAATTTATGTGGAAAGATTTTATCAAAGTTGGACGAGAGCTTGAAAACCATGTCGCCGCTTCCCATGGATGAAAAGCTCTGGGCGCGACAAAAGTCGCCTGTCAAAATACTCTAATCTTTGCTTGGCATTTCTTAAGTTAATTATGCTATATAATTAAGGAAAAAAAAGTAGGTCGAGCCAAAATGATAATTTATGAGTTCAAAGCCAAAGCTAAATCTGAGCAATATTATAAAGTATGCTAATGAGGCCGTTCGGACATCTCAATTTATTCAAAATAAATGCTTGAGATATTGGATGGACAATAAAGGGGCTTGTAACTGTTGGCTAAAATCTGGTATTATCTATAAAAATCTGGGATTATCTGTTTATGCTACTTGGATTTAAAACTGAACTACACCCCACAAACCAGCAAAAAACGCTGGTAGCTAAACACGCTGGTGTGGCGCGTCATACTTACAATTGCGGCTTGTGGTTAACTAAAAACATCCTTGATCACAATTCAAATAACCTTGGTAGTAAACTTAAATTTCCTTCTGCAATCGACCTGCATAAACTTTTAGTAGCAATGGTTAAACCTAAAAACTATTGGTACTATGAAGTATCTTGAGTCTGCGCCTCAGTATGCTTTAAGGTATTTGTCCATTGCTTGGAAACGCTGCTTTACCAAAGTTTCTGGTCAACCTAAATTCAAGAAAAAAGGTAAAATAGTAATGAATAATGAATAATGAACAATTAATAATGAAAGAAAATTAATAATTAATTATTAATCGCTTTGTTGCACTAATATCCTGAAAGCCTTACAGGAAAATGCTTTTTCATTAATAAATTTTCTTGGGTCTTACCAGATTTTATGATGCTTCTAGCACTATCTCGCAACAAAACTATTATTAATAATTTAGATGGTTCAATATCTGTAGGCTTTGATCGCATACAATTACCAAGAATTGGATGGGTGAAAACTTATGAAATATTACCAGATAATGTTACTCCTAAATCTGTAACTATTACAGAAGAGCAAGTCGTTGGTTTGTCAGCTTTAAAATAGAAACAGCAACCAAAATTACTGAGAAATCAGTAGATGTAGTTGGTGTAGATTTGGGTGTAAAATCACGCTTCTTCACTCTCAACTGGTGAGGTATTCTAAGCGTGCTAAATCTTATAGAAAGTTAGAAGCTCAACTCTCTCGGTTGCAATATTTAAACCAACATAAAACTAAGTTCTCTAGCAATTGGAAAAAGGCTCAACTTAAGATAGCTCAACTGCATAGCAAAATAGCTAACATTAGAAAAGATACATTACATAAATTAACAACTTATTTGGCTAAAAACCACAACCCACCCCCATCCCCTCCTGGGAGGGGAGCAAGAGGGGTGGGTGAAGACTTAAATGTATCAGGTATGATGGCAAATCACAAGCTAGCTAAGGCTGTTGCTGACATGGGTTTTTACGAGTTTCGTAGACAGTTAGAGTACAAGTGTAAACTATATGGCTCGGAACTATTCATCGCCGATAGATGGTTTCCTAGTTTTAAGACTTGCAGTAGGTGTGGTCAGGTTAAAAATTCTCTATCTTTATCTGAAAGAGTATTTAAGTGTGAACACTGTGGTTTCAATTGTGATTGCTCCGCAACGCTAGCGCGAACGAGATTTGAATGCAGCATTAAATTTAGCTATGGCGGGCAGTTCGCCCGTGTCAGCTTGTGGACTGGATAACGCCGACGTTGCCAGAATGAAGCAAGAATAGAACAGATAATCATAGATTGTAGTAGATAATCTATGATTATCAGGACTTACGCAAAGACACTATATATAGCGCATACTAACAGGGAGCGATCGCTTGATAAAGCGTAGCGATCGCCTCAAGATTTTTGCCATTGTTAAAACAAGGGTTAAAAACACCTCCTATATAAAAATAGCCCTGAATTTTATTGTGGGCTTTTTTAACTCTTGGATCAGATAATCTGAGAGTAATTCATGTTTGACTTGATAAATAGTTTTTCCTATTTTTACTGCAAAGCATGCATAAGAAATTCCAGACTAACATAGCACAGGCTATATGATTTTTTTGAATGTCGCTGAGACGACATTGACTTGCATTCAATACCTGTTAATTGCTTGATTTCTCTGTGAAATTCTTCAATTTTCCATCTAGGCAAGAGATTCAAACTCTACAGCATCTACTGAAGATTGACTTAAGTCGTTAGTGACAATATATTCTGCTGAAGTTGGTAGAAACAGTTGCCCTTGTGGAGCTTGACTGTCTTGAGTGCGTCTTACATTCTGAGGAGACCTCAGAATTACGCACTCGCTTTTTTATCTTTTGGAAAACATGATTATTTTAACTATTTTCCCTGATATTTTTTCTGAGGAGTTCCAACTTAATTCTCCTATGCTTTTATATTTTTCTACACCACCAGTATCATCTACTAAACGATTTGTTTTTAAGGGACAATAATATATTTTTTCCATATTATCTATCAATCCCATCAACCTTTGTGTTGCATACCAACTATCCATTAATACAGTCTTAAATGGTAATTTTTTCTGATTTGACACACATAAAATCATTTCTTCTACATGATCTCCGCATGGTCTTTTTATCAGTATCTGGGTCGTAAATTCGATAATCTATGAGCCAAAATCGTTCGATTTTGGGATTAAAATATATACAGTTTACTATTCCTATACCACGTTGGCGCAGCCTTGCGTCAGCAAACTACTTGATGCTCATTACCACGCTTTCTGTCGCCGAACCAATTCAATTTTATTACTATGTTTCTTGTTAAGAACTGTATCATCAAATATTAAGTAACCTTCAGTGTTAGTTACTATTTCTTTTTTAACATTTCGACCTAATTCTTGGTTATCAAAGTTTTCGATTTTCAAATAACGATTTATCGTATCATGGCTAACATTTTCTAGGTGATTTGAATTGAGCAAGTGATAGTATAATTTGTATGGGAATTAAGTAGATATTGATATGGGATCAATATAGTTAAAATTCCAGAAAGTTAGCTCAAATTAACAATAACATTATTCTACAAGAATCAGGGTATTTTAGCAAAAATTATTGACAATTGGCCACATTTATATAGAGCTAAAATCAATTAGATTAGCGTATCTTTGTATTAGTTATGGTAATTTTGTTGTTCAGGCGATCGCTACAATTTATCAAGCGATCGCTCTACGCATGCATACGCTATATATAGTGTCTTTGCGTAAGTCCTGATTATGTCAAGCTGTTAATTACCCCTAAGCCTATCTTTGCAAAAGTGCTGGTTTTTGGCAAAGGACTCAGGAGTCAGGATTCAGGAATCAGAAGTCAGAAGTGAGAGAAATAGACATCTCCAAAAATCAAAAATAAAATCAATTCTTATCCATAAATTATCAATTCCCTCTCCCTGTTCCCTCTTTGGGTGGAGATGTCTAATCTAATAGGATAGAGCAAAAAGGTAGAAAAATGCCCCCATATCCCCATTCCCCCATCTCTAAATAGGGCTTGCTGATTAAATCTAAAAGCATTTACAGGCAAAAGTTTTAGCCTTTTCAAGTCTTTATAGTAACTGCTTCTTCTAACCAAACGTTAGGCAGTTGAGTTGGCCTTTGAGGTAATTGCATGAGACCCATTTCTGTTAATCGAATCACATTACTGAGAGTTTCTACTAAAGTAGGATCAAAATAACTACCACTGCGATCGCTACACTTTTCTAACGCCTCTCCTAAACTAAGAGCAGCTCGTTTACCCCGTGGTTGTGTCAGTTCTTGGAAGTAAGAAACTAATCCCAAGATTCGAGACTCTATAGGTATTTCTTTTTCTCTAAGACCATTTGGTTTACCACTACCATCCCAATATTCCAAGTGATGAGTAATAATTTTAGTTACAGATGCTAACTCTGGCATTGCTGCTAATAACTGACCTCCAAACACACTCCGTTCCTGCCAAAAATTCCACGTTGCATCATCTAATTCGTCTGGTGTGTGAGTAAATATTTCTTGTGGTGCTGAGGTTAACCCTACTCGAAATAATAATCCAGCTAACCGCAAACGTCGTAACTGTAGAGTAGGTAAATCTAACATTTGCCCTAAAGTTTCAGATAAAGCTGATACTTGTAGAGATGCAATGGAATTTGTTTGGTCACGTTCGTCTACTTTCTGAGCCATGCGTAAAAATGCCTGCAATTTATTAGCGTTGAGGTTGCGACTAACTCGTAATGCTTGACCTTCTAATTCCCAAAGTTCCCTTGTTTGCTTATTCATGGCTATCATTTGCTGCTGGGAAGTTTGCAGGTAAGAAACTATTCGAGATACTACATCAGTCATATCTGTAGCTGGTATCCCTTCAGTAGTAACTATTTCCTGATGTTGTTTTTGAATGGTGTCTGCTAATACTCGGTTATAAGGGCGACATCTTTCTACAAGAATTTCGGCAGCTTTAGCTACTAAGGTCTCATCGAAAGTCCATAAACCGTAGAATTTTCTCTCTATATCTACAGTTGGTTTACCGTGGGGTAAATATTCATCTTCGGAGAGTTCATGGCAAAGCACCATAGCTTGGTAACTTGGAGCTAGGATAATTAGATTCCATTCATTAACTAGACTGTCATTTATGTCTAGATTAACTAAGGATACATTATCTAATTTACTTGTAGGATGTTTGGACAACCCACTATCTGGTACTGCTGCTATCATAACGTGACGGCTACATTCAGCTAATTCTTGGTAACGGTCTGCTTCTTGCAGATACCATTTTCCTTGTTGAAATGTTACTAAAACTAATGGTTGAGCATCTGGATGTTGACTACTGACTTGTAATATGTGGTCTTCTAAAGCATGACATAGAGCTACTAATGTATTTTTAAAATAAACTCCATAACTAGAGGGGAGTTTTCCTTCTGGACTTATTGTTTTAAGTTGATTTAAAGTTGCTTTGGAATCCATTTTTTTTAATGATAATTATTCGGTTGAAAAAAAATTAATTTAGGGTTTTTGTCAAATTAGTAAGCTACAAAATTTAGATATAAATTATGTACTACTTTCAGATTTAGTAACTTTGCTGGTGTGGAAGTATAAATCAGTTTAAAAACCTACACAACATAATATTTGCTAGTCTTGAATTAGTAGCATATTTTCGGTCATAACTAATTAATTTACTATCAGTTATAGGAAGTTTTCTTGTCGATCCTTTCAGTTATCAGTTATCAGTTCCTCCGGGTTTAGTTAAAGGCAATAAATTCAGAAATTTCTTTTTTTATTCCCTTGAAAGGGGATACTCTTAACATTATTTATTTGTCACCTTTATCTTACCGAAAAATCAAGGTTCAAAGCCTCTCCTTTCAAGGATAAAAAAGCGTTCGTTTGCGTTTCATGTCGGTTCTTAGGCGAAAACGGCATATCCAATCGACCAAGAGAAGAAAAAAATTCCTTTTAACCAATCCTTGTATTACAGAAGAGGTAATTAATAATTCATAATTAATAATTATTGAATGACCATAACGCTTAAAAAGCTTAGATAAAATGCTCTGCTTCTAAAAAATGGATGGTTTTTCTGAGGTCAAACATCTCTTTTCAAACCTTTTCAAAGCTAATTACCTAAATAATTAATAATTAATTAATAATTAAACAATTAAATAATTAGATAATTCACGTTTAAAGCCTCCCCAATAAAGGAGAAGAAAATAAATCTTTTCCTTTGAGTCAATCCTCTCCCTTTTAGGGAGAGGTAATTATCCATTATCCATTATCCATTATCCATTATCCATTATCCATTATCCATTATCCATTATCCATTATCCATTATCCATTAATGAATGAGTGTTCATACTTTTTAATTTTATCTCCTGACTACTAAATTTGTCTTTAAATATTTGTCTTTTTTTTTAGTTACTCTTGATATTAGGATAATTAGAGCTATTATATTTATACAGACCCTAATGATTTTGTCAAGTATTATTAAATCTTTGTAATAAAAAATGTGGTAAAATATATGTTCATCTAATTAGGTATACAACTATGACAGTTTATCAAGATAGAGAAGCATTTATTCCTTATTCTCGTAGAGATTTAATAGAACTTTGTATTAAAGATGGTAAATTACCAAATACTTCTTTACAAAAGTTTAGAGATTTTTGTTCTATTTTAGTCGCTTATTACCATTTTAAGCTACATAAAACACTAGAAATATTAAAGGAAAACTATGCTCCTTTTAATCCCGATATTAATACTAAATATATTGTTGATTACTCAAACTCACAACTTACCATGATGAAAAGTAAGGTTGTTGAGAGTTTCAAGAAAATTCTAGAGCAAGGTAATTATTATCCTATATCTCAAGCTAGTTTAAAACGTGCCTTTCAAGAAAAATCGCTAATTGAACTTAAAACGGATGTCAATTTTGATGATTTTGAAGAAATGATATGTTACTGTCGGGGAGACATATATAAAAGAATAAAAGTCAAGAAATTTTTCCGAAAACTTGAAAAGAAAATCGATATTTTTGAAAGGGTTGCTTTATTAATTAAATGCCAAAATCAAAAGGATGCTAATCCTTCTGAAAAATCTATGGAAGATTCTAATTTGATGCCTAGTAAAATCTATATTTCTCTATATAAAAATATTCCTAAAAACGATATTGAGTTTCTATTTCCTAACGTAAAAATTAGTATGACTTTGAAAGACCGCCTGATGTTAGTAGTGCCTGCTATTGGTGCAGCAGTACCTATTGCCCTAAAAATTTTACCCCAACTTTTACTAATTATAGGTGTAATTGTTTTTCTAGCTCTTGGTCCGTCTTATGTAGAACAATTCAACTTGAGAGCAAGTCAGGAAGACATTAGGAATATGACAGGAATTTTAATAGCTACATTATCTTTATTGCTTACTTTAGGAGGATTTTGTTTCAAGCAATATACTCAATACAAAAATAAACAGATTAAGTTTCAAAAGCAGGTAACAGAAACCTTATTTTTTAATAATATTGCTAATAATGCAGGTGTATTTCAATCTTTAGTTGATGATGCTGAAGAAGAAGAATGTAAGGAAATTATCTTAGTTTATTATCACTTGCTAACTAGCAATACATCACTTACTACAGAACAATTGGATAACAAAATTGAAGCATGGATGGAGCAAAAGTTTGATACAAAAATTGATTTTGATATTAATGGTCCTTTGAATAATTTGACACAAATTAAAGGTAAAATTGTCAGTGATAGTAAAGATAAAAAGCAGATTCCAGAGATTTCATTACTGACCTATGATGCAAATGGTTGTTGTCAAGTTTTATCTCTAGATGATGCGAAAAAAATAATAGATTATATCTGGGATCATGCGTTTCTTTATAGTTAGCACTACAATACCAATATTCTTCAGTAATGTCTTTGATAATTGGGGTTTACTGAAAAAATCTGAAAACGGTTTATTCATTATTTAAAACAAATGATGATAATAAAAAAATATCATCATTCATATAACTATAAATTTAAATAATTAAACAGACCGCAAAAACAGTTTTTTCTGCAAATCAAAAAAAGAGAAAAAGCCTCTTTTAAAAGGGTGGAAAGGTTGATTACTAAAAAAGTAATTGCGATCGCGAAGGGAAACGTAGTTTGATCGAGCAGCAGAAGGGAGTTCTATCGCAGTTGCGGAAGTATCTTTAAGTTTGGCCATCACTTTGGCGCTGACTAAATCCTCTTTTTGCAGGAGCGCAGGTGGCATCTATGATTAGTTGATCTTGATTTTTACGTTCCTTATACCGCCAGTTTTCTGGCAAGGTTTCGAGAAACTATTAATTTTTATACATGATTATAGTTCAATGCCATAATCATGTACTCATTACTAATATCTGGGTAAATCAAAGATTATACCGGAAAGCCTTCTGAAGTTAGATAGCAAAGGTATCTACAATAGTTTACTTACCTAAGCCTCGCTATTTTCATCCTTGTCGCTAATTTTAGGCACATAATCAGGACGTTGGATATCTTCCCAACCTGGAGGACGCTTAGAATTATACCAAGCAATTGAACCTATAGTCACAGCAGCCACAAAGCCTACTACTACAACTGCTATCGGAATCCATAAATCGCCTTGTACCATATTAAATATTCCTATTATATTTTTATTTGAGTATGATTAATATTATCTCATAGTCTGGAGAAATTGAAAAAAATTCACTATTATTTCCAGAGTAAGTGAAGGTTAATATCTGTCTGTGATGCGTGAGCAACCCTCAAAAAACATAATGTAGCAAATGTGACAGTAATTATTCTTATGATGAGTAAAATTCATTCTTATAACTAATTAAATCAATAAATTATTTACCCTAGAACTATAGTGCTAGACTAAAAATGACTATTAAAAAATATATTGGAACGAGAGAAGCTGCTTTTTTGTTAGGTATTTGTTGTCAACGAGTCAGAGCTTTACTTTATCAAGGTAGAATCAAAGGTGCTGATAAAGATAATAAGGGATTTTGGCAAATTCCTCTTTATGGAAAGAGAAAAATGCCTATTGTGATACCAGGCAAGAGAGGTCCGAAAGGTGTTTGGTGTCATCACAGGCGCAAGAATCCAACCAAGATTCATGTCAATCAACATTTCATTAAAGCAAATGCCAAAAGAATAAAGTACGATCCCCTAATGACTCCTGACCAGTTGATACCAGTAGTTAGTTTGAAGCAGACAAATCGTGATGATATGGGTTATCAGATGGTTCTTGATGGTCCGTGTCGTATAGTTTATAAGCCTTATGACCCCTTGCCTTGTGGCGCACATTTGTGGATTGAGACCGACAAGTCAGTGCAGTTTGTGGATACTCAGTTTAATCCTGTGACTGCTAGGCGACCATACAAAGATGTCTCTTGATATGTAAATATTTGCAGCATTATTTCTAACTTTCTGCTTTTGTTTTGGCGCTCTTCCTCTAACTAATTTAATAGTTAAAAGTTTAGCAAATATCGACCTAACAAAAGTTGGTACAGGTAATGTTAGTGTGGCAGCCGCATTTGTTCACACACAGAAATCTGTGGCAATATTTGCGGTCTTGGCAGAAATTAGTAGAGGTATTGCTCCTGTTTTAGCAGCAAAATTATTATTTCCAGAAATTCCTACTTGGCAATTAGTAGGATTAATATTTTTAGTGGCGGGTAGATATTTTATTGCTCAAGGTGGCGGTGTTACTAATGTTAGTTGGGGAATTACAAGTTGATTCTCCTATTGTGATTTTTGCTTCGGGAATTACAGGTTTTTTAATATTAGTAATAGGCAAAAATGGTCGGCTCGTTTGGGATTTCTTTCAAAAAGATAGATATATATTGATATGCAAATATTAATTCCAGTATTATTTCTAATTTTCTGCTTTTATCTCGGTGCTTTTCCTCTAACTAATTTAATAGTTAAAAGTTTAGCAAATATCGACCTAGCAAAAGTTGGTACAGGTAATGTTAGTGTGGCAGCCGCATTTATTCACGCACGGAAATCTGTGGCAATATTTGCGGTCTTGGCAGAAATTAGTAGAGGTATTGCTCCTGTTTTAGCAGCAAAATTATTATTTCCAGAAATTCCTACTTGGCAATTAGTAGGATTAATATTTTTAGTGGCGGGTAGATATTTTATTGCTCAAGGTGGCGGTGTTACTAATGTTAGTTGGGGAATT
>NZ_JAAHHT010000061.1:12506-25200 GCF_010672085.1 Okeania sp. SIO3I5
TGTTTTAGCAGCAAAATTATTATTTCCAGAAATTCCTACTTGGCAATTAGTAGGATTAATATTTTTAGTGGCGGGTAGATATTTTATTGCTCAAGGTGGCGGTGTTACTAATGTTAGTTGGGGAATTTTGGTTTATTCTTCTGTTGTGGCTTTTGCTTCGGGAATTACAGGTTTTTTAATATTAGTAATAGGCAAACAAGTCTTGACTCGAAAAAATCAAAATATTCGCAAGTGGTCATCTCGTTTGGGATGTATCAGTAGTTTTTTCTGGGTTTTATTATTTCGCCAGGAACCATCTTTTTCTGAATTATTGGCAATGGCAGGATTAGTAATTTTTTTAGTAGTAATAAATTTTCGCCAAAGTGATGATATGGCTTTACAAAAACAACCTAAACTTTCTCTAGATAATCAACTTGACCCTAAAATTTGTGGGGAAAAAGCAGCTAGATTAGCTCTACTGAAAAAAGCTGGTTTTAATGTTCCTGATGGTTTTGTTTTACCTGCAGTTGAAAATGGGAATAGAGAATTAGTTGTAAAGGGTAAGGTGAAAAAATATATTCCTAATTCTTGGATTGCGACTGGCTTTTTCTCAGCAGATAAAATTTTGGATAAATTAAATGAAATGTCTTGGAGTTTTCCCCTAATTGTTCGTTCTTCAGCAGTGGGGGAAGATAGCGATAATAGTTCGGCTGCCGGACAATATGAAACTATTTTTCCTGTGAGAAATGAAACGGAATTATTGGAGGCGATTAATATTTGTCGTCAATCTTATTGGTTGGCAGATGCTGTTGCTTATCGGCGACAAAGAGAAATTCCTGATGCAGAAATGGCGGTTTTGATTCAGCCTTATATTATTAGTCAAGTCGCTGGAGTAATGTTTACTCGTAATCCTTTGGATGGTGGTGGGAAAATAATTATTGAAGCTCTGTCTGGGGGTGCAGAAAAAGTTGTGGGTGGGCAGTTTACTCCTGTGCATTTAGAAGTTGATAAAAATAAATTTCACCAAAGTAAAAATTCAACGGTAAAAGATAAAAGTGATGATTCTTTTGAGAAATCTTCTGGTAAGATAAGTCGGGAGATTTTGCCTCCAGAAATTACTCCAGAATTGGTAAATCAACCAGAGGCAAAAGTAGAAAGTGATGATTCTGTTGATGAATCTTTAGGTGTGGAAAGTCAGAAGATTTTAGCTCCAGAAATTATTGAAGAATTGGTAAATCAAGCTGAAGCAATTGAAGGATTCTTTCATGGTTTGCCTCAAGATATTGAATGGTGTTGGGATGGGGAAAAAATTTGGATTTTGCAAAGTCGCCCGATTACTAATTTGAGACCTATCTGGACGCGAACTATTGCAGCAGAAGTAATTCCCGGGGCTATTCATCCTTTAACTTGGTCGATAAATCGTCCTCTAACTTGTGGGGTTTGGGGAGAAATTTTTACTATTGTTTTAGGGGAAAAGGTAGCAAAATTAGATTTTACTGAAACGGCAACTTTGTTAGGTTCCCATGCTTATTTTAATGCTACTTTGTTGGGGGAAATTTTTAGAATGATGGGATTGCCAGAGCAGGGTTTAGAGTTTTTATTACGAGGGCAAAAAATGGGAAAACCGCCTTTAGGAAAAGTCTGGTCTGCTTTGCCTGGTTTATGGCGTTTGATTCAAAAAGAAATGGCGGTTGATGATGAGTTTGAGCGTGATTATCATCAAATTTTTGTTCCAGCGCTAGAAAGTTTAGAGAAGAATTTTAAAAGAAATTTAGAACAGAATTTCAAACAAGATTTTCAACAGAATTCGTCTTTGTCTTTATCAGAATTATTGGCACAAGTGGAAAGAATTCAGGAATGGTTAAAACCGATTACTTATTATAATATTTTGTGTCCTATAGGTTTGGCGATTAGGCGATCGCTCTTTGGTGTTTCTGAGGAATGGTTGCCTACTGATACTGCTCCAGAAATTGTTTCGATTCGAGAATTACAAAGGTTGGCGGTTAAGTTAAGAATGGCGACTAAATCTGATGTGGAAATAGAGGCAGAGTTTGAGAAAAATCAGGAATTACAATGGGAGTTTCAGCAATGGTTAGAAAGTTATGGTTATTTGAGTGAGGTTGGTACGGATATTTCTGTGGCAACTTGGGGAGAAAATCCGGATAATTTTCGTGAGTTATTATTTGGAATGGCTCGGAAAGGTGAGAGTAATCAGTTATCAGTAAATACAGTAAAGTCTTTGAATTTTTGGCAGAGGTGGCGACTGGAGAAATGTGCAAAGCGTGCGAGAACTAAGGGGAAAATTGCTGAGGTTTATGGGAAGCTTTTGGCTTATTTACGACTGACGTTTTTGGCAATGGAAATAAAAGTCAAAAGTCAAAAGCCAAAAATTAATCGTGATGAGCAATCAGAAAATTTAGAAGTTTTTCAAGAAAAGGGTGATATTTTTTATTTGGAATTTGAGGAAATTCGGCAATGGATTTTATCTACAGTGGGTGAGGTTGAGGAAGGAAACCCAACAAAAGAATCCCCCCTAACCCCCCTTGGGAAGGGGGGGATGTTGAGCGATCGCCTTGCTCAAGAGGAAATGTTTGAGGAAGGAAACCCAACAAAAGAATCCTCCCTAACCTCCCTTGGGAATGGGGGGGTGTTGAGCGATCGCCTTGCTCAAGAGGAAATGTTTGAGGAAGGAAACCCAACAAAAGAATCCTCCCTAACCTCCCTTGGGAATGGGGGGGTGTTTAGTGATCGCCTTGCTCAAGAGGAAATGTTTGAGGAAGGAAACCCAACAAAAGAATCCTCCCTAACCTCCCTTGGGAATGGGGGGGTGTTGAGCGATCGCCTTAATCAAGAGGAAATGTTTGAGGAAGGAAACCCAAGAAACAGTGCAGGAGTTGAAGAACAAAACAAAAGAGAATTTAATGTAGTTTCTTCCCCCTCTCCCCACCCTTCCCCCTCTCCCCACCCTTCCCACACTCCCCACCCTTCCCACACTCCCCACCCTTCCCACCCTTCCCACCCTTCCCACACTCCCCCTTCTCCCCACACTCTCAGAGAACTTATCCGTCAAAGAAAGGAACAGTTAGAAAAAGATAGCGATCGCCAAGTTCCCCAGGTTGTTTATGGGAATGTATTACCCCAAGAAGGTCAGGAAACACTTTCTACTGAGGAAAATGTTTCTATTTTACAAGGGATACCAGGGAGTGTTGGTTGTGTGGAAGGTTATATCAAGGTTTGTCGGAGTTTAGAGGTAAATCTTGCTGAGTCGGAAAATCTAATTATAGTTGTGCCTTATACGGATGCTGGTTGGGCACCTGTGTTGTTGAAGGCAAAGGGTATTATTGCTGAGGTGGGGGGACAGTTATCCCACGGAGCTATTATTGCGCGGGAATATGGCATTCCAGCAGTAATGAATGTTTCTGGAGCGATGACTCGTTTACAGGATGGGCAAAAAGTTAGGGTAGATGGGTATCGGGGAATGGTAGAGTTGATTTAATCAGGAGTCTTTGCCTGATAAAGTAAATTAAGATCACAGGAATAGAGTACTGGCGTGACACAGCTAAAATGGTGGATTAGATGGGGGATGGGAAGATGGGGGGATGGGGAGATGGGGGGATAAGGGCACCTAGAAACAAAAATCTATTACACAGTTTTAGGCGTGTCACGCCAGTAGTGGGCAATAGCAATCAGTAGACCTGAGATTAAATGGCGTTGCTGATTGGTAATGATTTTTAGATTAAGTAAAATGGGAAAAAAGTATATTGTACGATATTACCTTCAGTTATTGACCATGACATTTCAGCAACGCCGATTAAATGAAGGTATATATTCAAACATAATGACAGTATTTTGATACTCCACTGGTTAAAACTGCGTGGATTCTTTAAGGGAACTATAACATTTGTTCAAGCCACGATTTCCATATTGCTCGAAACGGCTTGCCAATACCATGCCGTAGCACATATAGCAGTAGCTTACGAGGCGGTGCTAATCCCCTCTCTTACTGGCAGTCTATCTATTAGACCTCTCCAAAAATCCCGCTCGCTACTAGACATGTCCAATAATAAAAAATAAAATCAATTATCCCACAGAAGAGGTAATTATTAATTATTAATTATTAATTGTTAATTATTGAAGCAGGTCATAACCAGTTAAGATAGTCAGTTAGGACTCAATCTACAACTTCTGTTTGACTAATATTCCCAAACAAAAGACAATCCTCAAAATGTTCAGGATTGCTTAGATTTTTCCATGTTTTGAGATTCTGTTGGCAAACAGATGAGATTATCATTCTGAATATGGATTAAGCCTTGCTGACGTAATTTACCCATCAGACGAGTCACAGTTACACGGGTAGAACCAATAGCGCTACCAATTTGAGCATGGGTTAAAGGCCAAGGTAGATAATAACCGCTTGTTACTTCTTGCCGATCTTCACTAATCCACGGTTCTCCATATTCTTCAATTAATAGTGTGATAAATCCAAATAATCGATCGATAGTACGACGTTGACCCAGGGTACTCAGCCACAAAAGCTTCCTTTGATGTTGATATCGAAAGGCATCTAGAACTTCTCTGCGGAAGTGAGGCCAGTTATCAAGGTCATGCCAATACATCCAAAGTACAGTTGTTTGATCGGCATGAGCATAAGCTTGTAGTGTAAATGGTGACTGAGCTATTAGTTCAAATGGTTGACCAGCACCGACAAATCCGAGGAAAGCTTCGTCTGAAACTGGACTTATTTTTGATTTGCTGGACTTATTACGACTGGCGCTAATGTGGGCATTACCTACTAGACGAATTGCTCCTTTTTGTATTAGATATAACAAACCAGGGCGAGCGGGGATACGTTCATCTTTGGTAAAAGCTCTACTACGGTAGTGTTCTTCTGCCCAATCTATGATCAATTGCCAAGTCAAAAATGGCCTATTACTAGGGGCAGAATTGTTAGTAGGTTGTATATTTAGTTCTGGTAGGTTTGGATGTGATGATAGGTGCATTGTTACTCTCTTTTGATAAAAGTTGGACTTTGGTTCAAATTAATTTGGTATAGGGAATAGGAGCAGATATTTATCTGTTTGTTTATACCAGTCTTACCCTTAGGATCAGTGTAGCAAAAAATACATCTATTTCCGAATTTTGTAGGATAAATTTTGTTTGAGGTGGCAATTGTATTGACCAAATTATCGTTTCAGTGTGCTTTGATACAGTTGTTAAAAAAAACTGTAAGTTTATACCGGGGAAAATTAGAATGCTTTTGTAGCTATGAAAAAAAATTAGTAGTTTTGCAAAGAATGGAGGTAATTCCAATTAGGCAAGCTAAGGATGGTGGAGGAATTATGTACAAATCGGCGATCGCTCTTAAGTTAGCGCCTGTTTTGCAGGAATCAGCAATGTATATTGCTACTGAGTTAGCTAAGTATTGTAGAGAAATAGTTAATACTGAAGGAAAGAAGGATGTAGTAAATTTACATATTGATGTAATTCCATCTGGTATAATTTACATGAAATTAACAGATTTAAGTATAGCTAACTGGTTAAGTTATTTAATTTCTTTTCCCTTCAAGGATGATCGGCAAAAGTTTCAGGTAAATTTTAATCATCAATCTTGTGAAACTATAAATTTGTTTCCTATTCAATATAGTCATGCTCGTTGTTGTTCTTTATTGCGTATGGCTGAATCGGATGGTCTAATTACTCTTGTTCGGACAAATCCAGAAAATTATAGTCAATTTTGGTTTATTCAAACTCCTAACTCTATACCCTGGCAAAAATCTAATGGGAAATTACAATTTTTACATCATAGTGAATATGAATTAATTGGTCAAATTGCTTCTACCCTGGATTACATATATTGTGTTTCTACTACTAGAAAACCTATAAATTGGGTTAAAGTAGCTAATTCTCTCAATACTGCTTTTCAAAATTTTTACTGTCAGTGTCGTATATGGGGCGAAGTGAAAGTAAAAACACCGAAATTAGCAAAGGCTAGATTAGGTTTAGTTTTGGTAACTCAATCTCTACTGAGATTTTTATTGGAAGAAAGGTTGGGTGGGAAAGCACCTATTGAACTTTAGTTGAGTCTTCTAATTGTCGAAGTGCTCAAAATAAAACTAAGACGTTTGAGTTATATTGTATAGCGCTACCCGCTAGGGAACAGCAGACTGTCAAAGAATTTTATGATTTGGAAATGTCGACACCCTTAATGGGTAGCGCTATAATTTATGACGACAACTGCAATCCATCTGTAGACGCGGGATTTTTTTTGGAGCTTCATAAAATGAAAATATTGGTGATTTTGTACTTGGGTATTGATCGATGGAAAGATTTGATGAGGGAAAAGGAAGCATTTATAGAAAGCGAGAGTTGATGGAAATATTTCTGGTATTGCTCCTGGGAAAATTTTCTGAAATCAAGCGATCGCCTCTAAGCTCAGAAATTTGGTTGAATAAAAAATCATGTGTATAGGCGAACGACCCCAGTTAATCTTTAGCTTATCACAAAAATTTTGAGGATGCAACGGAAAATTCTTTGGCGCGGGATTTTTTTTAGTAGGAGCTTCATAAAATGAAAATGTTGGTGATTTTGTACTTGGGTATTGATCGATGGAAAGATTTGATGAGGGAAAAGGAAGCATTTATAGAAAGCGAGAGTTGATGGAAATATTTCTGGTATTGCTCCTGGGAAAATTTTCTGAAATCGAGCGATCGCCTCTAAGCTCAGAAATTTGGTTGAATAAAAAATCATGTGTATAGGCGAACAACCCCAGTTAATCTTTAGCATATCACAAAAATTTTGAGGATGCAACGGAAAATCCTTTGGCGCGGATTTTTTAGGTGCTTCAGAAAATGAAAATGTTGGTGGTTTTGCACTTGGGTATTGATGGATGGAAAGATTTGATGAGGAAAAAGCAAGCATTCATAGGAAGCTTAGGAAAGTGCCTCCATAACTTTGGTTCAGTGCTATAATTAGCATAAAATTTTATTCAAAATAAAACTAAGACGTTTGAGTTATATTGTAATTTACGACGGCAACTGCAATCTATGTGTAACCTTGGTGCAGGTATTAGAAAATATAGACCAGGGTCAACTATTTGAGTACATTCCTATGCAAGATTTAGAAACATTAAATCAGTTTAGTATTACTGCCGAAGATTGCGAAATGGGAATGATTTTAATTAAAGCTAATGCACCAGAATGTAGATGGCAAGGTAGTGACGCAGTAGAGGAAATAGGGCGACTATTACCTACAGGGAATATTTTTGTTGCAGCATATCGGGGTTTACCTGGGGCGAAATGGATGGGCGATCGCTTTTATGAGCAGATTAGAGATAATCGTTATACTATTTTTGGTAAACGTTCTACTACTTATCATTCGCCTTATCCAGTCGGTTGTAAAGCTTCTTTATCTGAAGAAAAAGGTTCAACTTAAGCTTGAATATTGAGATTGAATTTGGGTAATAAGTCTTGACGATTTTGATCAAAAAAATAGTTAATTAAGAAATTAGGATTTTTGCCCAATTTCAATCTCAATCTCAAGTCTAATTAATTAGTCATAAGAAAAACTTTTTTATTTTTTAACAGAGTATCTTTTCTTGCGTAATTTTGCACAAACAAAATTCTCCCTACTCGCTGTTTTTGAAAGTTTTTATTTCAGGCATTCAAAAAGAGATGATGTTAGTAACTTCATGGCAACTTAAATTTAGTCTCTTATCAAATCCTTTTTCTTTTCATCTTCAATCGACTTCTCAAAATACTTAATTTCTTGTTTTATATATCGCTGGTGTTCCAGAAATTTTACTGCATTAAAAATTGGCAGTAGTGATTTAAAATATTCTACGATTTTATTTGTTGCTTCAATATTCTTAGAGCTACTCAAAATATAATCTTCTGAGGAAAGTTCCTTATTATTCTTAACATAAGCTTCTAGGGGAAGTTTCTTAAAATCTTCAAAATTTTGATTGTACTTACAAAATAGATCGATAAATTGATAACGTCTTTCGTAGGGAAATGTTGTAGTTACGCTCAACAATAATTGCATCAAATCAATATCTGTATATCTATTTTCCATCAGACTTTTGAGCAGTTTATTTTGTCTATCCTCAAGAATAATTTTCTCTTCTTCTTTTACTTCCAAAAAAAATATTCTTTCCAAAATAGTATTTCTGAATCTCAGGATGGATAATTCCTTAAAGTTAAGCACTTCTAGAGAATCATTTTTAAGAATTTTACTGACAGGAACCGAGGAAAATGAATTGCTATATTGATGAATTAGATTGATTACCTTTTTCTGAAAAATATCTATCTGATCAAGTTGAAATACTCCTTGCCAAATTTGATTTATCAACTCAAATAATTCCGGTGTAGGTTTTAGGAAAAATTGATATTCATAGAGTGTAACTTCTCTCTTATTCATCTTAGAAGTATTAAATTCAATATTGAGGTATTTTTCAGCTACACCAAAAAATAGTTTGACAAATAATTCGTTTTTTCCTTCATTTACTTTTTCCAGTAGCTTATCAATAACTATCGACTGAGTAATAAATTTTGTTATGTAGGAATCACGTTCAAATCCAAAAGTTTTAGTAAGAAGGCAAAAGACCTGTGGTAGTTCCTGTGGTTTTTTTGTCAAATATTCAAACAGCAAATCTATTGCAATTTTTTGGGAATTTTGTTCATCAGAATTACCAAATAAACTAAGTAAGTCAAGAATAGAATCTTGTGGAATATCAATATTAGAATTAGACGGAATATCTAAAGTTGAAATATCTACTGACTCGACTGCCATCTTGCCAATAAAGTATTTAGCATAGATAAGAATTTCTGTCTGTTTAAAAAACCAAAAAAGTTTCATCAGTTGAATTAAACTTTTCTCATCTCCTGCCACCTCATAAATTTTCCAAACTCTGTCTACATCTGGATTAAGTATTTTGATAATGTCCTCAATATTAAAAGCACTTACAACAGGATTAAGAACATCAACAAATTTATATTGAAGCTGAGGAAAGAAATTATCTAAGAGAACGGAAAATTTCAACAATTTATCCTTGAAAAAAGTAAGATAAAATAGATATGTAGCTAGAACCTGGTCAGATATTCTGGCAATCTCATTTTCATATATATCTACCAACTCAAATTTATATAATTTACGAACTGCTTCCCAGAAAATTTCCCTTTCAATATTAAATGCTGTTTGAATCTTTTCCATCATTTCATCGTTAGAGTTATCTACTACTTGGAAAAAGGCAACGATACCAGCAATTTCCAATAAACTTTCATCCTTAAAATCTTCAATATCTTTTGTAATTGAAGAATAATATAAATCGTAAACATCAGATACATTTTTAATACCTTTGACAGTTTCTTCTCCTGGTACTACCAAAGCAGTCATTATTGCTAAACGAGGATTACCTTGAGCTATATCAACAATTCTTTCTATGTATAATTGATTCTGAATTTTGCATTCTTCTTTAACAAGTTGCTCAATTTGCTTATCTGTTAATGAGTCAATTTTTACTAGCTTTAAATCATTATCATAATCACGTGCTACTTCTTTAATTTGCTCAACTGCATAGTCACGAACTGTAGCTATTATTTTAATTTGCTGATTTTCACGTTTATCCAGAATAAAATGAATAAAATGCTCAAATTCTTTGACTCGGTTAGCATCATCTAAAAAAATTAAATAACTTCCCTCATCTGAAAAATAAACACGAATATCCTCAGAAAGATCGACTCCTTTATTAAAAATACATTTAACTTCTTCGTACTCAGAATATTTCTCTCCAAATTTTCTACAACACTCTAAAACAAGTCGAGATTTACCTACTCCTGCTTTACCAGAAACTATAACTAGATTATTTTCCTCAAGTCGTTGTAATATTTCGTTTATTTCGTCTTCTCGAAAGTAAAACTTTTTATCTAGAGGAGCAATAATTTTCCTTTTATTATAAGTAGTAATAAATTCATCAAGATTAACTATTTGACCAGTATCTACCTCAACTCCAAGAAAATCTCTAGCAATACCAGGATAATATTTATAAAGGTCAAAAGAAATAGAGTCAATACTCAATATATCAAGTTCAACTTCATGTTTCTGACATTCTTCTCTAACAGAATTCTCTTCTTTTCTAGTCAGAGTAGAATTGTGACATAAAACAATCTTTTCTATTTCTGTTATTGATATTCCAGTTTTTTCCTCATTAAAACATTTGCCGAGGTCTTTCTTAAATTTTTCGCAGACCCCTTTTTCCTTTGTTGTTGTTGCGTACTCTACCAAAATATACTTTCCATTTTCCAGAATAATTAAACTATCTGGAGTTCCTTTTTTTGTTTTATTAGCTCCAATTACAGATCCTAATGGTTGAATTGACTTAATCTGTTTGATTTTTTTATGAAGGTAAGCATCAGCAAGTTTTTGAAACTCACCACCACTTAATTCTTTGAGTTGATTTTGAATCTGATTAATTTTTGACATAGTAATTCTATACAGATAAAAATAATATATTCTTCCTTAACTTAAAAGTAGCGATCGCCTCTCTCTATTTGAGCAGTTAAAATTTGGTTCTCTTTCCATAAAGTAATATCTGAAGTTCCTTTGATGATTTTTTTTGAAGGTAAACATTACCAAGTTTTTTCAACTTACCACCACTTAATTCTTTGAGTTTATTCTGAATCTGATTGATTGTTACCAGAAGAATTTTATAGACTTCAAAATCAGAGATTTTTACTCTACTTAAAAGTAGCGCTCGCTTCTCTCTATTTTAACAGTTAAATTTTGGCTCTCTTTCCATAAAGTAATATCTGAAGTTCCTTTTATGATTTTTTTTGAAGATAAGTATCAGCCAGTTTTTGGAATTCACTTCCACTTAATTCTTTGAGTTTATTCTGAATCTGATTGATTGTTGCCAGAAGAATTTTATAGACTTCAAAATCAGAGATTTTTACTCTACTTAAAAGTAGCGCTCGCCTTTCTCTATTTGAGCAGTTAAATTTTGACTCTCTTTCCATAAAGTAATATCTGAAGTTCCTTTTATGATTTTTTTTGAAGATAAGTATCAGCCAGTTTTTGGAATTCACTTCCACTTAATTCTTTGAGTTTATTCTGAATCTGATTGATTGTTGCCAGAAGAATTTTATAGACTTCAAAATCAGAGATTTTTACTCTACTTAAAAGTAGCGATCGCCTCTCTCTATTTTAACAGTTAAATTTTGGCTCTCTTTCGATCAAGTAAATATCTGGAGTTCCTTTAATGATTTTTTTTGAAGGTAAACATCAACAAGTTTTTCAACTTACCACCACTTAATTCTTTGAGTTAATTCTGAATCTAATTGATTCTTACCAGAGGAATTTTATAGAGAGAAAAATCTCTGATTTTTACTCAACTTATAAAGTAGCGATCGCCTCTCTCTATTTTAACAGTTAAATTTTGGCTCTCTTTCGATCAAGTAAATATCTGGAGTTCCTTTAATGATTTTTTTTGAAGGTAAACATCAGCAAGTTTTTCAACTTACCACCACTTAATTCTTTGAGTTGATTTTGAATCTGATTAATTTTTGCCATAGGAATTTTATAGAGTTCAAAATCAGAGATTTTTACTCAATTTAAAAGTAGCGATAACCTCTCTCTATTTGAGCAGTTAATTTTTGCTTCTCTTTCTATAAAGTAATATCTGGAGTTCCTTTTATGATTTTTTTAAAGATAAGTATCAGCAAGTTTTTTCAACTTACCACCAATTAATTTTTGAGTTTATTCTGAATCTGATTGATTGTTGTTAGAAGAATTTTATAGAGATAAAAATATCTGATTTTTACTCTACTTAAAAGTAGCGATCGCCTCTCTCTATTTTAACAGTTAAATTTTGCCTCTCTTTCCATAAAGTAATATCTGAAGTTCCTTTGATGATTTTTTTTGAAAGTAAACATCAGCAATTTTTTTCAACTTACCTCCACTTAATTCTTTGAGTTTATTCTGAATCTGATTGATTGTTGCTAGAAGAATTTTATAGACTTCAAAATCAGAGATTTTTACTCAACTTAAAAGTAGCGATCGCCTTTCTCTATTTTAGCAGTTAAATTTTGGCTCTCTTTCCATAAAGTAATATCTGAAGTTCCTTTTATGATTTTTTTTGAAGATAAGTATCAGCAAGTTTTTGGAACTCACTGCCACTTAATTATTTGAGTTTATTCTGAATCTGATTGATTGTTGCCATAAGAATTTTATAGAGATAAAAATATCTGATTTTTACTCAACTTAAAAGTAGCGCTCGCCTCTCTCTATTTGAGCAGTTAAAATTTGCTTCTCTTTCCATAAAATAATATCTGAAGTTCCTTTGATAATTTTTTTTGAAGATAAGTATCAGCAAGTTTTTTCAACTTACCACCACTTAATTATTTGAGTTTATTCTGAATATGATTGATTGTTGCCATAAGAATTTTATAGAGATAAAAATATCTGATTTTTACTCAACTTAAAAGTAGCGCTCGCCTCTCTCTATTTGAGCAGTTAAAATTTGCTTCTCTTTCCATAAAATAATATCTGAAGTTCCTTTGATAATTTTTTTTGAAGATAAGTATCAGCAAGTTTTTTCAACTTACCACCACTTAATTATTTGAGTTTATTCTGAATATGATTGATTGTTGCCATAAGAATTTTATAGAGATAAAAATATCTGATTTTTACTCAACTTAAAAGTAGCGCTCGCCTCTCTCTATTT
>NZ_JAAHHT010000061.1:25210-35119 GCF_010672085.1 Okeania sp. SIO3I5
CAACTTACCACCACTTAATTATTTGAGTTTATTCTGAATATGATTGATTGTTGCCATAAGAATTTTATAGAGATAAAAATATCTGATTTTTACTCAACTTAAAAGTAGCGCTCGCCTCTCTCTATTTTAGCAGTTCAATTTTGGCTCTCTTTCGAGAAAGTAATATCTGGAGTTCCTTTGATGATTTTTTTTTAAGGTAAACATCAGCTAATTTTTGGAACTCACCACCACTTAATTCTTTGAGTTGATTTTGAATCTGACTGATTGTTGCCATAGGAATTTTATATACTTCAAAATCAGAGATTTTTACTCTACTTAAAAGTAGCGCTCGCCTCTCTCTATTTTAACAGTTAAATTTTGGCTCTCTTTCGAGAAAGTAATACCTGAAGTTCCTTTGATGATTTTTTTTGAAGGTAAACATCAGCAAGTTTTTTCAACTTACCACCATTTAATTCTTTGAGTTGATTCTGAATCGGATTGATTCTTGCTAGAAGAATTTTATAGAGTTCAAAATCAGAGATTTTTACTAAATTTAAAAGTAGCGATCGCCTCTCTCTATTTTAGCAGTTAAATTTTGGCTCTCTTTCGAGAAAGTAATATCTGGAATTCCTTTAATGATTTTTTTTGAAGATAAGTATCAGCAAGTTTTTGGAACTCACTTCCACTTAATTTTTGAGTTGATTTTGAATCTGATTAATTTTTGCCATAGGAATTTTATAGAGAGCAAAATCAGAGATTTTTACTCTACTTAAAAGTAGCGATCGCCTCTTTCTATTTTAGCAGTTAAAATTTTGCTCTCTCCAGTCAAAAATCAGCTTCAAACAATCAAAAAAAACTAGGAATAATTGAATCAATCAAACATTCCTAGTTATTAATTTTTTTCAGTTTAGATATAGAAAATTTTTTACGTTTCAGAAGGAGAAGATTGATTCAGAAATGGAGTCAGATAAGCAACCAAAGCACCAATAAGAAAACCTGCCACATTGCGAGTCAATGGCAACCAATCTGAAGTTCTTGAAACTACCGGACCAATACCAAAAGCAATAAACAAAATTCCCCACAATGGAGAAAATATTAACGCCCACTGCCAAGAAAAAGCTTGGCCTGATTTACGAGGTTGAGCTGCAAAACCACAAATTACTCCACCAATAGCTGATGTAATTAAAGTTAAAATCCACTGCTCCCGTGGTAAACCTGGTACAACGTTACAACCACCTTGGCGTAAACAAGTTTTGATAGATTCTAATGATTGAATAATTGATTGGTCTTCACCTTGGTCTCGCACAAAAAATTGATTACCATAGCGAGTTTGCAACTCTACCCAAAATGTCCGGGGCAGAAATTCATAAAGAGCGCGACCTACATTAAAGTTCAGGATATTACCACCACGAGCGTCAGCTACTAACAAGACACTTTTATTATCAAGTTGCCAAAAATCTTTAACTGCTCTACCTGGAGTACGGTCGAATTGAGTTAAAACTCTGAGTTTCCAGCCAGTTTCTGTTTCAAATTGTTCTAAGTCTTTGGCTAGTAACTTTTCTTGAACTTCTGTTAACGATCTGGCTAGGTCAATTATTGGTGTTTGCTCTTTGGGAAGTAAATCTGGATTGTTGTAAGCTTGGGCAACTGTTGGAGTTAGAGCAAAAGTGGATAATGTCAGGAAGATTGCTGTAATTGATACAAAAAAAATTTTTGAAAAAAATTTTACCATTTTATATTTAGTTTTAATCCAAAAGGTGGACAGCAAATGTTTGTATTAAAAGAAAGTAAAAAATCTCATATTTCTTTACATTTATTTACTTTAACTCACAATTATATAAACTGTGAAGTTAATCTTAATATTTTTGAGACTTTTGACTTGGCTATATTGTCTTTTGTTAATACAAAATAGCCGTTAATGATGTATTGAGGATAACAATTATCTATAGTTTCTGGCTAACGAAGATGATGTTTGGGATATAGTCGGAGTATCTTCGCTCCCGTCAGTGAAGGGAAGGCATTAAGTAGGGTTTGTTGATAAAGTATGAGTGGTGAGAGTATAATTTAAGAGCTAGGAGTCAAGAATAATAGGGATTACACAGGAGGTAGAGCAAAAAATTTTCTCAGATTTTTTCGCGGTTGTCTGCTCAAAATGTGACTATTTAGGACTGAAAAGCTTGCACTTCTTTCACAAAAAAAGAGGTTGAACCTTATCTCTCGAAATCCTTTTAAAGTTAATCATCAAGCCTTAAGTATAGATACGAGTATAATTTAGTTGTACGAATCTTAGTTAGTATTTATTAATGACTATATTACCTAAAATATAATAATATTTTTGGTTTAAATGTTAAGTAGAAAAATCAAAAATCTCCATAAACACTATATATGGATAGCAAAAATTATAGTGCCACACTATATGTAGATTTTAATCCCTAAAAAATCCATAACCACCTTACTGCCTAAAAATCCATAAGCACTTTAGTGCCTAATTTAACCAAGTTGATGCTTTAGCAGCAACAGCATTATCCGGTTTAGGAATTTCGTCCAAAGACTTTTTCAGCAAACCCTAAGTATAAAAATCAAAATTCTCCATAAACACTATATATGGATAGGAAAAACCATAGTGCCACACTATATGTAGATTTTAATCCCTAAAAAATCCATAATAACCCTGCGGCTTAATTTAACCAACTTGCTGCTAGAGCAACCGCTAAAGCATCAGCAGCATCATCGGGTTTAGGAATTTCTTCTAAATTTAATTCTCTAGCTACTGCTTGTTGAACATCAGATTTATCTGCATTGCCATAACCTGTTATTGCTTTCTTAATTTGTCCGGGTGTAAACTCAATTAGTGGAATTCCATGTTGCGCTAATACTAATATTAAAATTCCTCTAGCTTGGGCGACTAAAATTGTATTACCCATACGATAAAAGAATAACTTTTCTGTAGCTGCTAAATCTGGTTTAAATGTATTCAGTATAGTGTGTAAATCTTCATAGATTGTGATGAGACGTTGCCCCATTTCTTGTTTTTTTGTAGTTTGAATTACGCCAAAATCAATCATAGAAGTAGAATCTATTTTCTCTGTTTTTGAATTATAAACACACTTAATTAATCCAAATCCTAATACTGCTAAACCTGGATCTAATCCGAGAATTAATTTTTCCATTTTTAGACTTTTTATAAGTAGTTGTGATCCTAGTTGAGAGAGGGAAAAGGCAACAGGGAGTCAACAGGATGTGTAATTAATTTGGCATAGGAACTTAGTAAATATGGTTGTAGGGAACAGGATAAAATTATGAATCTCTTAGGGTTTGCTGATTAAATATAAAAGCCTTTACAGATAAAACTTTTAGCCTTTTTTATTCTTGAAAAAATACAAGTTTTTAGGTCTTATTGGTTCAAAAATTCAGCATTTTTTATTTAGGCATTAGGAAAGACTTACTAAGAAGTAGTGATTTTCCAATTAAATGTCGTTAAAAAACAGATAAATTATGCTTACTTTTAATTTTCTATTGTAGGAGTGGGTTTAAAAATAATCTTTACCGAAATAATTAATAATTAAACAATTAAATAATTAGATAATTCAGGTTTAAAGCCTCCCCAATAAAGGGGAAAAAGCGGTCGTTTCGGCTAAGATCCGACATGAAAAGCGGAGCTTCCCGAAGGGTGGGATGCGGAGGTTTCCTCCGCATATCCAATCGACCAAGAGAGCGGTTGTTAACGCAGTTTCCCGAAGGGTGGGATGGATGGGTTACCTAACCATATCCAATCAACCAAGAGAAATAAATCTTTTTCTTTTAGTCAATCCTCTCCCTTTTAGGGAGAGGTAATTATCAATTATAAATTATAAATTATCCATTATCCATTAATGAAGCCTTCAGCAAAAGAAAAAAATCCAAACCTCCTCCCACAAAAAATAACCACCCTAAACTTTTGTCGCTTCAGCAAACCTAATCTTCAAATAATCATCCTCCATTTTTGCGCCTGCAGGTTTCAACGCTGCTAAAGCTTGAGGTAAAACCAAATTCCGACGATGATTACCAATTCTAATATTCAACTCATCCCCAGTTTTATTCAATTGAACTTTCTCTTTAGGAATACCAGGTAAATATAACTGCAAATTATAATTCCCCTTTTCTTGCACTACCTTAACAGTATTTTCCTTATAGTAAACCTGACTAGGATCTTCATCTCCATACAAAGTTTCTTTCAACCTCTCCAAAGCAGCCAAACCACACATTTCCTCAGAATAAAGAGGTACTTCCTTCACAGGCAAAGGTCTAAAATTATCGTGAATTTCTTGCCGATATTGCTGTTGATTTTCCTTCCACTTTTTAAAGAAAGGGTCAGTTACAGAATCAGGAATAATCCGATTAGCTACTACTAAATCTGTAGAAACATTGTACAAACTTAAATAAGCATGAGCGCGTAAAGACTCCTTAATTACCATTTTTTCAGGATTAGTAATTAACCGCACAGAAGTCTTAGTATTATCAGTCAAAACCTTTTCCAAAGCCTCAATTTGTTCATAAAATTCATAAGGGGCATCCATAACTTCTTTATCTGGCAAAGAAAAACCAGTAATAGGTTTAAAAATAGGCTCAAAAAGAGGTCTTAAAGCTACCGACATTCCCTGCAAAGGTTTATAAAACTTTCTCATATACCAACCCCCCACTTCGGGCAAACTCAAAAGTCGCAAAGCAGTACCAGTCGGAGCAGAATCAATAATTAAAACATCATATTCCCCCTCGTCATAGTGGCGCTTCATCCGCACTAGACCAAAGATTTCATCCATTCCCGGCAAAATTGCCAACTCTTCAGCTTGCACACCATCTAAACCCCGCGCCTGCAAAACTTGAGTAATATAACGTTTGACAGCTCCCCAGTTTCCTTCCAGTTCCATCAAAGCATCTAATTCAGCACCCCAAAGATTTTCCTTAACTTTCCGAGGTTCATGGCTCATTTCCATATCAAAGCTATCTGCTAGGGAGTGAGCTGGATCGGTGCTAAGAACCAGAGTTTTATGGCCTAACTCTGCACAACGTAGTCCCGTTGAAGCAGCCACTGATGTTTTCCCAACGCCACCTTTTCCCGTCATTAATATTACACGCATCAATTATTTAACCTTTTATGAAAAATTTTTACCAAAAAAAATGGGTTTAGAGCAAGGCCCTTCTAGAGTGACTTTTCTCTGTTTTTAAGTGGTAGATAATAGACATACTATGTTATATTATCATAGATTATTTTCAAAAAAAGGAGGTGAAGTAAATTGTATGGATGTCAACAATAGTTAATCAAAAATCCCCAACTTTTTCCCTTTATGGAGTATTTGTGTACCACAGCCAATAAACTTATTAATTGTGGGATTTATTTGGCACGCCATTTCAGTTATCAGTTATCAGTTATCAGTACCAACTTCTGAAGTATCCCGATGAAAATACTGAATCAAAGATTTTTTTCATTCCCTTGAAATGGGAAGCTAGAGAGCTGATTTTCTGGTTAATTGTACTTTAAATTAGGGCACATCACAGGTAAATATAATGAGCGAGAGATAATTAAAGTCAAATTTTAATTATAAATTTCTTCATCCTCAAGCAGTACAGCATACTCTTATAACCAGGAGTAATGAGTAATGAGTAATGAGTAATGAGTTAGGAGTAATGAGTTAGGAGTAATGAGTTAGGAGTAATGAGTTAGGAGTAATGAGTTAGGAGTAATGAGTAATGAGTAATGAGTTAGGAGTAATGAGTTAGGAGTAATGAGTTAGGAGTAATGAGTTAGGAGTAATGAGTTAGGAGTTAGGAGTTAGGAGTAATGAGTTAGGAGTTAGGAGTTAGGAGTAATGAGTAATGAGTAATGAGTAATGAGTTAGGAGTTAGGAGTAATGAGTTAGGAGTAATGAGTAATGAGTAATGAGTTAGGAGTTAGGAGTTAGGAGTTAGGAGTTAGGAGTTAGGAGTTAGGAGTTAGGAGTAATGAGTTAGGAGTAATGAGTTAGGAGTAATGAGTAATGAGTAATGAGTAATGAGTTAGGAGTAATGAGTAATGAGTTAGGAGTAATGAGTAATGAGTAATGAGTAATGAGTTAGGAGTTAGGAGTTAGGAGTAATGAGTTAGGAGTAATGAGTTAGGAGTTAGGAGTCAAAGGCTAGTTAATAATGAATACAAATCTTCCATCATGCCCCCCGATGATTACAACTGTGGTCTCATACGCATGGAAACTGCTATAAGCAAACTCTAAGATTGAAAGAAAATCAGGTCAGAGTACCTTTGGGCAAAAAAGTTCAAGCAACTTTTAAAGTTGATAGTTTTTTGTTAAATTTTCCCAATAATCTTAACTTAAAAAAAAAATTATCAATCAGGATAATACCTCGTAATAATTGTATGAAATATAGAATTAGTAGAATTTTTTTTAGGAGGAATAAGAGGCAAAAAGATGGCATTAACATTGGAGAAAACAAACAACCAAAATTTTGTACAAATTCCCACTGCAAAACTCAAATAACTGCTTAAGGAATTGTACGAACTAAATGGAATATAATTTGTGGTAACCGAATAATATTATACTTGAAAAGCCAGCTTTTTATATGATCAATTATTGCCAATAATTGCTGAAAAACTAGATAGCTGTAAGCCTTCAGTAAAGCGAATTAGGGCTTGCTGAAAAAGTATGCATAGTAGGGGTAGGAGTCAGGAGTCAGGAGTCAGGAGAAACGGGGAATTTAAAGGTGGTAGTTGGAAGAGTTATCCCTTGATTTTCTCCCATAGTGAGCAAAAAATGCTGAATTTTTGAACCAATAAGACCTAAAAGCTTGTACTTTTTCAAGACTTAAAAAGGCTAAAAGCTTTATCTGTAAGGGCTTTTATATTTAATCAGCAAACCAGAATTAAACTGGATTTATATAGAACTAAAAACAGTTTATTAGTTAATGCCGATGTCAATGGTACAGCTAATATTTTGAAATATCAAAGTTGTTGATATTTTTTTTAAAAGGAGTTACTGGAGGCAGTTTGATAATGCCCTTAAGAGTCCTATTTTGGATTACTTAAGAATCCCTACCCTGAAGTACGGGAAGTATAAATAAATATTTTAACTTTAGCGGATTTTTTATTTTTCCAGCATTGAGGAAATGTGCATTACCAAAACTTGTTTTTTTCTAAATATGTCAATATATAGTATTTCTGAAGTTGAGGTAAAGTTGTTTTTCTTCTTTATCTATTCCCAACTAAAAAAACCTGTTTTAAAACATCCAACCGAGAGATATCCCAATAGTCAATATGACTGTCAATAACTCCGTCTTTATTGAGTTTCAATTCACTCCATCCTGGTATTGCCATTCGAGGTTTCCAGGGGAAAGGGGCTGTCCAGCTCAGTTTCCAACGAGTTTTAATCACATTTCCTGATTGACTAATATCATACAATTCAAGTTGAATATCATTAAACCAATTGTTCATAAAACCGATCATTTTTTGATAACGGTTTATACCTCTAAATTTATTTAGTGGGTCTTCAAAATAAACATTTTCTGCGTAAATACTGTAAGTTTGGTTAGTAGGAAATCTTTGATAATCTTGTTTGAGTATTGAGATAATATCCATTTGATTTATTGCTTCTTTTTTTATTAATTATTAATTATTCATTATCAATTATTCATTAACTTCTGACCATAAACGCTCTAACTGATAACGCCAAGCTGTCAAAGTTTTTTCCCGGTATTCTGAATTCATATCTATTTCTCCCATTAAACCTTCTGCATAAAAACGTTCTAAAGTTTGTAGAGTTGCTTCTAAAGTTTGTCCTTGGAGTTTTGCTGCTTTAATTACTTGGCAAATCTGATTTTCTATTACCTCATTAAAATAACCAGATATACCTTGTTCTTTCAAATGAAGTAATCTTTGAATAGCTGCACTAAAATCTGCCACGGTTAATGTAGAAAAATTATACTGAAACACTCCCCAAACAACATTTTCATATATGGCATAACGAGTTTCTAAAGTCACATCAAAGTTAGCTTCAAGTAATTTATCAAGAAATGGTTGAGCGTCTTCTTTAGGAGCAATAGGTATTAAGATTCTCAGCCAAGTTTCGTCTTCTGAGATAAGAATTAAAAGTCGAAACTTCTCTGTTTCTATTTGCCATGAAGTAGGCGATCGAGTTTCAACAGATTCTCCGAATATATTTGTTAGTGTTTGAGTAATTTCTAATAAATTCATCAGTATATAAATTAAGTCAGGAACTGCTAAACGATTATTTGATTTTTTAGCTAATTCAAATGTACTTGTGAGAGTAAAAATTGAGATATCCAACTAATCCAATGATAAACCCCCGGACTTTAACCGGGGGTTCTTTAGCTAATAGGAAATAGTTTGCATCCCTACCATTATCGCTACTTGTTCTAGTTCTGAATCAAGGAAATACTAAATTGTTAGTTCATCCATTCTAGAACAGCTTCTTCTTTAGCATTAGTACGACGCTCTGGAGTTTCACGAGTGAACTTCATGTGAATAGAACGGTTTTGTTCACCATCAACTGCTACTGCCATGATTGGGTAATCAATCAAACCATCAGGGAAAGCCATCTGGAAGCGGAATGTACCATCAGGGTTGAGTTTTATGGGTCGTCCACCGATGGTAACAGTAGCATCGGGTTCAGTTGCACCGTGGATAATAAGTTCGGCATCAGCAACTAACCAGAATTTGCGTGGGCGAACTGGTGGCATGGAAGCAGCAACACCAGACATATTCATACCCACACCGGACATACTCATACCAATACCGGAAGCGGTTAAACCTACCCCTGACATATTCATGCCCACACCGGACATTCCCATGCCTACTCCTGACATGGTTTGACCTACACCGGACATACTCATGCCTATACCAGAAGTGGTTAAACCTATACCGGACATACTCATACCAATACCGGAAGCGGTTAAACCTACCCCTGACATATTCATGCCAACACCAGACATTCCCATGCCTATACCGGAAGTTGTTAAACCTACACCGGACATTCCCATGCCAACACCAGACATTCCCATGCCTATACCGGAAGTGGTTAAACCTACACCAGACATTCCCATGCCTATACCGGAAGTGGTTAAACCGACACCTGACATTCCCATGCCAACTCCGGACATGGTTTGACCTACCCCGGAAGCAGTTAAACCGACACCTGACATTCCCATGCCAACTCCGGACATGGTTTGACCTACCCCTGACATACTCATACCGACACCAGACATTCCCATGCCTATACCAGAAGCAGTTAAACCAATACCGGAAGCAGTTAAACCGACACCTGACATTCCCATGCCAACTCCGGACATGGTTTGACCTACCCCGGAAGCAGTTAAACCGACACCTGACATTCCCATGCCAACTCCGGACATGGTTTGACCTACACCTGAAGCAGTTAAACCGACACCTGACATTCCCATGCCAACTCCGGACATGGTTTGACCTACACCTGAAGCAGTTAAACCGACACCTGACATTCCCATGCCTATACCTGAAGCAGTTAAACCGACACCAGACATTCCCATGCCAACTCCGGACATGGTTTGACCTACACCTGAAGCAGTTAAACCGACACCTGACATTCCCATGCCAACTCCGGACATAGTTTGACCTACCCCGGAAGCAGTTAAACCGACACCAGACATTCCCATGCCAACTCCGGACATAGTTTGACCTACCCCGGAAGCAGTTAAACCGACACCAGACATTCCCATGCCAACTCCGGACATAGTTTGACCTACCCCGGAAGCAGTTAAACCTACACCAGACATAGTTTGACCTACCCCGGAAGCAGTTAAACCGACACCAGACATTCCCATGCCAACTCCGGACATGGTTTGACCTACCCCGGAAGCAGTTAAACCTACACCAGACATAGTTTGACCTACCCCGGAAGCAGTTAAACC
>NZ_JAAHHT010000061.1:35129-38135 GCF_010672085.1 Okeania sp. SIO3I5
CTACCCCGGAAGCAGTTAAACCGACACCAGACATTCCCATGCCAACTCCGGACATGGTTTGACCTACCCCGGAAGCAGTTAAACCTACACCAGACATAGTTTGACCTACCCCGGAAGCAGTTAAACCTACTCCTGACATGGTTTGACCTACACCTGAAGCAGTTAAACCTACTCCTGACATGGTTTGACCTACACCGGAAGCAGTTAAACCTACTCCGGACATGGTTTGACCTACACCGGAAGCAGTTAAACCTACACCGGAAGCAGTTAAACCTACACCGGAAGCAGTTAAACCTGCACCGGAAGCAGTTAAACCTGCACCGGAAGCAGTTAAACCTACACCGGAAGCAGTTAAACCTACTCCTGACATGGTTTGAGTTGCGCCAGAAACATTACTACCAGATGCCCACATCCCTACACCTGATGCCATAGCATAAGAGCTTACTCCTTCTTCAATCATCTGGCCTGAACCTGGAACCATTTGAAGAGAACCAAACATAGAACCAGAAACCCGTTGCTCCTCAGACTCAGATATGCCAAACATTTCTTCATAAATATCATCGGGATTATCGTGAAAAGTAATTTGGCGACTGGCAGGAACAAGTTCCATAAAGGTTTTGCCACGCAAATCTTCATCCCAACTAACTGTGATGAATTGGTCGTCAATCCAATCTGAGGGATAAACTGGGGGAATATGTACTCGCTCAGAACGAGCTAAAACTAACCAGCGACCATCAGCACACCGATACCCTATTTCTACAGTATAGTTACGATCGCTTACTGGAATAGGTATGTACCATTCACGAGCTAATTCATCACAAGGATATTCCTGAATGCTATGAGGACTTTGATAGTCCAAGTTGATGTCCGTGACATCATATGTACGCAGAGCTAACTGCTGGCCTCCTTGACGACGTAGCTCTTCTTTTAGTTCATTCGGAATATCCCAGTAGGTGTATGCCCACTCTGGGTCCCTTGGCATTAATACTATTCGACTTTTACTATACCCATTGGGTAAATCAGTTAAACCTTCATCAATTGAAGAAAGAAAATCATCAATATTGTCTTCTTGGCCTAATTCAAACTTTTTTGCTTCTACTTCTTCTTGTACTTCTAATTTTGAAAGTGGAGCAGATGAGAGATTCTTGATACCTTGAGCTTCGATAACTGCTGCGAGAAGTTGTGCTTTACGCATTCTGCTGTAACGAGAGATACCTAGTTCACTGGCGACTTTGCGTAGTTGTCGTAAAGTCATCTCTTCTAGGGGTGGACGTTCTTGAACCATTGTGTATATTTTTTGATTTTTTTAGTGTTTTCTATTCTGTTTCCCAAAATCTTAGGAAGTAATTACAGGTAATTCCTTGTTTCTTTTGAGAACTTGTTTTGTTACTCAAACTAATTAATTAGTTAGGTAAATGCTTGAGAATTCTTAGGAGTTTCTAGAGGTATAGAAACTATAAGAACAGCATTTTTTTGGGATCGTGGGGATCGCCTTATAAGTCTATATCTTGCAGAAAATTTCAGATTTGGTCAAGGGTAATCACTCAAGGATTATAGGTATATATGCCACTTCATAGGCAATTCTAGATTTCTAATGTTATGGTTTCTTAACTTTAGTTAATTGATGATAAATTCGATAAAATTAGTTAATAAAATTACTTTATAGTTTTATTCAAAGTTACTAATACTAAAGTTAAAAAAACTCAAAATTAATTAAATATATAAGCAAAATTAATTTAATGTTTACTGGAAGGTAGAGAACAAAAAAAGAGAATATACCTAAATAATAGATGTAGGGTTGATCGAAATTGGTGAAATACAAAAGTTTGGGATTTTAGCAAACATAAAATATAGATAACTTAGGGAAAATTTCTTATCGCCCATTAAAAAAAAATCGCGCGCGTAGATGACCATTTTTTGAATTCAAAATTCACGCATTCACGCGTTCAAAAATTTTGATTCTAAGTGAATTTCAATAATTGTTTAATTAAGGATTTAAGCTTGGTTCTTCAAAGAGTGAAAAAATCAAAAATATTTTCCTTATTTCAAGCCTCTGAGCTTTAGGCAGAGGTTATAATGAGCGAATTAATAATTTTTAGTTTTGAATTTATTTGACACCGATGGTGTAGAAAAATCTCAAAATATTGCCTAATGAAGCTGGAATGAATAATGAATAATTAATAATTAATAATTACCTCTCCTTGAAAATAAGAGGATTGACTAATAATAAAATTTTTTATTTATTATCCCCTATCCAACGGGAGGTTTTAAAGCAAAATTTTTCGGTAAAATAGTAGAAATTAAAGGAATTCCTAGGAGGTCAAAAAGTGAAGCTCGTTACAGGCAAATATTGCTACTAACTTCAGCAGAATATATTGCTACTAACCACTTTGGATAATGCCGTAAAGATGATGTATAATTTTGTCGATCAAAGCCGATGAAAAATCGAATAATTCCACAGGTAAATTAAACAATTAATAAGTCTAAGCTCCTGTCAATTTTGTCTGAGACTTGCTTCAAATAAATTATATTGTTTGTGGAAAGACAAAAAATTCTGATAAATCTTGCTTTATAAGTATGCAATACTATGGTCTAAGAGAAATGAGCGTAAAATTTTTGGCCTAGTGATTAGGAAACAAAAAAAATGGCATAATTTGAGAAGATTTTCTTCACATATCCAAGAAGTTTATGATTCCATCTAAATTAATCAGTCTTTCTCTTCTCGGCAAAGAATTAAGTTAATAATATTCAACTCATTAGAAGTTAAAAGATAGCGCTCGCTCTAAATTTTTTCTCGCATTTCTCCTCGGAGAGAGTGTTGAGTATTTAAGCTCAATTTTTTGATATTAGTAGAAATAATAGCCAGATAGAGCGAGGTTTTAAAAATTTGAAACTATTTAATGTAGTAGACTTCTTCTTCTTTTGAAGAAAGACAAAAAATTCTGACAAATCTTGCTTGATAAGTATCCAATACTATGGTCTAAGAGAAATGAGCGTAAAATTTTT
>NZ_JAAHHT010000061.1:38145-42395 GCF_010672085.1 Okeania sp. SIO3I5
TTAAAAATTTGAAACTATTTAATGTAGTAGACTTCTTCTTCTTTTGAAGAAAGACAAAAAATTCTGACAAATCTTGCTTGATAAGTATCCAATACTATGGTCTAAGAGAAATGAGCGTAAAATTTTTTGCCTAGTGATTAGGAAACAAAAAAACTGGCATAATTTGAGAAGATTTTCTTCACATATCCAAGAAGTTTATGATTCCATCTAAATTAATCAGTCTTTCTCTTCTCGGAAAAGAATTAAGTTAAGAATATTCAGCTCATTAGAAGTTAAAAGATAGCGCTCGCTATAAATTTTTTCTCGGATTTCTCCTAAACTATAGCTACGAAAAACAACAAAGGGAAATTTTTTATATTGCCTACCAATGGGTAGGGTATTATATGCAGGATAAAGAGACTGAATGTATCGAGATAAAAGAGTTCTAAATTCTTTTTCTTCTTCAACTATTAGCTCCTGTTTAAAATATTTAGTCATTAATTCTTGACTCATAAATACAAACAAGGGTAGAGCATAATATTGGTCTAAGTTTTGACTATTTTGTTCAAACCATTGGGTTCTATCAATATTACCTTTGTCTCCTTTAAGCAACTTGATAAACTCTAAGGCAGTTTTAATTGCAGATTTAAGATTAGGTGGGTAATCTTGACTTTGACTAATTGCCCACATTTTTTTGAATAATTCATTATTAGCAAATTTTCTAATTTGTTCTTCTAATCCTATTTGATAAGTCTCTTCTAATTTTTGGTTAGAAGTAGGTACTACCAATAAATTACCAGTTAGATGACCTGTTTGAATATTGCCAAAATCTAACAATTTATCAAGTCGGTTAAATAATGTTGGAAGTTTAGTTTTGAAAGAATCTATCAGAGAAAGATAAGTAATATTCTGAGCATCATAATTAGAATTAGACAAACTAAATTCTGCTTCCCTGAGAATTTGCGTCAGACTGGAATAAACAAATTGAAGAGTTTGTTTTTCTGGATGTCGGTTATGTTCATTTTTTAATTCTCGAATTAGATTAGTCATTTTTTCTGAAAAGCTATTTCCTGCTGTTGAAACAGATTTTCCACCAATAGGAATCATCAGAAAATTTTTCTTTCCCAGGTTACCAGAACCTACTATTCTAGTCATTATTGACAGTTTGAGAATTAATAAAATATCTAATAAATTCATCACGCTTTCTTCTAAGGAAAGTTTTCTCTCTTCAGCATAATCTTCTGGGGAAGTCTCGTTATCTTTAGGATAATAAATTGCCGAATCGTTTAAATAGAATATTATCTGTTTTTCTTGATTATCTAAAGTTATTTTTTTCCCATTTTCTTGATATTGACCTCGCGCTCTATAGATTACCTGAATCACTTCCATCAAATTTTTTTCTATCTGGAAACGAGGTATTTCAACTAAGATATTTTTGGCTTTAGGAAAGGATAAACCTCGACTTGCTGAAGATGTCATAAACACGATTTTTACATCTTGTTTATACTTATCTATTTTTTCTCTATTTTCATCAGACAAGCTAGCGTGTATTTCGAGATAGTCTGTATATTCCTGAAATTTTTTCCGCGACTGCCTAATCTTTTCTATCAACTCTTTTAAGCGTCTTTTGTCTTGAATATAAACTAACAATTGACCAAAGTTAGAGTTGTCTAGGAAGGATTTGATATCTGCTAAAATTTTTGCATCGACTTCTTTGGTTAATTCTTTACCTTCTTTAATTTTCCAGTTATCTTGATTAAATTTAACAGACTGAATGAAGACTTTATAGGTGATGTTTAAACTACTAGCTGGATAGGAATTAGCATTAATAGTTATGGCGGGTTTATTTTTAAACTTAAAATTGTCTACCGAAAGTGGTTCTGGTTTATTTTTTCCTTGACTTTTTGCTAATCTAAAATAAATTTTATCTGGTTCTGGAGAAGTCTGGGATAAGTGCTGTTTAATAACTTCTTTTTCTACAATAGAAGCATCAGCTACAATAATTTTAGTATTAAAACCAGATTCTGGATTAGTTAATTGATACTTTGCTAGAAATTGATTTATTCCGTTTAAAAAATTTACTCCCCCATCATCTCCAGTAATTTCATCAATCATTATAAATAAGTGCTTTATCCTTTGAGAAATTTCCCGCATTTTTCTAAAATTCACACCTTTTTTTGTGTGATAAGCACTTTTGAATATTTTCTCAAGATGTCGGAGAGTGTCTGCACCATTCGGAGTAATTTTCAAAGATTGAGTCGAAACTGTGGCAACAATATTATTGGATATTTTGTCATCAATAAGAGCGTATATTCCCTGACAGATACTATTGAGAACTCCAGCAGTTTGTTTTTTTTGATATTCAATTGTATCTATATTGCTTCTATGAAAATTTTCTTGATTTCGCTGCCTCGGTTTAATTTGTGAATTGTGATTAATAAATCTGACATTTTTAGAAGTAAAATCATCTTGACGTTGATTGGAATAATATCTAACTGTGGAATCATTACCATTTTCTTGAATCAGAATTGAATTGGCGTTGATACAAAATAATCTGTCGTCGAACAACTTCTGACTTTGAGAATTTTCAGATTTAAACTTATGGATTAAATCGAGATTAACCTGAGTACGAGGACTAATATAAAATAGCAGAAAACCTTCCTCTAAATGAGACTTGAGAAATTTAGTAATAGCTGTTGTTTTGCCTATACCTGGATTACCTGTCAAAAACACAAAAGTATTATCGCTAATCAGAGCTTTTTGAATTAATTCAGCATGAGCATCTCTTAATGTTGACTCTGACTTAATACCTAATTTTTTTGCTAATTCATTGGAGACAATATCTATAGAATTAACAAAATTATTCAGCTTTTCTTGATGAGTAACCTGAGCAATACTATTCTGCTGGAGATTAAGGGTTTTTGTAGATAAATCTTGGATAAAATCTTTGCCATTGATAAAACTATGAACAGCTTTTCTCCGAATTAAATCTAAGACTTCGCGACGAGCAGTTTTAATTTCTTTATCTTTGTATTCCTTCTTATATATTTCCGCACAGGTAGTTAAAATATTGAAATTTTCTGGGCGTAAACAGAAAGTGCTAATGTTGCGATCGCTATATCCTACTATATTAAATAGAACAGATTTTTCATCTTGAATTATCTGTGTTTCTCGTCGCAAAAAATTGTAAAAACTTTCAGCATAAGCACCTGCTTGAATTAATTTAGTAGTTTCCTTATCCTTTCGCTTAAAAGCAGTAAAAAATCTTTTCAAATCAGAGGAAAATGCAAAATCAAAATCCTGAGTATTACCTGTATCTATTCGTAGGTTAGAAAAGACACTTTTTGAACGAATATGTTTAATATCAGTCATCAAAATTCGGCGTAAACTGTTTAATTCACTATCATCCAGTAAAAGTAAATCTTTTTCTGACTTGACTGAAAATATAGACAAATCTACACAGATAATTCTCAACTGTTCGCCATGACGCAACAACATTAATGTATCCGCTTGTAGAAATTCTCCTTTCTTTTCCAAATATTGATTAATATATCTATTTAAGTGACTATTCAAGATATCAGCAGATAATAATTGAGATAATAATTCCTGAGTTGCTAAGAAGTTATCTTTATTATTCGTACCGAAACTATTATTGCCATGAAAACAGCATTGATAATACAAAATTTCTAGTTTTCTGACTTTGAAACTCCATTGAGTTGACTTGATATACTCCCGGAAAAAATTTAACCCTCCTAGAAATCCTTTCAAAATTAAATATTGACTCCATCTTTCCAGATTTTTCAGACTTTCAGAACTGATAATTCTAGGATTTTCCACTATTCGGTTAACCATTTTCGGCAATTTTAATTGTTGCAAATCCCGAAGATACAAATCGCCAAAATTATGTGGATAATTCTGGTGTTGAATATCTGCCAAAATACCAATATTAAATCCCACTTCAAACAAAAATCCTAACTTGTCTGCAATATTCATTATTTTCTCCTTGGAAAAATTTAGCTCTACCATTTTGCTCACTTCCCTCAAAAATCCTAATTTCTGAAAATTTATCTAATCGTAGAATCGGCAAGTCTCGACCAAAGATCGAATCGGCAAGACCACGTTCTTTTCTCCTTGGAAAAATCTCGCTCTACCATTTTGCTCACTTCCCTCAAAAATCCTAATTTCTGAAAATTTATCTAATCGTAGAATCGGCAAGTCTCGACCAAAGATCGAATCGGCAAGACCACGTTCTTTTCTCCTTGGAAAAATCT
>NZ_JAAHHT010000062.1:0-25165 GCF_010672085.1 Okeania sp. SIO3I5
CTAACTCTTGACTCCTAACTCCTAACTCTTGACTCCTGACTCCTAACTCCTAACTCCTGACTCCTGACTCCTGACTCCTGACTCCTAACAATGAATTTAGTGGTCTACTCAACTGAAAAGCGCTGTAGAATATTTTCTTAAGGTGATTTGCAATATTGAATATATTCATATTCTAGATTTAGCACCTACTAAAGAACTTTTAGATGATTATAAAAAAAAGAGAATTACTTGGGATGCTTATGAACAAAAATTTAATAACCTGATTAGTGAAAGAGAGATAGAAAAAAAAGTTTCACCTCAACTTTTAGCTCGAGGTTGTTTGCTTTGTAGTGAAGCTAAACCACATTATTGTCATCGTCGTTTAGTAGCAGAATATCTCAATAAACAATGGGGAAATATTAAAGTATGTCATCTCTAAAAAAGATAATTTGTTTAGCTAATTCTAAGAAACTAACTGAGCGTTGTATTGCAGGAATTGATTGAGATACGGGAAAATGGGTTCGTCCAGTATGCGATCGCCAATATCCTGAAGATGGAAGAGTACCTAAAAGAATTAGATTTGTTGAAGGTAGAGAACCAAAATCTCTTGATATTTTTGAAATTCCTCTTGACAATAAAGGAAATGATTTGGGCTTTAAAAATGAAAACCTTTCAGTATTAAAAGGTAAATGGAAATGTTTAGGTAGAGCTACTGTTGAAGATATTTTTTAATATTGTAATAATTCCAACTTTCTTCTACATAATTCTCGTAAATATGTGAATCCTTCCGATTTAAAAAGACTTCCGTTTCATCGACGTCGAACAATTGAAATTGTCAAAATTGACAAGAAAAATTTTTCTTTTGTTCAAGATAAAAGGGGGAAATTTCGAGGTATAGCGTTTCTCAGCAATCGTGAGGTACACCTATCTTTATTTGTTCCTATTTCCTATTCCCTGTTTCCTATTCCCTATTCCCTATTCCCTGTTCCCAGTTAAGTGTTCCCTGTTCCCTAAAACCAAGGAATTTTGTACCTCACGCTTCTTGGGAATTGCTATAGTATAAAAAGTGATAATGGTTATTTGCTTTTAGATAATGCAAAAATTAGCGATCCAGAATTTATCAAAGACTTAGAAAAAGGATATTCTCCAACTTTAAATAATCTTTTGGTGACAATAAGTCTTAGTCTACCTTATGCTCCTTCTGAAAATTGGGAAGGAGAACCTCCTTGTTAGAAGTTAATAGCAAATATAATTGAATTTGATTTGCCTAAAAGCTAATAATGCAGGGGTGCAGCTTTATTTGCTTTCGGTGGATATAAATTAGACATCTCCGAAAATAAAAAATAAAATCAATTTAACAGGATTTGATATGAGAGTTTCTTTCAAGTTTAGATAAATTGCGATCAGCAATTTTGTGAGGTTCTCAAAAAGTTTGAATAATTGTCCGATCGCGTCCTTCTTTCTTTGCTTGATAGAGAGCTTCATCTGCTATTTTAATCAACTTTCCCCAGGAATATCCTGATACAGGAATAGTGGTTGCTACACCTAAACTCATGGTCACAAATTCTGATATTTGAGAACCATCATTAACTAACTTTAAATCTAAAAGTCGCTGACGAATTGATTCTGCTATATAAAATCCACCTTCAGCATCTGTTTGAGGTAATACAACTACAAATTCTTCCCCACCGTAACGTGCTACTAAATCTGCTGCTCGCTTGACTTCTGCTTTGATTACATTAGCAATTGCTTGCAGACACCTATCTCCTGCTGGATGACCATAAGTATCATTGTAGCGCTTGAAATAGTCAACGTCACATAGAATCAAAGATATTGGTGTTTTTTCCCTTGCCATTCGTCGCCACTCTCTGTTTAGATATTCCTCAAACACACGACGGTTAGCAACCTTAGTTAAACTATCAAGGTTGGCAAGTTCACCTAACTTTTTATTCGCAGTTAGTAATTTTTGATATAGCTCTGATTGTTGTATAGCGATCGCTAACTGTCCTGCTAAACATTCAATAAAATCCATTTCTGAAAATTCCCATTTTCTAGGTGTTGAACAGTGGTGAGCAATTAATAATCCCCACAGTTGTTGAGTATAGTCCAAATTCCCATCAGACGTTTGTTCTGTATTAATCTTTGATATTGGTACTACTAAGTTAGCTTTTACTTGAAATTTACTTAGAAATTCAACATGATATGGAATTAAATCTCCAATAGGTATATGTCCTCGATCAGCAGATTTATCCTGTGCATTTTTACTAAATTTACTTATGGTTTCTACAACAGATGATCGCTCCCAACCAACAGATTCCATAACTACTTCTCCTGTGCCATCTGGCTTAAATTTATATATAAATACCCTGTCAGTTTTGAGAAAATTTCTGACTTCATCTACTGCAGTTTTGAGAACTTCATCAAGGTATAATGATTGACGTATCCGTTCTTGAATCAAGCTCATCAATCTGGCAGTTTCTGTTTGCTGTTTTAATTCTTTTACTACTTTATTAATTTGCAAAATTCGACGGACTCGCTGACGTAAAACTGCCCATTTAATTGGTTTAGTAATATAATCCATTGCACCAACGGCGAAGGCGAGGTCAACAGATTCTTTGTCTTCAACAGAGGTCATTATTAACAATGGAGTCTGATAAAGTAAAGGGTTACCATCTAGATTATTATTATTTATAAAAAAACTATTTGATAAATGCTGACTAAAAAGTTCTTGTAATTTAACACAGCAAGCAAAGCCATCAATTTCTGGCATCATTGCATCTAGTAAAATTAAATCTGGTATTTTTATGCTACATTTTTCCAAGCATTGCTTGCCATTGTTGGCTTCTATTATTTGATATCCTTCTGATTCTAATGCTTTACGCAGCATATAACGCATATATTTTTCATCATCTACTATCATTATTACAGAGGGATTATTATGTGATTTTTCTGCCTTCATAAAAAAATTAATTTAATACTATAAGGTGACAATATATTAGGTTTTAACTATCAGCAAGGAAAGCTTTAAAATTTGCATTCTAGAGGTAAAAAAATCTCTATGGTATTAACTAATCACTACGATTTAACTGTTAAATCAGAGAATATTTTCTCTAATATATTGGATAGCTGCGATTGTTTAATTGGTTTATTTAGTAAGGCAGCTAAATTTAGTTTTTGGAGCTGATTTTTTTTAGGTAATTTACCAATAGGAGTTAACATAACTAATGGCAGTTCTTTATACTTTGGTATTTCTCTAATAGCAATAGCAGTTGCAATTCCATCCATTTCTGACATTTGTATATCAATGATTATTAGGTCAAAATTTTGATTTTGGTCAGCAGTTTCATTCTTGAGTAGATTTATTGCTGCGTCACCTGATGTGACAGCATGAGATAAAATTCCCCACTGACTGAGTTGCTGAGTTAAAATTTGTAAACAAGAAGAACTATCGTCTACAATTAATAATCGTTTATTAGCTAAGTTACTAATAGGATTAAATTGAATAGTCATATTTTTATCAATTTTTGCTGTTAAGGTAAAATAGGATGTAGACCCTATTCCTTTTTGACTTTCAACCCACATTTTACCACCCATAATCTCACATAAACTTTTACTAATAACTAATCCTAATCCCATTCCTCCATATTGTCTAGTTGTAGAACTATCTACTTGACTAAATGGTTGAAATAATTTGTGCATTTTCTCTTTGGGAATCCCGATGCCAGTATCTTTGAGAGCAAATTTTATTTCATACAAATTACTGGCTATATTCTTTTGATTATCCCTGCTACCTTGAGGAAGTTTTAATACTTTTGAATCGGGATAATTAATAAGATTTTCTGCTCCTGGTATTTTTTGAGCTGAAACATTAACTAAAACTTCCCCTTTGGCTGTAAATTTAACAGCATTACTAATCATATCAACTAAAATTTGACGTAATCTTGTTTCATCTCCTAAAATTATGGTTGGTGTATTATCTTCGATCAAATAAGTTAATTCAATTTTTTTCTTAACTGCTTCCAGAGCAAACACATCAATACATTCTTCCATAAATAATCTTAAATTAAAAGGTTTTTCCTCCAAATCCAATTGATTCGACTCAATTTTAGAAAAGTCAAGAATATCATTAATAATTCTTAGCAGTGCCATACTAGAAGTATGGATATCATTGACATATTCTTGTTGTTCTAAATCCCAATTAGTATCAATTAAGAAAGAAGTTATACCAATTATTCCATTCATTGGAGTCCTAATTTCATGGCTCATAGTAGCCAAGAATTCACTCTTAGCTTGATCAGCTACTTCTGCTGCTTGTCTTGCTTCTTGAAGAGCAATATTTTGTGCCATAAGTTGTTGATGTTGACGAGTTTCTTGCTCTAATAAATAAGCATGGGCGAGGGCAATTCCTACTTGTTGGGCAACAGCTTCTAGTAGTTCAATTTCATTTTTTCTCCAATTCCGATAGTTGTCACATTGATGTAAGCAAATTATTCCATTTGGTCTATCTTGATAGGAAGTACGAACTACTAACATAGATTTTAATTGTCTGCACATAAAAGTTGATGCAGAAAGTGTTTTCTGTAGCAGTGGGTCTGTATAAACATTATCTGAAGCGATCGCTCTATCCTGTGCTAACAATTTTTCTATATGGGGGATATCAATTACTGAAACTTCTGAATTCATTATTGATTCATATCCATCTTCTAAATACTCTGCTACTAATGGTACTTTTGCTACTAACCCCTCTTGATAGGAATGAACTACACAACGGTTGACTAGAAAAGCTTGACCTATTTGTTGTGCAGTAATATCAAATATCCTTTGTGTATCTAAGCTTTTGCGAATCTCTTGAGTAATTTGTTTTAATAGAAGACTACGTTGTAATTGTTTTTGTAGAGCTAAGTGAGTTAAATTTTGTTGAATGGCAGTAGCGAGAACATTTGTCACTGCTTGTAAAAAGTGAACATCGTTTTCATAGAAAGTATGTTTGTTCGTGGTATAACTGACTAATATTCCTGCTGGTTGATTATTTCCGGGAATAACTAAACTGATACTACTGACAATACCTTGGTCTAAAAATGATTTCAAATCTGGAAACTCAGCAATTTTACTGCTGACTTCTTCAATAATGACTGATTTTTTAGCTGCTAAAGTACAGGTAATGAAAGAGTGAAACGTTCGTTCGACTACTGGTAGAGAAATTAAAGTTTTTGAGTTGCTGACACTAGCTTTAATTTCCCAAGTTTGACTATCTGATAGCTGCCAAATCTGACAATAGTCAAGTTTTAGAGTTTCACATACCAAGGAAACTGCTTCTGACATGAGTTCCGGTATAGATATACTTTCAAGAGCAAGTTGACTTAATTTTGCTACTGCTGCTGCTTGAGCTTGTTTGCGATCGCTAATATCCCGCAAAATCATTGTAAATACAGTTTCATCTTTTAATTCTATTTGTGAAATTGATGCCTCTCCCGGAAATTCTGTGCCATCTTTTCGTCTACCAATAACTGTGGCAAGTTGATGTTTTGTATTTCGATCTTTTCCCTCTATATAGTTATTAAATTTTGACTCTTGCTCAACAATTAACTTCCTAAATGACGTTCCTACAACTTCCTGGTTTAGATAACCAAATATTTTTTCTGCTCCTTGGTTAAACAATTGAATAATTTTATTTCTATCCACTGAAATAATTGCATCTTCAGCCATATCTAAAATACTTGCTAAACGAGCCTCTGATTTTTTTAGAGCTTCAGAAAATACTATACGTTCAGATATTTCATTTTCTAGCTTTTGAGTTAACAGAGTTAAATCAGCAGTTCTTTGTTGTACCCTAGTCTCCAAGTTTGCATTCAGGAGATAAACTTTTTCTTCAGCTAAAATACGTTCTCTAATCTGCTTTTCTAGTTCCCCATAGCTTGTTTGTAGTTCGATAGGATTAGGTATTGCTAAAAGTTTCCGAGCTGAACGAAGTAAAAATATTATTGTTAATATGGAAACTATAACCGTGATACCCTTAACTAATCGTAGTAACCAATAGTGAGAATGCGGTTGTGTCCAAATTTCTTGAGTTTGGGAGATACCACTGAAAATCATTAAAATTGCCAACATCCAAAAAGTGAGATTGAATGGCATATTTGGTCGTCTAATCAAACAGTAAGTAAGTATTAATCCGATCAAATAATAGGTCAGTGCTATAAATAAATCTGATGCGAGATTGAAGAAAGTTAATCCTGACTGTAGTAAGTAATAACTTCCATGAGGAATAAACACACCTACACATATAGTGGATTGAAATAAGCCCGGCATATAATACCTCTTTTTATCAACTAACTATTATTACTATTTAATCAGATCCTAGCCTGTACTCGCCTCAGACACTTGTCTTAACATTATAATCTAATGTTAAAATTCAATCTAAGAGACTGTTTGTAAAGGAAATATAAAAAAGAGATAGGGAACACTTAACTGGGAACAGGGAATAGGGAGGAAGAAATCAAGACAAGTATTGAAGAGTTAAAATAAAGGGAATATATATACCTTTCCACCTAATTATCTACCAAATTTCAATCTCTTGAAGTACTACCGCTTTTAGATTTTAGTCACTCAACAACTCTCTTAAGACTTATTTTACAAACAGTTTCTAAATCTTGATTTAGTTAGGTTGAAAAATCGACATTGGTAAATCAAAGGATAAATTGTCCAGGCAATTATCCTGTCCTCTGTAGGGGTAATCTCTTTCTGATATTCTTTAGTTACTGGGTTAGACACACAAGGGGTACTACCCCCACAAAAAGATTATTGATTAATTACTAAGGAAGAATATTTTAGCTATAGCAATCAGGAATGAGATGTGAGAAAAAAGTGTAGGGGTTTGGTCTCCAAACCCAAGCTCTAAGGATTTGGAGACCAAATCCCTACAATAAAATCTTACAACCTATTTAGGATTGCTATAGTAGGTTTTAGTTACAAGATTCAATTTTTGTTGGAAATTAAATCCCACAAACAATTTTAGACATCAGAGGTGAGGTGTGGGTTTTGAGATAAGTTATCAAATTAAGATTGTCATTTTGGCAAGTACCAAAAGCTCTTTTAGCAATTAATAATTAACAATTAATAATTACCTCTCCCTAAAAGGAAGAGGTAAAACCAAGAAGGTAAAAAAATAATTTTTTTACCTTGAAAGGGAGAGACAGGATATTATATATTTACCATATAAATATAAATTCTATATAACGTTGATTATTGTCTGAAAAAACATATTAAATTAAAATGCTCAAAAGTCCTATTAAAATAGCAATTACTTTAGGAACTCGCCCCGAAGCTATTAAATTAGCACCAGTTATCCAACTTTTTCAAAATTCTCCTGATTTTAATACCCTGGTAATTTTAACTGGTCAACATAAAGAAATGGTTGCTCAAGTAATGAAATTATTTGACATTAATCCCAGCCAGGATTTAGCAATTATGCAAACTAAGCAAACATTGACCAATATTATGTGCCGAAGTTTGCAAGGATTAGAAGAATTATTTCTAAAATTGCAGCCCAAATTAGTATTAGTTCAAGGAGATACTAGCACTGCTTTTGCTGCTGCCCTAGCTGCATTTTATCAAAAAATTCCTGTTGGTCATGTAGAGGCAGGTTTACGGACTAATGATTTATTTAATCCCTATCCCGAAGAGGCAAACCGCCGTTTAATTTCTCAGATAGCTCAATTACATTTTGCTCCTACAGCTTTAGCTATGGAAAATTTACAAAAATCTGGAGTAATAGGAGAAGTTCATCACACAGGAAATACCGTAATTGATGCTTTGCTCAAGGTAGCAAAATCTCAACCTAAATGTCATATTAATGGTTTAGATTGGGTCAAATATCGAGTCATATTAGCAACAGTTCATCGGCGGGAAAATTGGGGAGAACCTTTGACAGAAATTGCTCAAGGATTTCTGCAAATTTTAGATAAGTTTCCTGATACTGCTCTGGTTTTACCTCTTCATAAAAATCCCACAGTTAGGGAACCTTTAACAGCAATTTTAGGGAGTCATCCGAGAATATTTTTACAGGAACCTTTTGATTATAGTGAATTGGTAGGAGCCATTCAAAATTGTTATTTAATATTAACTGATTCTGGAGGTTTACAAGAAGAAGCTCCTAGTTTAGGTAAGCCTGTTTTAGTATTACGAGAAACAACGGAAAGACCCGAAGCAATAATGGCGGGAACTGCTAAACTTGTTGGTACTAATTATAGTAATATTGTAGCTGCTTCTGAAGAATTATTGAGTGATAATACTAAGTACAAAAAGATGGCAATGGCAATTAATCCTTTTGGTGATGGTCATGCCTCGGAGAGAATTATCAAGATTGTACGAAGTTATTTTAGTTAGAATAAATTGATATAGCTAAGAAAGAATTGGTTAGGACATGGACTGATGATGAATCTTAGACTAGGAAATACTTTTCGAACTGTTCCCTGTTCCCTGTTCCCTGTTCCCTGCTATATATAGCAATGCTAAATAGGTTTTCATTAATGAATAATTGATAATTGATAGTTACCTCTCCTTTTTAGGGAGAGGATTGACTAAAAGGAAAAAATTTATTTCTCGCGTTGGTGATTGAATCTGGTTAGGTAACCCATCCATCCCACCCTTCGGGAAACTTTCCTTTTCCCCTTTATTGGGAAGGCTTTAAAGGTTAATTATTTAATTATTAATTATTAATTATTCGGTAATATTTTATCTCACAGGGTTTGGAGACCCAACCCCTACAATTTTTTTTCACAAATCATTTAGGATTAGTATAATACCAATTCCCATGCATTAGTGCAAGACCTTGAATAACACTTCAGTTATTAAGTAATTACCTTGGCATAATAATCTTTTTGCTAATTTCAGGTAAGTTAATATTAATTATTCTTCTTTTTACTTCTCCCGTAGGGACGTTTAGCTAACGCACAACTCCGTTAACGCTGCGCGACATGTTTGCGCAGCATTCCGTAAGGAAAACGCATTTTTGTTATGCAACGTCCCTACACTACTCCCCTGCTCAATCAAATGTAAAAAAAGTTTTTGAGAAATGGTATAAGTATAGTCTTGAGAGCAACTGTAGGGGCAAAACCCCTATGGTTTTCCTTACCGAAATAATTAATAATTAAACAATTAAATAATTAGATAATTCAGGTTTAAAGCTTCCTGGGTAAAGGGGAAGAAAATAAATCTTTTCCTGTTCGTCAATCCTCTCCCTAAAAGGAAGAGGTAATTATCAATTATCCATTATCAATTATCCATTATCCATTATCCATTAGTGAACCATAACCAGTCTAATTTACCTCTAACCCTTTGAGATCATCTAAAGCTTGTTGATATAACTCTTGATTTCCTTGTTTCTTGTATAACTTAATAGCTTTTTCCAAATCTTTAATAGCTTGTTTTGTATTCCCTTGTTCCTGATAAATCGCACCTCGATTATTGTAAGCATCAGCATCTTCGGGATCGATTTCAATTACTTTGGTTAGATCGGCGATCGCCTGTTTATATTTTCCTTGCTCAAAATATGCTAAACCCCTAACGTGATAAGCTTTGGTATGGCTCGGATCAATTTTGATCGCTCGGTTAAAATCAGCGATCGCTTGTTTATATTTTTTTTGCAAATCGTAGACATAACCCCGATTATACAAAGCATCAAGGTAATTAGGATTGAGTTTAATCGCTTTGGTGAAATCAGCGATCGCCTGTTTATATTTTTTTTGGTCACAGTAAATGTTGCCTCGCTCACAGTAAGCTTCAGCATAGTTAGGATTGAGTTTAATCGCTTCCGTGTAGTCAGCGATGGCCTGTCGTTCGTTGGTTTGGTAAGAGTAGATATTACCACGGTTGTAGTAAGCAACAGCATTATTGGGATTAAGTTCAATAACTTGGTTGTAATCAGCAAGCGCCTTTTTATACTTTCCTTGGGTATTGTAGATACTACCCCGGTTGTTGTAAACTTGAGTTAAATCTGGTTGAAGTATAATCGCTTGGTTATAATCAGTCAGTGCTTTTTTATATTCTCCTTGGTGAGAGTAGAGATTACCCCGATTAACATAAGCATTAGCACCCTTGGGATTAATTAGAATAGCTTGGTTAAAAGCAGCCATCGCCTTTTCATGCTTTCCTTGGATTTCGTAGGCAACACCCCGGTTGTTGTGGAAATCAGAATCCTGGGGATTAAGTAGAATTGCTTGGTTATAATTAGCAATTGCCTTTTGATACCTTCCTTGAAGATAGTAAATAATACCCCGATCGTTATGTACAGCAGGATTATGGGGATTAAGTTCAATAGCTTTGTCGTAATCAGCTAGTGCCTGTTCATATTTACCTTGGTTATAGTAAGCAATGCCACGGTTGTAGTAAGCAGCAGGATCGTTAGGATTAAGTTCAATAGCTTTGTTATAATCAGCCATTTCTTCAAAAGAAGTCATAGTCAAACACCACCTTGATTCAGAAAAAAATCAATAATAATACTTAGTCTAACCTAAAAATTTGACCACTAACTACATTCAACCTATCCCACTATTCCAAAAATGCTTATTTACTTAAGTAAAATTTTCCTGAAAAGCTGGATTTTTCCTTTTTATCTGTAACAATATTTGGGCTTTTCAGCAAAAATATTATTAGTAGTATAGGTTCTTAGAAATATAGTTTTGATTAAAACTGATTTTACCGCAATAATTAATAATTAAACAATTAAATAATTCAGGTTTAAAGCCTCCCCTTCCCAGGGAAAAAATAAATCTTTGCCTTTTAGTAAACCTATCCCACTATTCCAAAAATGCTTATTTACTTAAGTAAAATTTTCCTAAAAATCTGGATTTTTCCTTTTTCTCTGCAACAATATTTGGGCTTTTCAGCAAAAATATTATTAGTCAAATAGGTTCGTCAATCCTCTCCCTTTTAGGGAGAGGTAATTATCCATTATCCATTAATGAATACCTCCCAAAATTCACTTATATTAAGCCAATGTCAGCTAAATTGTGTATAATTCTTAGAATAAATTATCAGAATTAAAAATAAAGTATGAATAAACCAGAGCCAAGTCAGCAAATTTCTAAAGAAAATCCACGATGGGGGGAACGCTTGACTATTACTCAAGGCGACATTATCTCTCAACAGGTAGAGGCAATTGTTAATCCCACTGACAATAATCTCCGTGGTTACGGACTATGTAGCAAAATTCATCAAGCAGCAGGACAAGAATTAATAAACGCCACCAGACAAATAGAATGGCTCGATACCAGTCAAGCTAAAATTACTAAAGGCTATAAACTTCCCGCCTCGTATATAATTCACACTTGCGCTCCGGTTTGGGATAAAACAAATAGCAAAACCTCCAGCTATCAGCTAGCCAAATGTTATAGGAACTCTCTCCAATTAGCAGCAGAAAACCAAATTCATAGTCTCGCCTTTCCTTGCATCAGTACAGGAATGCGTGGCTTTCCTAAAGATTGGGCTGCCAAAATAGCCCTGACAGAAGTCCTGACATTTTTGCAAAACAATGCTCTGCCATGGAGAATAATTTTTGTCTGCCACGAGCTAGAAGATTACGGACAATATAAAACAAAGCTACCAACTTTCATAACTTCTCCCACTTCCTCAGAAAAACCTGCAGCACAAATAGCTAAACAGTTAGTTACTGAAATTGGACTGGAGTATCGAGTTGCCATTATTGGCAGCACCTCATTTTGGGGTATAACTACTGAGGCCATAAGTAATGCTACTGGCAAAAAACTTGCTACTTTAGAGGAAAATTTAGCTCTATTAACAGGTGGAGTTACAGGTATACCTGAAGCAGTTTCCCGTAGTTTTTGGCAAGAATGTAGGCAGCAAAATCAACCTGCCCCAATTTACCACATTCAGCCAGAAGGATTTGAACCCTGGGAATATGGTACGAATCTATATGGAGGCAAAACTCTATTTGAGCGTCGAGAAATTTTAGCTCGCATGGCATCAGTGTATGTACTGATAGAAGGGGGACCAGGGGCAAAACAAGAAGCTGAAGTTGCGATAGAAAGTGGTGCGGTGGTAATTCCAGTGGGGGTGACAGGAGGTTTTGCCAAGCAACTTTATCAACAAATGTCTCGTCCTTACTATGTATCCTCTGAGTTGTGGCAAAAGTTGGGGCAACAGAATATTTCATCAGAAACAGTAGGGGAGGCGATCGCTCAAATTATTCAAAAAATCTGGCAACGTCCTAAAGATCCGATCTTCGATCCAGAGAAAAAAACTGTTACCGACTTAGAATTGCACTCAGCATTAGGAGTTAACTACAGAAAATTGCAAGATTTATTAGCAGCATCTCAATGGCAAAAAGCTGACAGGGAAACATTCCGGCTATTTTGTGAAATTGCTTTGAGAGCAGAAGTACATACAGGTGTTCGGGAAACTAGAGATATTTTAAAGACAATTGATAAAAATCTTCAATCTGACAGATTTAATGAACTTACTTGTTTGCTACAGCATTACCAAAAAATGCTTGGGAGTGTGCATAAGCAGGAGTTTCCCACTTCTTCGTTTTATGGTTATCTTCCCGGTTGTCTGAATGAGAAATTTGTTCATAAACTGCCTTTACTAGATTTCCAAACAATTGATTTACTGTGGATAGTATATTCTCACGGGCGTTTTGGTTTTAGCGTACAGGAAAAAATTTGGCGCACGCTATGTACTCAAAATGAAGATATGAAAAAGGTAGAGGAGGATTTTATTAGTTGTGTGGGGCGTGGTTATTCTCAAACTGCTGATGCTTATCACGAGAATGAAGTCAATTTCACGCTGAATTCTCCAGAGGGATTGTTACCTTGGCTAAATTGGTATGATGCGGAGGGTAATCTTCATGGTATAGAGTGGGATAACAAGTTAACTTATGCGATCGCTAAGTTGTCTGAGAAGGGGATGTTTAACAAGGTATGGCGACAGCGAATTCGTGAAAGACTCGAAGCAGGGGAGAATGATTTTTCTAACTGTGTGTTGAGTGGTTTAACTTTAAAGGGTTTAAATTTTCAAGGAGTTAATCTCAGAGGTGCTAATCTCCAGAATGCTAACTGTGAAAGAGGAAACTTTGCTGAAACTGATTTGAGGGGTGCTAATTTAGCAGGGACAAAATTTTCAGTAGGAGCATTACAGGAGGCAATTGTTGATGGTGGTGAGGTTGACGATCGCCAATGGTTAAAACCTTATGTGATTCTAGTTGTTGATGATTCTATTATTGTTCGTCAAGTTTTGAGTACAACTTTTACAAATGCTGGTTATCAGGTAGAAATAGCGAGAGATGGTTTAGAAGCTTGGAATAAACTCCAAAATAATCTACAAGTTGACATGATTTTCTTAGATCTAGAAATGCCTAATATGAATGGTTATGAATTAACTACAAAAATTAGAAACGATCCTCGTTTAAAGGATATGCCAATAGTTGTTATGAGTAATCGTGCTACAATGAGAAGTAAGCAAAAAAAAGATGTGGAAGAATTTAACTATTGTGGTTATCTAGCAAAACCTTGTGTTGAAGAAGTAGTGTTAGAGACAGTTAAAAATGTTTTTAATAAAAAAGTCAGGTGTTGAATATAAAGTTAAAAGTTAAAAGTCAAAAATTAAGAGTTAAGAGTAAGATTTTATGGGTTCAAAACTTTGACACTACAGTAATTTCAGGAAATTATTTTACGTCTAAAGTTTGAAACTATTTTTACCGAAATAATTAATAATTAAACAATTAAACAATTAGTGAATTCAGGTTTAAAGCCTCCCCTTGGGAAGGGGAAAAAAATAAATTTTTTCCTTTTAGCTAATCCTCTCCCATTTAGGGAGAGGTAATTATCCATTATCCATTATCCATTATCCATTAATGAAAGCGCTTTTTAGATTGATGAACCACATCGACACAACCAAAATCTTGTAGGGACGTTCCATGGAACGTCAAGCAGATGTATTAGGAACAAGAATTTTAGTATCAGGAGGTTATGCTGCGGATGGGTTGAGAAATCTCATGGTTACTCTTAATGAAGGGAAAGAAGATATTGATATTCTTGCTTGGTTATCTACTCATCCAGAGACAGGAGAAAGAGTGCGTTATTTAGAGGAATTAATTGTTAATAATGGTTATAATCGTTATGCTTATGAAGGAGTAGTATCTCATGCTAAAATTCAGTCAAAAGCTAAAGCATTATTAGTAGAAAAGAAAAAAGATTTTTCAGAAATTTAGATGGTAAGCATTCAGCTTTGAGATTGCTATAGTAATCGTAAATGATTTGTGAAAAAAAACTGTAGGGGTTTGGAAACCAAACCCCTACAAGCAAATATTACCCAATAATTAATAGGGTAATTTTAATAGTTTTAGTTTTGTGGAATGGGCATCTTGCCCGCTCCTTACAGCGGTTTTTATGATTAGTAAACCACAGACGTTCCATGGAACTTCCCTACAATGTTTTGCTTGTGAAGATGTGGTTCATCAAGAAAGAAAAGCGCTGTAAATTAGGAAAATATTTTTGATTTTTTCGCTCTGGAGAAGAACGAGGCTTTAATCCTTAATTAAACAATTATTGAAATTAAGGAACGAAACAAAATTTTTGAACTTTAGAATGCGCGAATTTTGAATTCAAAAAATGCTCATTCTGTGCAAAAATAACTTTTAATTCTTCTTGGAGAATAATTTTTCTTTCCAAAATAATGATTTAATAACTAATAGCTAATAGCTGATAGCTGACGGCTGAATGCGTACTAAAAAACTTTATAAATAACCGCCCCTGTTTCTGGGTGATTTTCCATTTCAACTAATCCCTGTTTATATAGATTTTTTAAGAGTTCTTTAATTTCTTCTACTGTTTTATTTGTAGCAATAACACAATCTGCTAAAGAAATTCCTTCTGGATGTTTCTTTCCCAATTCAAGAATAATTTGGGTGTCCGACTTGGGAGGAGTTTTTTCTACAACTCTCTCTACTCGTTCTTGAGGTAAGTAATCAAAAATATCCCCCGAATCTAATCGTTTCTTCAGAGTTTTCAAATTCTTCTCTTCTACCATTCCCGGAATAAAAAATAAATCAAAAAATTGACCTACTCCTAATAAACCTGCAGTAAATACCCAGATAATCCCTGTGGCATATTTCCCGGAATAAAATCTATGTAATCCACAAACGCCTAAGAAACAAGAACACCATAAAAGGTAAGCCATACCTGTATCTCTAGCTTCATTTTTAGATTTGTCCATTTTTTTGCTCCCAATATCAAGAAAAAATTCTATATAAATTGTACTAGCTCAATTAATTTACCAAAGTACCATCTATATTTTCTATATTAGCACAGCCACTCAATGCCATGGCCACATCTAATTCATCACGCAATAGCTCCAACAAATGACGCACCCCAGTTTCTCCATTCACCGCTAGCGCCCACAAAACCGGACGCCCAATTAAAACTGCTTTTGCCCCTAATGCTAAAGCTTTCAGGATATCTGTTCCTCTGCGAATACCGCCATCCATCAACACATCAACTTGATTTCCTACTGCTGCAACTACTTCTGGGAGAGCATCAATAGTAGCGATCGCTCCATCTAATTGTCTACCACCATGATTAGAAACAATAATTCCTTTTGCCCCATGTTCAACTGCTCGAATAGCATCATCTCCTCGTAAAATTCCTTTGACTACTACAGGTAACGACGTTAATGACTGCAACCATTCGATATCCCTCCAGGTAAGCGCTGGATCGAGTTGATTAGCAAAATAAGTCAATAACCCAGACTCGTTTTCTGTTTCAGGAATCTCTAAATTTGCCATTGATGTTAAATTAGCTAATTCCAGATCGGGTGGTAGAGTAAATTGATTTTTTCGGTCTCGTTCTCTGACACCTAAAACTGGCGCATCAACCGTCACACATAATGCTTGACAACCTGCTGCTTCCGCTCTTTCGACTAAAGCGCGAGTCAGGGAGCGATCGCGATGTACATATAGTTGAAACCATAAACTTTTTGGTACATTTGCTGCTAATGCCACATCTTCTAAACTTTTTGTTGACATGGTGCTTAATACCATTGTTGTACCTAATTCCGCTGCTACTCTTGCTGTTGCTAACTCCCCTTCTGGATGCGCCAAACATTGAAATGCCATCGGGGCAATTAAAATCGGCATTTTAATATGTTGCCCCAAAATTTTTGTACTTAAATTTCGCTGACTAACATCTACTAACATTCGAGGTCGAAGTTTATATTTTTCATAAGCACTACGGTTATCTCGCAAAGTAATTTCATCCCATGCACCACTAGCATAATAATCTAGTGCCATTTGAGATAAATGTTGTGGTGCTAAAGACTCATACTCGAAGAGATTAATTGGTTTATTCATTGACTAATAAAATCAGATTTTTTATAATATAAATACATCAAAATATAACCTGGTTCAAAATACAAAATCAAGTTATATTAAAATTTTAACATAGTTCTACTGAGAGTTCCTTTTTGTTGGAAAAATAATGGTAAATTTGAATACAAACGATTCCTTAAAGCGTGATATATTAAAAAATTCTCAAATAATTGCTGTGGTGGGTCATTCAGACAAACCAGAGCGTACTAGCTATCAAATTGCTCAGTTTTTACGAGAAGTAGGTTACAAGATTTATCCAGTTAATCCAATAGTTAAAAAAATTGATGGTCAACCTACTTATCCTACTTTACAAGATATTCCTGAACCTGTGGATATTGTTAATGTTTTTCGTCGTTCTGAATATTTAGCAGAAATCGTAGAAACAGCGATCGCTATCCACGCAAAAACTATTTGGACTCAGCTAGGAGTGAGGGATTGGCAGTCAGCAAATAAAGCATTAGATGCAGGTTTAAATTTAGCAATGGATGTTTGTATTAAAGTTGAGTATTTGCGACTTCTTGGTTAACCATTTGTTGATTTTCATCTAGTCGTTTACCCAGAAATAGTAAAAATCCATAGAGAACTAAATTTTCTCCTATTAGTTCAAAAAATTCTTCAAAAGCAATGCGGAATCTTTCAATAAAAGTCGTCAAAAAATCTTGTGTAAATAATAAACTAAGCAGAGGTTTAGCAATATCTTGAAAAACCTCAGCCCCAAATCCTCCAATACCAAAAATTAACATTCCTAGTAATGCTAAAAAAGTTTCTCTACGGTAAGAACGCCATAGAAAGCGCAAGTCTGAATAAAAGATAATTAAAGGCATAATAAAAACAACTATATATATTTTAAGCCAACCCCGTTCACCTAACCAAGGAAACCAGTTTTTTAGTTGTAGATGAATTTTCCATACTTCATCAATAGCGCCGTAAATTAGGAGTATTGCAAAGGTTAATTTAAACCAGCGAGAAGGAGATATTTGAGAATGCCATTCTTGAAAGAATAATATTAAAGGTATTAATCCAATTATAAATAGATGTAGTGCTTGTAATAAAGAAGAAATAGTCATTTGACCATTCATATCAAATAGTGGGTATGGTTTACCGCTAACCAGGATACTACTGAGGTAGATTATAACTATAACAAGTTCAAAAATAATCGAGCCAACTAGCAGGAAATTTAGTTTTTTTTGAGTAATAAATTGTTGAAATTGCTTGAAGTTTTTCATATATAGTAGGGAATAGGGAATAGGGAACAGGGAACAGTTAGAAAGACATTTCCTAGTCTTAGATTCATCATCAGTAATTGTCAAGAGTCAATTCTTCTTAGCTATATAAATAATTAGGGAGGAGTCATTTCAGTTATCAGTTATCAGTTATCAGTTATCAGTACCTCTATGGAATAAGGAGGCTTAAAATATTGAATTTTCTTTTTTTTGGTAGTCCTGCTGAGGAATGGTGAAGATACATAAGTTTTGTAATTTCTTCCCACACTTCCCACACCTCCTACACCTCCCACACTCTCTCAACCATTCCTCAGCACCACCACCCTTTTTTTTTATGCCCTTGAAAGGTGAGGTTTGAGACCAGATTTTCTAGTCAGGAATCAGGAGTCAGGGGAAAAGAATGTATCAGGAGAAATTAAGTGTTTTTATCAGTAATTATCCGTACATGGTATTGTATTAAACCCCGTAGTAGTATTAGTAGAATTCACGCCCCGTAGGGGTAATACTCTCCATGAGGTATGATTAAGTATGGTAATTAACCCTCAAGGGGTGATACCATCTAGGTAATTAACCATGCATCAATACATATCTACATACTTGCGTATATATTACGTATACAGAGCCTACAAAAATGAATCTGACAATTACGCAAAAATACTCATAAAAAAGTAAATTTGTCAGTGATATAAATCATAATTATTCAGTTATTTGATCGATACATAATTTCAAATAAGTAATATATAATCAGGAAGATCATATATCAGTAATATTACTGATAATAGTAAATATTGGCTCTATAGCATCCAGAAATGTTTCTGGCTTATTTAATTAACAAAAGTTGAAGCGGAATTAAGTTTCCAGAGTAAAAAATCTTCATAAGGTATTGTGTAATTCACTGACATGAAAAATCATTTTCTCAAAATAGCCTCTCTTGCTGTTGGTACTATTCTTACTTACAGCATGAGCAATCTAAATTCTGCACAGGCAATCAATAATGTATCAAATATATCAGACATTTTTTTGACCGCTCAAACAACTAAAATTCCTGTGAATATAGAGCCTAATGTTGTAATTGATGATGGGAGCCAACCAAATTCAAAAGCTACTAATGAAGCAACCGCAATTAGACAAACTCTAAATAAAGTCCCAGAAAAAAGTAATTTAGAATCTAAGTTTCTTCCTGCCAATAGCCAAACAAAATTTGTGAACAGCAAGGTAGGAAATTTGCAGTTAGATTCAGGCATAGTATTAGGAGTAGGATTAATTAGTGTTAGTCGTTTATTTGCAAAAAAAAGACTCTGATAATTTCTCAGAGCCAAATCAGTTATAACTACTGTCAATCTAGATTATTTTCTCATTCTGCTGTCTCAGTCTCAGTAGAATTTTCTTCTGGAGATGTCTCTGTTTCAGAATCAGAATTAATTGATGCTTCCAACTTAATTTGATCCTTAAATCCAGCAGGAGCTAGCTCTGTTGCTCTATTAAAAAGTTCTTGAGAAGCTTCAGTATTACCTTGTTCTTTTAATATAATTGCCTTAGCTAAAATCGGGCGAAAATCCTTAGCATTACCCTTAATAGCTTCATCATAAACAACGATCGCCTCATCGTAGCGTTTTTGCTCGGCATAAACCTGCCCTAAAATCAACTGCACGGAGACTACATCAATACTTCCAGCTTCCACTTGATTTTTCAAAGGAGCAGCTTTGAGTGTATCTTGCAACAAACCAATAGCAGCTTCAGGGCGCTCCTGTTCCAATAACAAATTAACCAAACCTTGTAAAGCTTTTAAATCCCCTGGTTTATTCGTCAGAAGGGAACGATAAATTTGAGCAGCACCTTCGCGATCGCCTGTATATGCCTTTGCCTGAGCCAACAAAACATTATAATCTGTACTACTAGGATTTAGTTCAGACAATTTTTCTAGTGGGGGTATAACCTCCTCAATATTACCCTTACCTGATTGAATTAACTCTAACTTTACTTGTAAAAGTCCTTGGAGTGCAGTTAAATTATCTGGCTCCCTTTGTAAAACCAACTCATAACCACGAGCTTGTGCCAGCAAATCGGCTTCTCGATCTGTTACAGATGTCTGAGTTGAGGATGCATTTGATTGACTATTTTGTTGATTGGCCTCTAATAATCCTCCCAACAATGGAGATAAAGAAAACCCCAAGAAAGCGATTATTACTAGCACCACCACCGCCATCAAAAAACCACGATTTTTATCTACCATTGGATCAAATTCTGCTTCATTCGGTATAACTATATCAATACATAAGAACGTATGTTAATCAAGATTAGTAAATCAACAATAGTTAATTAACCTTAATTTTATAAACACTATGATGCTACCGAGCGTTTTATTATACCATTATTCATTAATTAAGTCAATTATCCCCAACTTAAGAATAGCTTTAAGACTAACGTGAAAAGTCAGGGACTTCTTACTTTTTTAGTTAAAAATTTCAGCAACAATAATTTTTTTTGCCTACATTTTTTTCAGAAAAATTTCCATTACTTTACGGATCAATCGACAATTTAATTGGATTAACTACAATAGCAAGGTTAATTATCCTACCTAATATTAAATTTTTTTAGCTAGGCTTGAAATATAAAGTAAATCCGACTTGCTAACTGAAAGCCATCGTTTTTGGTTTTTAGTCCCACCTGAGCGATAGTCGCCAGAAATCTTAAGTCTACATAATCTTGTTACCAAAAAATCCGGTCCAAAGCTTCCGACTTTAGTCGGAGATACTGATAACTGATAACTGATAACTGAAATAACAGTGTCTGAGTCTCAGCCTAAGTTAATTAGTCCAATTCCTATAAAATCTTGATTGGCATTAACATATCAGGCCAAAATAACTGTGTTATTGTGGAATCTCTGAGCATCTATAGCACTACGCATTAAGGTTAGGACATTTCTAAATCCTGTTTGCGGAGCATTTCCCTATAAGAAAAAGCCTTTAAAAGTCTGCTCTTCCCTGTTCCCTGTTCCCTGTTCCCTGTTCCCTAGCGCGTAGCGCTATATAACAGAAGTTAGAAGTTAAATTCTTTCTGTGACTAAATTTGAGAGGCATAAGAATGTTTTAACCTCCCTGGGGACTGCTATAACATTCACCGTTTCTTAATCTTAAGACTAGAATTTCTATAGCAGAAGTCAGAAGTCAGTAGGGGCGAATGGCCATTTGCCCTGACATTCACGGCAGGGACTAAATTTGAGAGGCGTCAGAATGTTTTAACCGTCCTGGGGACTGCTATAACGTTAACCGTTTCTTAATCTAAGACTAGAATTTCTATATAGATTATTGCTTGTATTTTTTTATATTCCCACAAGGGATGTATCTTCGCTCATAGTAGTTTTTATGAATTCTTCTGTTAATCACTCTCAAAATACAAATAAATCTACAACATCTCACGAGGCCGCTCCTAGTGAGGAAACTATTAATAAATCAGATATTAAGCAAAGTCTTTCCATACCAACTAATGGCCTAAGTTCTGAGAGTAATGTGAAATCAATAAATAATTCTTCAGACACAGATATGGCCAAAGAACACCATCAAGGGACTAAGAATAGTAATACTTTAGCTGTGACAGATACTCAACCATTAAATCCTCCTAAATCTAACCACCAGGATCTAAGTGAAACTGATACTCCCAATAGTATGACTGTGCGCCAACATCCAATTGCTCCTCCTAGCGAACCAAAACAGTACCGAGCTATAGGTTTAGTTCGGGGTCGTTATGAACCTTCTACAGAACAATTTACACGAGGATTCTTACAAACACCAGATGGTTCAGAAATAGATGCTGTATTGTTAGGCCGGGTAATGAGTCTATTAAAAAATCATCTAGACTTAGAATCAGAACATCTCTGGGTAGTTTATCCTCGTACAAGACAAGAAAATAATGACTTACATATTCAAATTATGGGGGTATGGGAACCAGAAACCCTCAGAAAAATCAGAAAACCCTCTACTGAATTAACAAATGAAGAACAGGATCTAGCTTCTTCTTCTCTAAATATTTCTGCCACTGCTGAAGAGGATGAAAGTCAAGAAAAAATACAAGAAACAGAGGATATAGATAACTCTCAAGAAACTACTATTATTCCTATTCCTGAAACTGAGACTGATAGTTTTGCTACCTTAGATGATGGTTATTTTTCTATCCGAGGAGAAGTAATTTATCAATCTCAAGATGAAGAATATGTAATAGTTAAGGTACAACAATCAGCCCGCAAAGGTGAAGAAGAACCTAGGTTTTTTAAGCTGAAACTAAAAGGGCATTTAGGCGATCGCCCATTGAATCGTTTCTGGGATTTACATATTCAGCGCGATAATACATCTCTTGTCATTCAATATGGTAATGATATTGGTAGTCTGTTGTTAAATAATCGTCGTCAATCTCCATCAAGGGGCAGGAAAACATTTAATAATAATAATAAAAGTAGTTATTCACGAGTATTTCGTCCCAAAAGTGATAATTCTGCCACAAATTCAACTCCTATTCGTAAAGAACCTCTTCCTAAACCAACTAAAAGAAATAAAAACCCAGATGAGCAAGAATCTTAATTTTTTTTCAGGTTTAGACTTGAGTTCAATAGTTAATAATTAACAGTTAACAATTAATAATTACTTCTTGTGTAAGAGCAGGATTAGCTAATGCCCTTAGTGTTGTCCCTAATTAATAATTAACCAATTAATAATTACCAAAAAGTAAGATCTAAAGCCTCTGAAACAGAGTGGAAGGAAGCAATCTCAGGGGTTGAGGAGATTGCTTCTGCTTCGTCGCGGAGGACGACTGTTCAACCGGATTTTATATATAGCAGTCGAAGCAAAGTTTAGGAAATTTCTCAATCCTGAAATCCTTTGACAGTTTACTATTCCCTATTCCCTATTCCCTATTCCCTAGCGCCATAACTTAGCGTTCCAGAAATGGTAAAAAAGTTCTATCCATAGGAAGTGGAGCAACTGATTCAGTTAGAGTAAATTCTCCTGCTTCAATCCACTCTTTTAACTCTAAGGCAATTTGATGAGATAGGAAAATACTCGCCAGGGGGGCACTTCTAATAAGTTTGCCCTCTATTTTGATCCGACCAGATTTGAGTTGAGCATAACTCACTAGACCAAAAGTTGGACGCACCCGCCGAGGAATTGAAAAATCTACCACTGGCGCCACAATATCTTGGTCTTGAATAGCACAGTTAGCTACTACTTTTTCATTCAAGACAGGTAGAGGAATACCCACACCCAACATAATTGATGGACCATAATTTTTGAAATAACAACCACGCACCCATTGAGATTGCATTTGTTTGGCATCTCCAATTAAGGCCAAAGTTGCAGCAGGTCCAATAGGAGTACGATTAGGAAGACGTTTTTGTAGGGGAAAGTGCTGAGTACCTTCCCAGGTAATATATCCAATACCACCACCCAAAAATATGCGGGTACCAATACCAATTACTTCTAAGTCTGGGTCATTGAATAGTGGGGAAATAGCACCAGGATTAGAATAAACTGCATTACCTAAATTTGGCATGAGAGGCCCAAGATAAGTAAATAGAGGGCGATCGCCACCGTTCACACCAACTATAAAATTTTGATATGAATTTCGTGGGTTAAATAAATAAAACTGGTTAATTGTCTCACGGGTAATAGTAGCTTCAAAAGTACCCCGAGGATAACAATCTGTTGCTTGACCAATTGCTCTGAGTTGGACAGGTTTACCTGCTATTAGGTCTTCGATTACATGGCCACCACCCCGTTCTTTAGATTCTTCAGCATCTTCAGCTATTTGAGTCGCCCCAAGATACAAATCCACGGCCCCAAAACCTGAGTAAGCAGGGACACCATCTAGCCAACAGGAGCGAATTTTGATGGGGGGGTCAGTATGTCCCAAGTTAATGATAGCTCCTGAGGACTCCATTGGCTCAAAAGTTCCAGTGGTAATTACATCAACTTCTTTTGCTGTCTGGGTAATACTTGTTTCAGTAATTCTGGCTTTGAGTTCTGTTATTGTACAGACAACGGCTTTTTTGTTGGAGATTTTGTCGTTAATTTCAGCAATTGTTCTCATTTATTCAGGGATTAGGGAATAGGGAGTAGGGAGTAGGATAGGGAACATTAAGGAAGTCAGAAGTCAGAAGTAGGGGCGAATGGCCATTCGCCCCTACTGAAGTTAACCCACCCCTAACCCAACCCACCTCCTGCTCCTCCGAGGAGGGGAGCAGGAGGGGAAGTAGGGGATGAGAGCAAAGTTCCAAAAACGTTTCGCCGATCTTAGCGGGGTGGCGTGACCTAATTATTTTGATAAAAAAAACATTTACCATATCACTTGTACCACATTAATTTGGAATTTGCTGTATTATCTTTCCTGTTAAATTTGATTTCTTGAGATTAAAAATTCACTGAAGAAACAGGAGCGAGCGCTGCCTATCAAATAATATTTAATCTACAATTACTTAGAGTATTTTTACCAATAAATAGAACAGTTAAGAAAGAATTGGCTCTTGACAACTATTGATGATGAATCTTAGACTAGGAAATCTTTTTCATGCCTGTTCCCTGTTCTCTGCTATATTAGATAATCCTCCCAAATTTTCAGATGTTTTTTCCTCTGATTTAGAGGTTTATTCTGCAGGCTAAATCCTAGATTAAAGTGCATTTTATCTGAGGTTTTCTGCTACTTTTTCAATTGAGGATAGGGAACAATAAAAAACATTTACTACATCACTTCTACCAAATTAATCTGGAATTTGCTGTATTATCTTTCCTGTTAAATTTGATTTCTTGAGATTAAAAATTCACTGAAGAAACAGGAGCGAGCGCTGCCTATCAAATAATATTTAATATACAATTACTTAGGGTATTTTTACCAATAAATAGAACAGTTAAGAAAGAATTGGCTCTTGACAACTATTGATGATGAATCTTAGACTAGGAAATCTTTTTCATGCCTGTTCCCTGTTCTCTGCTATATTAGATAATCCTCCCAAATTTTCAGATGTTTTTTCCTCTGATTTAGAGGTTTATTCTGCAGGCTAAATCCTAGATTAAAGTGCATTTTATCTGAGGTTTTCTGCTACTTTTTCAATTGAGGATAGGGAACAATAAAAAACATTTACTACATCACTTCTACCAAATTAATCTGGAATTTGCTGTATTATCTTTCCTGTTAAATTTGACTTTTTGAGATTAAAAATTTACTGAATAAACAGGAGCGAGCGCTGCCTATCAAATAATATTTAATCTACAATTACTTAGAGTATTTTTACCAATAAATAGAACAGTTAAGAAAGAATTGGCTCTTGACAACTATTGATGATGAATCTTAGACTAGGAAATCTTTTTCATGCCTGTTCCCTGTTCTCTGCTATATTAGATAATCCTCCCAAATTTTCAGATGTTTTTTCCTCTGATTTAGAGGTTTATTCTGCAGGCTAAATCCTAGATTAAAGTGCATTTTATCTGAGGTTTTCTGCTACTTTTTCAATTGAGGATAGGGAACAATAAAAAACATTTACTACATCACTTCTACCAAATTAATCTGGAATTTGCTGTATTATCTTTCCTGTTAAATTTGA
>NZ_JAAHHT010000062.1:25175-41852 GCF_010672085.1 Okeania sp. SIO3I5
GTGCATTTTATCTGAGGTTTTCTGCTACTTTTTCAATTGAGGATAGGGAACAATAAAAAACATTTACTACATCACTTCTACCAAATTAATCTGGAATTTGCTGTATTATCTTTCCTGTTAAATTTGATTTCTTGAGATTAAAAATTCACTGAAGAAACAGGAGCGAGCGCTGCCTATCAAATAATATTTAATATACAATTACTTAGGGTATTTTTACCAATAAATAGAACAGTTAAGAAAGAATTGGCTCTTGACAACTATTGATGATGAATCTTAGACTAGGAAATCTTTTTCATGCCTGTTCCCTGTTCTCTGCTATATTAGATAATGATCCCAAATTTTCAGATGTTTTTTCCTCTGATTTAGAGGTTTATTCTGCAGGCTAAATCCTAGATTAAAGTGCATTTTATCTGAGGTTTTCTGCTACTTTTTCAATTGAGGATAGGGAACAATAAGAAAACATTTATTACATCACTTCTAGCAAATTAATCTGGAATTTGCTGTATTATCTTTCCTGTTAAATTTGATTTCTTGAGATTAAAAATTCACTGAAGAAACAGGAGCGAGCGCTGCCTATCAAATAATATTTAATCTACAATTACTTAGAGTATTTTTACCAATAAATAGAACAGTTAAGAAAGAATTGGCTCTTGACAACTATTGATGATGAATCTTAGACTAGGAAATCTTTTTCATGCCTGTTCCCTATTCCCTATTCCCTGTTCCCTCCTATATTAGATAATTATCCCAAATTTTAAGATATCTGTTCCTCTGATTCGGAGGTTTTTTCTGAAGGCAAAATCCTAGATTCAAGTTTATTTTCTCTTAGCTTTTCTGCTACTTTGTCAATTTATAAATCAATTTTTTCCTCTACAAATTGAGCTGTTTTAGACAGAGTATCAATATTATTTCTTTGAGGAGTAAAATTATCAACTTGCCAGTTATCAAGAATATCTTTAATTAATAACTCTTTGATCCATACTTGACAAATAATGGTTAAAGGTAAGGCTAGTAAAAGCCCGGAAAAGCCAAAAAAGCTAGCAAAAAATACTTGGGCAATTAATGTAATTGCAGGTAACAAAGAAACTTTTCTTTGGAGCAAGTAAGAATTTAAAGTATTACTTTTAATTTGTTGAATAAGAATGTAAATAAGTAAAACTAAAGCAGATTTTAAAGGTGAGTCTAAAAGAGCGATCGCCATTGGAGGAATTACACTTATAGTCGGTCCAATATGTGGCATTAAAGTTAGTAACCCTGCTAAAACAGCTTGAGCTAAAGCCAGAGGAATTTTCAATATAGATAAACCGATAAAACTGAGTAAAGTAATTACACTCATATTAAATAAAGAACTAATTACCCATCCTCCTAAAGCTATTTCACAACTATCTAAAATTAAGTTAACTCGTTGTCGATAAAAAGAGGGAAATAACTTGATAAACCCCTGACGATAAGAGATTGGATCTGCCAACATCATTATGGTGAAAACCAGAATTAGTAGTAAGCTTAGAAATATTCCGAAAGTATTACCAACAAATGCTCCAGCATTATTAATTAATTGATTAAAGATTGGTTGTAGTTGGGGAATAATTTCATTAATATCAATACTTGGTAATTGTTCTCTGAGTCGATTTGGTAATTGATCTTTAAGTATATTCAGCCAATCATTTAATCTATTAATTCCCTGGGGAACAATTGTTATTAATTGTTGAAATTGCTCTGCTAAAGGCGGAACAATTACCCAGAAAAAGGTAACAATTAGTAGAATAAATAAACTGACTGAAATTAATACAGCAAAAGGTCGCTTTATTCGGAAACGTTGCAGCCATCTGGCTAGTTTATTAAGAGTAGTAGCAATTACGACGGCAGTAAATACTAACAATAGTAATTGACGAATTTGCCACAATATGTATATAGAAGCGAGGATGGTAAATAGACCAATCCAATTACCTAGGTTCACAGGAATTAAAAAGTTAAAGTATAAGTTGAAAATATATGGGTTCTATTTTACCTTACTTCTGTTCTAGGTTGCTTGTCTCTTGTTAAAAAATATTTTTATTATTTGCCATGAAATTTATTAGCTCTAAGACAGATTTTACTTTTAAGAAAATATTTGGCTTGACTGAGAGTAAAGATATTCTAATCAGTTTCCTAAATGCAATTATTTATGAACGCCGAGATGTGATTCAAGATGTCGTTTATTTAATACTGTAAAAACCTATTTTTATTGGGTATATTTGGTTAGTTAATCCTGAATAAATAGTATTTATTTTACCTTGAATTAAGAACATATTAGACTTCTGGCAGAAGTCAGGGAATAGGGAATAAGGAATACAGGGATGAAATTATTGATTACATATCTTTAATTGATTTAATTAAAATTTTTCCAAGAAGTCTATTTAATTTTTGTTTTGATTTGAGCGATCGCTTACTCCACATTCTCAACTTCCTGCAAAAGTCGCCACCCTAATAATATCCCTACAACTATGGGAGGTATAAGTACAGCAATCAGAGCATTAATGGCCGTCGAGGGAATAGACAAATAAGGGCCACCATATTTGATGAAGAAGGAAAGTCCCGCAGAAAGAATTAATACTTTGATAATGAAAATTATTTTATTGTTCATAACCTGTGATGTTAAGATATATATTCTGTAAAAAATATAATTACTAAACTTAACCCAGAATAGCTATAGAAAATAAATTTCTCAAAACTATTCTGAGTCCTGACTTATCTTCATCCTATTATGAATCATCCCGAATCAGAATTACAAGCAAAAATTCGTCAACAATTCGATGTAGTAACCTATCCCAGAGCCCCTGTAGAAAAATCTCCCAAAGATGACTACGAATTACTTTTTATTCATAATCTTGTCACACCATATTATCTGAGAAATCAAAAAGTTATAGAAACTGAAAATCAGGTAATTTTAGATGCAGGATGTGGCAGTGGTTATAAAGCATTAGTATTAGCAGAAGCAAATCCGGGAGCGAAAATAGTTGGGATTGATATTTCAGAAAAATCTGTAGAATTAGCTCGTCAACGTCTCCCATATCATGGTTTTGATAATGCAGAATTTCATGTATTGCCCATAGAAGAATTGCCAAGTTTAGGTTTGGAGTTTGACTATATAAATAATGATGAAGTGCTGTATTTATTGCCAGATATAGTTGTAGGTTTGCAGGCGATGAAATCTGTTTTAAAACCAGATGGAATCATCAGAACTAATCTCCATAGTTCCCTCCAACGTCATAATTATTTTCGGGCACAGGAAATGTTCCAAATGATGGGATTAATGAATGAAAATCCTGGAGAAATGGAGATGGAAATTGCACGAGAAACTTTGGGTGCTTTGAAAGATTCAGTCATACTTAAAAGGCAAGTTTGGAATCCAGAAACGGCAAAGGATGAACAATGGATAATGAGTAATTATTTATTACTTGGAGATAAAGGTTATACCATCCCCGAAGTTTTTGCAGCTCTAAAAAGTTCTGGTTTGGAATTTATTAATATGGTGAAATGGCGACAGTGGGAAATAATCGATTTGTATAAAAGTGAGGATGAGTTGCCAGCTTTTTTAGGCATGAGTTTACCTGAAATTTCTGTGGAGGAACGACTGCATTTATTTGAACTTTTACAACCTATGCACCGTCTGTTGGACTTTTGGTGCGGCCATCCCCAACAAGGTCAGTCTTTTGTCCCAGTTTCTGAATGGACTGACTCTGACTGGCAAAAGGCCAAGGTACAACTCCATCCTCAGTTGCGAAATTCTCAAACTAGGGAGGATTTGATTAACTGTGTCAATAAGCATAAACCTTTTGAGATTAGTAGTTATGTGAAATTGCCCACTTTATCACCTATTTTTATAGATAGTGGTATTGCTGCTTGTCTCATTCCTCTGTGGGATGGGGTTTGTACTGTTGAATCTCTGGTAGAACGGTTCGTGAAGATTAGGCCATTAGACCCTATTACTTTAGAAACTGTAAGTCTGCAGAGGGGTAGGGAAGAAGTTAAGGAATTATTAGATACTTTAGACCCATTTCTATATGTGCTTTTGGAGTCTTGTTTGTAGTATTGCTCTAGCTCCCAATCTATTGAAGGGTGATTTGAGAAAGTAAGTATAAATCTATCTCCTTTTTGCAGAATAAGATTTTACCATCAATATTGGCAAAAACCCCAATTTTGGTAGGGGTTTGGTCTCCAAACCCCGATGATGAGGTTTGAAACCTCAACCGAGAGGTTTTAAAGGCCAAATGACAGGTTTCCAACTTTAACTCAGAGGTTCAAAACCTCAGCTTTTGAATTCCGTTTGAAGACATTCTTACTTTTGACTTTTAACTTTTAACTTTTGAATTTTGAATTGTCTGAAGCAACTCCTGACATTCTTTCAATTTTGGCACTCCTAATTCTGTGAAAATAGCGATCGCCTCAAGAGAGAGCGATCGCGATTCTACTTAAGAAGTTGTAATCAAGTTTTTGTCTGTTTAACTTTTAACTTGAGTCATAGCTACAACTTCTCTGGATCGACACCAAGGGAACGCAACATTTGTTCAAGTTGTTCAGCTCGTTGTCGCTCCTGTTGAACTTGTTGTTCAAGTTGTTCAGCTCGTTGTTTTTCCTGAAGTGCTTGCTCTTCTAGAGTCATAAACTTATTGCCTTCCAAGTCATACCAATACAACCACTCTCGTTCCCAGCGTTCGTTATAGCTAACTTCAGTTCCTATCCCCAGACCTATTTCTGGCATCCACACAGGATTTCCTTGTAAACGTTGGTATGCTCCATTTAACAAACGATACACCTCAAAATGCTCATGTTTGTCTCGCTTGGTATAATCTGGGTTATAGATGACATAATACAAAACTCCCAATCGAGCGTAATCAATCATTTTTTGATCGTATTCGTTGCCATAAGTTTGAGAAACAATCTCCAATACGAATATGGGAGCAATATAATTTTCCTCCCAAAGAACATAAGAGGTTCGCGACTTGTTATTTTTGAACCGTGGAACTCCCAAACTGAGGAAAGCATCAGGAATTATAGGAACTCTAGGACTTGAGCCGGTGGTGTGGAAAATTCCCATATTTACGCCAAAAAACCAATCAGAGCGATCGCCCCATAACTGATTTAAAACCGCTCTTAGCAGGACAGGAATTAGGTTTTGTATTTCATTATCCACGGGTTTGTCGTCTGAGTCTGGTAATTCGTCACTTGATGGTAGGTTGAGTAATTGGTTGTGGTTTACCATAATAATTTGGTTGTGACATTTGAACTGTTTTATTTTAGCAAAAATAGCATTTCTGTGTTTAACAAGGTACATTTACGATCCCCCATTATCCCCCTTAAGAAGGGGGACTTTGAATACTCCCCCGTTTTTAAGGGGGGCGGGGGGGATCTAAAGGAAGAAGGTATTAGGAGGAGAAGTTTGTTGATCGCTAATGAGGAAATGAGTCGCGTTCTCGTCAGCTCACGGAGTTCTATCGCTAATCTACTCAATACGCTCTAATTCACCATCCGTGTATCCGTGGCAAAATCAGTGTCTTGCCCCCAACTTCTCCCGCAACTCCTGACATTCTTTCAATTCTGGCACTCCTAATTCTCTAGTTAAAATACTTCAAGAAAAAGAGTTTTTCCCCAGTTTACTAGAGCATTACCCTCCCCAGAACTGCCTATGGAACGGTAAACAACATCCAAATTCTCTGAAGCAGTATCCTCCCCAGAATGGTTGCCTATTTCCCTTGCTATTTGTAAACTCTGCTGAAGATACTCAATGGCTTTTTGATATTCTGCTAGGGAACGATAAACAATACCTAAATTCTCTAAAGCAGTACCCTCCCCAGAACGGTTGCTGATTTCCCTTGCTATTTTTAAACTCTGCTGAAGATGCTTGATGGCTTTTTGATATTCTCCTCGTGAACGGTAAACAATACCCAAATTCTCCAAAACAGTACCTTCCCCAGAATGGTTGCCTATTTCCCTTGCTATTTTTAAACTATTCTGAAGATACTCAATGGCTTTTTGATATTCTCCTAGGGAACGGTAAACAATACCCAAATTTCCCAAAGCATTACCCTCCATAGAACGGTTGCCTATTTCCCTCCCTATTTTTAAATGCTGGTTATGATGCTCAATAGCTTGATGATATCTTGCTAGGGAATGGTAAACAATACCCAAATTTCCCAAAGCATTACCCTCCATAGAACGGTTGCCTATTTCCCTTCCTATTTTTAAATGCTGCTTGTGATGCTCAATAGCTTTTTGATATTCTGCTAGGGAATCGTAAGCCAAACCCAAATTTGCCAAAACATTACCCTCCCCACAACGGTTGCTTATTTCCCTTGCTATTTTTAAACTATCCTGAAGATACTCAATGGCTTTTTGATATTCTGCTAGGGAACGGTAAACAATACCCAAATTTCCCAAAGCATTACCCTCCATAGAACGGTTGCCTATTTCCCTTGCTATTTTTAAACTATCCTGATGATACTTAATGGCTTGATGATATCTTGCTAGGGAATGGTAAACAATGCCCAAATTTCCCAAAGCATCACCCTGCCCAAAACGGTTGCCTATTTCCCTTGCTATTTTTAAACTATCATGGTGGTACTTAATAGACTTGTCACATTCTCCTAGAGAACGGTAAGCAATACCCAAACCATTTAAACAAATACTATCCCAATATTTATCTAATTTACGTAATAGTCTACTGTAGAGTTGAATACATTCCTCATAGTAACCCCACCTCCATAGTTGAATTTTTAAATCTTTATCAACTGGCGGTACTTTAATCAGAAGAATTCGCTTTGCTCGTTTCCAGTCTCCGACTTGACAAAGATGATAAAATGCTTCTAGATAGCCTTTCACCACCTCTCTTTTCTCATTGACTTCTGGTGGACATTTGTAGTTAGTCACCCAATTAATAACTGCCCGATATTGCTGACGCTTAGAAAGTGGCTCAATTAATTTCAGAGCATCTGCATCAAGCTCCAATAATTCCAAGACATAATCAGCAGGAGGTAAACTAACTCTCCCTACCCGATCGCTTTCAACTTTCGACCCCGACTTAGATAAATCAACCATTTTCCTCATCCAACCTCTTTGAATTTTCCAATGACACACTACGAATTAAATTATGTTGTCTCAGCAGAAACTCACCATTTTCATTAACTCCTACTTCCTCAACCAAAAAACGATCGCGCAAAGTCAGCAACGCCACCTCTTGCTCATCCTTACTACAACTCCATTCTTCCAAATGAGTCAACCAAAAACTCTCTGGCACCTCGCATCTATATATTCCAGTAGCACAAATCAACCGATAAGCATTAAGCGCATCTTTCCGCAACCGGAAAAAAGTCTTATTTAGTCGCGACTTGACCTTTTTCCGCAACAGACGAGTATATCTGTCTAGCCGAAATTTATCGTCCTTACCAGCATTTGTTCCCTGAGTCTTCCCTTCCTCAATTGCCTTTTCCACCTCCTCAAATTCATTACCATACCTTTTCCAATAAGCTACCACATTACCATTAAAAGGTTTGCTGCCAATTTCTCCCGCAATCACCCGCAACGCCAAAGGATGACCCTCGTAAGCATTACCAATACGTTGTAAATAGGGTAGGTTAGGAGAATTTTCCTCAACCTCCAACCCAGTTTTCTCGAATAACTGCAACTGCTCCGACTTGCTCAAACCAGTCAAAGGTTTAGACTCCCAGAAATTCTGATAACGTTCGGGAATTTGCCCAGGGAAATCTTGGGAAGTCAAGATGATGCGACTTTGACATTCTGGAGCAGCCAAAAATTGCTCAAAAAATCTCACCCACAACTCATCCTGAAAATCACTCCATCCCTCGTCCTCATTTCCCACCAAAATATTTTCGAGAGAATCAATAATTATCAGATACCGATGTTGTCGCAAACGATTAACTAATTTATAGAGTAACCTTTCCACATCTTGATAATCATCTTGAGTGAGAGACTCTCCCCACTTTTTCAACCACCGGAGAGCAACACTACGAAAATCTCTAGTTTCTTGCTGGTTATCACAATTTTCCTGGCGAAACTTGCTCCAGTCTCCCTGCAAAAATTCTGGGTGTAGCTCCACTGCCAATTTTTCTGCCAAAGCAGTTTTACCAATACCACTAATACCAACAAGAATAAGTAAGCGACAAGACTCTTTAACTTTTCTAGTTAATTCAGTTATGAGGTTTTCTCTACCAACCCAAACATTATCATAAGCAAAAAATTCTACAGTAGAATTTTGAGGAGAGGGAGGAGCATCGTCCACAACTTCTTCCCAATTAATTCCTACTTCCTTACAAATATTAATAAAAGCATCTCGCTCAATCGGAAGACTGCGCCAAAAACGTTTTAAAGTTGCTTGTGAAGTTAGCGCTAGTCCGCACCAAGCATCCTCCGTTTTTGTCCAACCCTTCTTTTTTCTAGCTACATCAACCTTTTGCAACCCCTCTTTAGAAGCTCTGAGAGTAACCGCCATATTATATCTCCCAAATAAATTGTTTTCAGCTCAGTTATAGCTCAAGATAGCAGGACTTACGCAGATCCGCCATCTGTAGGGGCGAATGGCATTCTCCCTCTAGGGAATGGCATTCGTCTTCTAGGGATGGGGTATTGTCTAAGAATTTGCGTAAGTCCTGGATAGATTAGAAAACTGCTACATAATTCTCATAATATATTTCTACAATAATTCCAAAATAAATTGTTTTTGGTTTAGTGATAGCTCAGTTTTTTCCAACTATAAATAGTGAGCTATAACCCTCTATAAATAGTGAGCTATATGTCACCTTTGATTTAGAAAATTTTATAACAAGATAGAAATATCAAGATAAAAGGAGAAAAAAATGTTTTCCAAACAAAATATAGTTTGCACCAGTCAACCTAGCACAAATATTTTACCCATAGATCCAACTCCATTATTAAAAAATGGAGATAACCCAACAGCTATTATCCTAGCAGTTGCCGTTCTGCTGTGGGTATTACGTCCAGTTATGCTCAAAAATCGAAAGAAGAAATAATCTCAAATCCTATAGCAAGGCCATAATTTCGTGAATACCTCTCCCTCAACCCCTCTCCTGCGAGAAGAGGGGAGAAATAGTCCCCCTTCTTATCCCCCCCTTTCAAAGGGGGGCAAGGGGGGATAGGAAGGGGTTTAGGAGGTTAGATTTTATTTAAACCATGCCCCATCAGGAAAACCTTCTTTAATAGTTGTACTTCATATACTTGGAAACTGCTATAATAATCTAAAATTAAACAGCCAAAGTACATAGTGGGATTAAAGATAAAAAACAATGGCTTTTCCAAATAATTTCAAACATCTAATGACAGATAGAAATGAAACAATTCAAGTAATGATTCAAAGTAGTATTGTTCGGATATTCTTCATAACTGGTATTTGGTATCTATTTTTTGTTCTATACAATGCAAGATTTGGAGAAAAACCAAGTTTCACATCAACAATTATCTGGTTAATAGGGATTTTTTTGGTATTAGATTTGGTTGTTTTATTTCTGAAGTTAAACCTGAATAGCAACAACGATAATTCAGAAATTATGAATCCTCCAAATTCTCGCAAACAGAAGACATTAGTAGAAAAGTTACGAGTGCTAAAAGAGTGCGAAGTTTATGGATATATTTCTCCTTCAAAAGCATCAGAGATTCAAGAAAAATTATTAACAGATTTTATACGACCTGGGTCAGATCGAAGAAAAACTCAAGGTAGTAGTGAGGATTAGCCAAGAAGCTAATAGATTATCGCACTTTATACCGCAGAATATTTATTGAGATTAATACATTACAAATTTTGCTTTTTTTTATTAAAAAAACACATCAAAAACCAAAGGAGAAAAATTAATGCCATCCCCATTTCCTGGTATGGACCCATATTTAGAACATCCCGATTTATGGCCGGGATTACATCTATACTTAACTGTGAAGATGGCTGACTTATTATCTCCCCAACTATATCCTAAATATTTTGTTTCTCTAGAAGTCAGAATGTATGAAGAAAAAGATATAGAATCTTTATTTGTAGATATTCCTGATGTTTCAGTGCTGTCAAAAAAAGAGCAAACTAACACATCAAATTCTACAGAATCTCAGGTTGCAGCAACAGCAACTTCCACAAAACCTATAACAGTAATTCTGCCAATACCAATAACTATTCGCCAAGGATATTTAGAAATTCAAGAAGTAGCAACTAAGGAAGTTGTAACTACCAGAGAAATATTATTTCCTGCTAATAAAAGAGGTGGAAAAGGTAGGAAAATGTATCTAAAAAAACGAGAAAAAATTTTAGATACTTTGACTAATTTTATCGAAATAGATTTACTGCGTCGCGGTCAAAGAATACCTATTTTAAATCATAAAAATAACAGTCATTATCAGATTTTAGTTAGTCGCGGAAAACAACGGCCAAGAGCTGATTTATATGCCTTTAATCTCCAAAATCAAATCCCAGAATTTCCTTTACCATTACGCCCAGAAGATACAGAACCAATTATAGATTTACAAGGTTTATTAACTACTATTTATGATGTTGGCAGTTACGATTTAAAAATAGATTACACTCAAAAACCAGTACCAGAATTATCAGAAAATGATGCAACTTGGGCAAATAATTGGTTGCAACAACAAACTATTTAAAGGTAGCGATCGCTTTCTTTAGAGTCTTTTATCGAATTCTCAAACAATTAAATTTTTTTATCTTATATTCTCAGGACTTACGTAGGCGAACCCAGAAACCGGGTTTTTTCCTCAATGTTTATTGTTAAAAACAATGATTTATCCTAAAAACCCGGTTTCTTTGCATAAGTCCTCACTGAGAAAGAAACCAGGTTTGTCTCCAGAATTTAGGTATTGTGAAATATACAATACAAACCGGCTTTCCGTAGGGGTTTGGTTCCCAAACCAAAAAAAAATAGACCTCTTGCAAAAGTTTTAATTAAATCAATTAAAGATATAGGATCAACAATTTCATCCCCCCCTATTCCCTATTCCCTATTCCCTATTCCCTGACTTCTGCAAGAAGTCTAATATTTAATCAATGCCGTATTGCGATCGCAACACCAAATATAATATCCTCGACAACTCTCGTCGTTTCAAAGGTTGAGCATCCAGAGGTGTACCAGAATTACCAAATAATTGATACACATCAAAATCTCCACTTTTACCAATAATAAATGCTAACTGCTCCCGCGTACATCGCAAATTTGGTGCAAAATATCCATTCCCCACCCCCGAAACAATACCTTTTGCTGCCATTGTTTCCACTGCACGATAGGCAAAATGCTCTTTCGGTACATCAAGAAAACTGGGAAATTCAGGGTTCAACCATTCAAAACCCATCACATTTACTACTGCCACCGAAACAACTGCTCGGTTTACTGTTCCCTCTGGTAGAAAATATAAATGATTGTAATTTTCTGTCCTGACAAAACCTGCCGTCGCGAGAATTTGGATCGCCTCAAAATCAGGATCGTCATGGGCAATATCGTTATACCAAAATAGAGGTATTTGATTGCGAGTTAACAAACCTTGAAATTTATAAATGAGTCGTTTATTTGTGGCAATAGTCCGCACATCGACTCCCTCATTCAGAGCAAAAGCAGCTAAATGCCCCCCTGCTTCCCCGATCGCCCACTCAACCGCGTGCATCCGGTATACAGAATTACTCAAATGGGTTGTACCAATACTTTTCGCTGATAAAATTAGGTTATCTGTATTGATAGGTATCATTGCTTTTAACGGAATAGTAAAAGGCAAACATTGCATCTCCTCTTTACTATTAAAAATCAGATGGTTGGGGTTATCAGTGGGATGAATATCAAACAACGCATAATGACCGATACCAACGCTGTCGTCAAAAGTTCGCCCCCGCGCTTGCTCGCCATAATATTGTTGGGCAGTATCTCCGTAAACAATAGTTGTTAATGCTATCCCTCGTCTTGCTTCCCGGATATAGGGTTCGAGAGCAATACCATCATTCGTCCAAGTGAGATCGCCCCGTGGTTTTAACTCCCCTACTTCACCTATTAATGGCCAGTTGTTGGTTTTCAGTGTTTGCGACTGTAAATAATGAATGTACGCTTGAGTATATTGCCGTGCTTCCTGAATATGTTTTTGGCGTTCGTGCCAACGTTGCGGAGCAATATCGCTCCGACTTACCCCTACAAGCAAACCTAGTTTATAATCATTAGACTCATAATTCAGGATAGTCACATCACCATTACTGGTTGTTGGAATGTAACCCTCTTTAAGACGTCTGATTCGCCGATATGTAAAAATGGCAAACCGTTCAAAAAACGCCCGTCCTTGAAAACTGCTGGTAAATTTATCTGTCTGTAACCAAGGTTGAACGCCATAACCTTCTGGTTGACCGATGGGAACACCTCCACCTTGAGCGGTTTTTTCCACGGCAGCGCAAAAAGTGATTGACTGTTGACATTCGGGAAAAGGTTGTTCGGGGAGCAGTGGTTCACCGGTATCATTTTGTGATTCTTGTCCGACTCGCGACTCAATATTTCCCAATTCTAATAAGTCACCCAAGTCTGTCGCTTCAATGGTTATTTGAGCGTTAACTGTGAACCGTCGATCGTTTTCCACATCCTGAAAAACAACACCCGTTACTTGTCGTCGTTCATCAGCAGACTGACTAAACAAAATTTCTACAGGTTCGGCAAACGGAATGAGGGTTAATTTGCCATTATTGAGAAAATCTTGGATTGCTTCATTCAGCGCTTGCGCCATAACTAGAGTTGTGGTGGCAAAATTACTTACCCAACCCCCACCAGGGTTATCAATTTTTTGACCATTAACTGGTTGGAGTTCCCGACTACGTTCGCGGAATTGCCATTGAGTCTTGGAGAAAGCATATTTGTCTCTGTCTACTTTATCTTCATATATTTCCCCTGGATTAAATTTTTTGTCTAGTTGAGGATCATCGGAAGCGGGTAATGCTTGGGTAGTAAATTGTCCGCCTAATATTTGTTTGGGTTGGACGAGACAAACATTTGCCCCTGCTTTGAGTGCGCCCAAGGTTGCCGAATATGCTGCAGTGGAACCCCCCACTATTAATATGGGGAATGAGAGAATTTGACCGTCGGTTGGTCTGGTGAAATAGCGATCGTCTAGAATGCCGTTGCTCATTAGAATTTGATTTTAGGATTTTCAAGGATTAGATAATATTTTATCAGAACTAATTAAAGACTCAAAGATTGCTCATACAATATCTGTCAATAAAGATGGAGAAATATGGAAAAAATTAGCTAGTTTTTGAATTTGATTTTCTGAGAGTTGACTTTTGCCATTCAATACTTCTAAAACCATAAATTCATTGCCCAAAATAGGAACTAAATCTTGAGGAGAAAGTTGAGATTCTTCTAATAAAGCGGTTTTCATATGAATAAACCACAATGATACTTACTCTTCACTCCTAACTCTTGACTCCTGACTCCTAACTCCTAACTCCTGACTCCTGACTCCTGACTCCTGACTCCTAACAATGAATTTAGTGGTCTACTCAACTGAAAAGCGCTGTAAAGCTTTCAGGAGTTGGACAACACGAATAGTAGGAATTAGTTCGTGTTTTTCTTCATATTCATAGACTAATATTCCTAATACTTTTAGATAGTCGCGATCTTCTTTTGTCAGGAAACCTTTGTCTAAAATCGAATTAATCCGATTTTGAGTAGCTATTAATTCACTTTCATTAGTTATGGGGCGAGGGGGAAGTTTAGTAATTAATTCTATATAATAATTGTTAGGAGTTTTTAAACCAGTCGTCATTTTTCCAATTTTCCTTATCGTATTCGGAGTGTGTTATATCAAATCCGCTAGTATCGCTAGAATTCAAGACTGTAGGGGTTTGGTCTCCAAACGCTCCACCAACTAGGAGTTTCCACTCTTTTCTGATGGTAGAATTATATCGCTCCTTTCGCCAGCGGATTTGATATTAGTACAGCACTGATAAAAATTATTTTGTATTCGTAATCAATAGACATCTCTGGAAAAGAGGGAACAGGGAACACTTAACTCTTAACTGGAAGAAAGAATAGATAATTTCAAATGAGAGAATTGATTTTATTTTTAATTTTCGGAGATGTCTAATGTAAGTAATAAGTCGATAATTATTTCCTACAATTTTGAAGACAGTAAAATTGCCAACTAAATCTTCTGAAGGAAAGGTTTGCCGTAAATCATTAAAGTTTTGAAACTCTGCATCTAATACCCGATTATACCATAGCAAAAGCCCAGGTTTAGCATTATAATGTCTTTCCCAGTATACTCTTAGCGTCCTCCGACTGATAATACGCATAAAGAGCGATCGCTACTTATTAATGTTATTTAATTACATCACAACTCATCAATTTTGTCAATAATATATAGTTATTGGTAAGTTTTATACTAAGTTGAAAAATAAAATAGTCAAATTCTCAGGAATGATTTAGAATTGTTATGTATATCTTATTTCCATTTCTTTAAAAATACCAATGACAACAACTAAAACAAAACAAATAAATTGGGATGCCCTAGCATCAGAGTTAACAAATATCGAAATTATTACGGGGCAAAATCAAGTTATCAAATTATCCTTAGATTATTATCATTTCAGTCCTGTTTTAGAATCTAAACTGAAAGATAAAAAGGCTAATTTAGTTGTACGCCCCACTAATGAAGCAGAAGTTTTACAAATAGCTAAAACTTGCGTTAAATATCAAGCACCTTTAACAATTAGAGGTGCTGGAACTGGTAATTATGGGCAATGTATTCCTTTGGAGGGTGGGGTAGTTCTCGACACTACAAAAATGAATAATATTAATTGGATTAAACCTGGTTTATCTTGTGTCGAACCAGGTGTTAAATTATTAGCTTTAGATAAAAAAGCTAGAGAAATTGGTTGGGAAATCAGGATGTTTCCTTCAACTTATCGCACTGCTACAATTGGTGGTTTTATTGGCGGTGGTAGTGGTGGAATTGGTTCAATTAATTATGGTGGATTGAGAGATCGCGGCAATGTTTCTGCTGTGCGAGTTGTGACTATGGAGGACGAACCAAGAGTTATAGAATTGCGTGGCGATGAGGTACAAAAAGTTAATCATGCTTATGGAACAAATGGCATTATTACTCAATTAGAAATGCCTTTAGCTCCTGCTTATCCTTGGGCAGAATTAATAGTAATTTTTGATGATTTTATGACTTGTGCAAAATTCGGTCAAGCTTTGGGAGATAGTGATGGAATTGTCAAAAAATTAATTACTGTTTTTGCTTGGCCGATACCTAGTTTTTTTGCTGGAGTAAAAAATTCAATTCCTGAAGGAAAACATTGTGCTTTTTTGATGGTTTCTGAATATAATTTGGAATCTTTTCAAGATTTAGTCAAAGAATTTAAGGGTAAAATTTGTTATGAAAAAACTGCTCAAGAAGCAACTAAAGGTACGCCAATATATGAATTTACTTGGAACCATACGACGTTACACGCTCGGAATGTAGATACAAATTTGACTTATTTACAAAGTGGTTTTCCAAGTGATAAAAATCTTGAACTTGTAGAAAAAATGTATCGGCATTTTGGCGATGAAGTAATCATGCACTTAGAATTTATGCGAGTCAATGGCCAAGCAACAGCAACAGGATTACAAATTGTCCGTTATAGTTCAGAGAAAAGGCTGAATGAAATTATTGAGTATCACGAAAAAAATGGGGTAATTATTTTTAATCCTCATACCTATATTTTGGAAGATGGGGGAATGAAAACTACAGATTTTGAACAGTTAGAATTTAAGCAAAAAGTAGATCCTTATGGTTTATTAAATCCAGGAAAAATGAAAGCCTGGTTGGATAATTAATAATTAATAATTAATAATTAATAATTAATTATTAAAGAAACAAGATTTCCGCACTTGGTTCAATACGATGGTTTTAACCAGATTTGCCCGAAATATGTAAGCATTCAGCTATTAGCGTTTAGCACTCAGCTTTTAAACGTACAGGACTTATCTAAGTTTAGCTAAAGCTGACCTTTTTATTCATAAGTTTTAATTCTCTTATGCAACTAATTCCTTCTGAACTTGTGATAATCTCTTAATAACCCATAGCTGATAGCTGACGGCTGAATGCTTACCGAAATATGCTGTAATAATTGATAATTACAGATAGCTTTCATTATTCATTATCAATTATTAATTATTCATTATTCCGTATTTCCTTTAGTTAGAAAGATGAACCAAAAACTAACGTTAAATATTGAAGCAGCTCAACTCAATTTTCTTCTCCATCATAAAAATTATGGCTTTAAAGATGAAGCAGAAATGATTAAGGTTGCTTTGCAGAATTTACAGTCAGAATTAGAAGCTCAAGATTTAGAAGAATCAGCACAATTATATGCAGAAATATATCAAGAAGATGCTGAATTACAAGAATTAACCGAGACTGCTTGTGCAGATTTTCGAGAAAGATGAAACTAAAACGAGGTATGATTATTGATGTTAATCTTGACCCGACTCTAGGTTCAGAAACAGGAAAGATTAGACCTTGTATTATTGTTACGAATAATACTTATAATGAGCGTGTACCTGTTATTCAAGAAGAGAAAGGTTAGAGAGACTAGAAAAAGATTTAGCAAATTTGAACGAAGGGCAACGCGCTCTTAATGCTCAGTGGGAAGCGGAAAAA
>NZ_JAAHHT010000063.1:0-31772 GCF_010672085.1 Okeania sp. SIO3I5
ATGAATAAACCACAATGATACTGACTCTTCACTCCTAACTCTTGACTCCTGACTCCTAACTCCTAACTCCTGACTCCTGACTCCTGACTCCTGACTCCTAACAATGAATTTAGTGGTCTACTCAACTGAAAAGCGCTGTAAGTGTTCCCTCCTCCCTCCTCCCTCCTCCCTGTTCCCTGTTCTCTGTTCCCTGTTCCCTACCTTTGCTATACAATACCGATGCTACCGGACATGATATTATATCAAATCCGCTTAATTCGGTATAAAAAAATTTTCATCTTCATCAAGCGAGCAAATGTTTCTAAATTCTCTTCCCTCCTGACTCCTGACTCCTGACTCCTGACTCTTAGATTAACTATCTAATTACACCGATGCTACCGGATTTGATATTATACAGCGGTTTTCATTTCAGTAAACCACAGTAGGGACGTTCCATGGAACGTCCCTACTAGGTTTGAAATGTGAATATGTGGTTCATCAATCCGAAAAGCGCTGTAAATAAAATTTCAGCTCTGAGAGTAGGGAAAAGATATTACACTTCTACTTTTCTCCTGACTCCTTTCTCCAGCAATTCTGAGGACCTACGGACGTTGCTTGAACATTACAGCGGTTTTCATATCAATAAACCACAATGATATGATCAATCCACCGCATCATCTTCAGTAAGCAAGAGCGATATTTGATTGAATTTGGACTTTTATACTAACTCCGTGCCTCCGTACGGACGTTTTGCTGACGCTTTCGCTCCGCTAACGCGGAGCGACATGGAATAGTAGCATTCCGTAAGGAAAACGCATTAATGCTCAAGCAACGTCCCTAACTCCGTGCCTCCTGACTCCTGACTCCTAACAATGAGTTTAGTGGTCTACTCAACTGAAAAGCGCTGTAATGCGTTACATGTCGCGCAGCGTTAGCGGAGCGAAAGCGTCAGCAATACGTCCCTACCTCCTGACTCCTTGATAATTATTTATAAGTATTCAACCGAACATGATATTACAGCAATTTCGGAGGCGCGTGAGGTACAAAATTTCATTTAGTAATTTTTGCAGTTCAAGCATCCTGCTTGTTAAAGATAAGAAGTCTGAACTGCAAAGATAGAGATCAATCTTCAACTGTACCTCACCATCCTCATGCATTGCTGTAATCTATGAGAATTAGGTTAAAAATCCACATCATCATTAAACTCAAACTCTTCATTTTCTTCTGGTTCATCTATACCAACATTACTATTTTTAGACTCAAAAATTTGAGAATAAATAGATATGTCTGAAGACTCAGACATTACAGGTAAATTACTTTTATCTGCTGATTTAATTGATTCTATATCTACTATTTTTCCCTGAAAAAAATCAACTATACGACGAGTAGCGATCGCCACAGTCTGTCTTTCTTTTTCAGGATATTTTTTATGTTCCACCACATCATTCAATTCTGATTTAGACAGAGAAACTTTTGAGATAATTTTGTTTTCTATCTGGGAATTTATCGTATTAGATGATGGGGGAATTTCTGGTTCATCTTCTGCAACTTCATTATCAGAATTAGAAGCTTCTTGTTGTTTCTCATTATTTGTTGTTTTGCTTTCTCTTTGACTATTATTGGGATAAATATTTTCACTAATACCCCTATTTTTTTGATTAAGATTTGCTACTTCTACTTTAACTTTTACCGAAACATTAAAAACCTTCTTAAATGCAGCTTCAATATCAGTAACTTTAGACATTACCATTTTCTGCCATTTATCAGAACTAACACTAATACGCGCTACTTGATTGTTAAACTCTAATAATGTAACTTTTGGCTGGGGTTGACGTAGTAGAGATTGGCTACTTAGTTTAATTTCAGCAAGTACCTGTTGCCAAATTCCCTCTAAATTATCTTCTTCAGGATTAATATTAACCGCTTTAGAACTAACTAAACTTTCCTCATTTTTTGATGCAGTAGGAATTTCCTTTGCCTCAGATATTTTTGGTTCTGGAGGTAGAGAAACAGGTGGATTTGATTTTGCTTCAGGTGAAGTTTTTGGAGTAGTTTTAACCGGAATATTTTGACTTGTTTCTCTAGTTATTTGTTGTTGAGGTAAATGCTCAACTATTACTCTTGAAGTTGCCAATGCAGAAGGCAATAATCCCAATAAAGTTACCTCCAACCATAAACGAGGTTGAGTAGTATTTTTAATTTGTACTTCCGATGTTTGTAAATGCTTTTGACCAGCTAAGATAGTGCTAATTTCCCACTTTTTAGAAAATTTACAAAGCTGTTCCCAAGTAGGTTTCGTCAACGCCACCAAATTTCCACTTGTCGGTGCTGTTTTCGCTATCAACAAATCTCTATAAAACGCTGCCAAATTTTGCAACACAATAATAGGTTCCCTACCCCGATCCATAATTTGACGAGTACATTCCAATACCTGAGTCGAATTATCCGAGGCGATCGCTTCTAGCAGTACCATTAAATCTCGTTCCGGCACCGCACCCACCAGATCCCAAACTCGTTCAACTGTAATTTCTCCTGCCAACAAACTCAACTGATCTAGTAAACTCTCTGCATCTCGCAACCCACCCTGAGCAATTTGAGCTACCATCTGTATTGCTTCAGTCGTAATATCAATTTTTTCGGTGGTAGCAATATGATGTAAATGTTGCACCATTGCTTCCAGAGGAATTCTGCGAAAGTCAAAACGTTGGCAACGAGAAATAATAGTTGCTAACACCCTCTGGGGGTCTGTGGTTGCTAGGATAAATACCACTCGCTCTGGTGGTTCCTCCAAAGTTTTGAGCAGAGCATTGAAAGCGGACACAGACAACATATGGACTTCATCTATCACGTATACTTTATAGCGACACTGCACCGGTGCAAATTGGGATCTTTCAATTAATTCCCTAATGTTATCTACACCAGTATTACTGGCAGCATCAATTTCTATTACGTCCAGAGTTGACCCTTTTGTAATTCCTATACAAACATCACAACTGCCACAGGGACTCGATGTCGGGTGGTCATGGTCAAGACAGTTGAGAGATTTGGCAAAAATCCTGGCACTAGAGGTTTTGCCTGTACCTCTAGGTCCTGTAAATAGATATGCTGGGGCGATCCGTTGAGTATGGATGGCATTAGTCAGAGTTTGGGCGATCGCGTCTTGACCCACTAAGTTTGCGAAGGTCTGAGGACGATATTTATGATGGAGAGGTTCGTAGGCCACAATTAGGAATAGGAATTATTTCCGATATTTAGTTATACTCAAGTCATAATAAATACAACTTTACTAGATTTTATTCAGTATAAATACTTTTATATTTCTTGGGAAGTTTGACAATTTGTATATTTTATTTAACTTATATTAAGCAGTATATATAGCGCTACGAAACAGGGAACACTTAACTGGTAACAGCAGACTTTTAAAGGCTTTTTCTGATAGGGAAATGCTCCGCAAACAGGATTTAGAAATGTCCTAACCTGAATGCGTAGTCCTATATATAAATTATTAAAATAGTAACTTAAAAATTGAAAATATCTTAGGTAATTTTTTACGATCAAATCAAATAAATGCAGGTCTAGTTTATAGCGCTTTTATCCATTATCCATTCATCCATTAATGAAAGGCCATCAAGTCAACTTATCTGAAAAGTGTATATTATACCTATAGCTATGGTTATTTTCAACAACCTATAATTTTTAGGCCAATCAATAGCCTCAACTACTTATATCATGCCCGCCTAAATACTTATACTCTGGTGGAAGGAAGGCAGAGGGCATCCCCCCTACCCCTGTTTGAAAGCTATCCCTGATTAGGAACTCCTGAAAACCTTGTGGGGAGAATGGGGAGGTGTGGTCCCTGTGGGGAGTAAGAATCTTCAAAAAAACGTATTTTTCAATACACTTTTATGATGAAAAAGCCTCTCAAACAACTAATACATAACTTCTCACTTTTGTAAAGTTTTATGTTAAGAAAGATGTTTATAAAGCATAGCTTTGAAAGGGGGGAGAAGGCAGAAGCTTTTCTTCCAATTGAAACTGAATTTTTAACACAAATAATGCTACTGGACATGATATTACAAGTATAACTATCGGAAGTTTATACTGAAAACATTAACTCCCGGATTTTCGCCTTAAATTCCTGTAGATTTATTGTCAAATTTTCTGTAGATCCTATGTTAACACCAATTATTTTTGTGGAACCAAAATTAGCCCAAGCCTCTCCAGCACCAGAACCAAATTTGCCAAAAGGAGAATATATCTGGATGGGTACATCTGGATTACTGTTAGTATTGCTAATTATTTTGGGTATATTTCACCAAGTAAAAATCAAACAATTTGATAAGAAACTTAGTGTAGAAGAATTTAGAAATAAAGACCTCCAGCAAAAGTATAAATTAGCTGTAGCAACCATATCTAAAATGGAAAAAAATCCTGACCTAATCCATTCTCGGGAATTTAACTTAGATTACTTAAGAATGCGGATGGAAGAGGAAGTTTTTCACTTTGCTATTGTCAACCAAATTAAGGTAAAAGTCAAACAACAAATTAGTGTGGCACTGCGCCCTACTCAAGTAGCAGCAGGAGAAAAAGGAAATCCAAGTGGGCGAAAAATTGATTCAATGTTTGAAGTAGAATATGAGACTGGAGAAGCAGGTAAAGATATTAAAAAAAGAGTATTATTTCGGGTATCAATCAAACTAACAAAATTACCAACTCAGGCAACTTCTCAAACCATTAATCAAATCATTGATTGTTTAGAAACCTACCTTAGTCCTAGTGATGACCATGATAATTGGACTCCTACTATTCAAGGTCGAATTGTACATATTGATTGGGATCAAAAGGCTAAACCTGTACCAACGTTGGTACTAGAACAATCTCATGATGGGGTTCTATTTCGTCCTCAAAAAAGACCTACTGCGAAAAGTGCTACACCACCACCACCAAAAGCATCTGCTGGTAAAAAAAATATTACTAAAGGGGCAACAAAACAAACCACAAAAGGCAAAACTAAAAGTACACAAGTTCAGAAATAATTAAAATAGGAATCATCAAACTCGATCTAGAAATCCTATTGAATTGCCAGATATTTTGTGGATGTTTGAAAATTTATTTAAAGATGTTTTTTTTCAGAAACTAAAATCATTCTACTCACAAATATTTACTTCTTCTCGATGTAGTAATATTAACTTCCTTGCTAGTCTTCAATTTTTTGGGGTTAATTGATTCGATTGTTTTTAAATTTGCCTGAGATAATAGACAGTTATTTTCCATTTAAACTATTCAGTTGGTAACATCTAAAATAGGAGAATCGTGAGTGATAAGTAATAGCGAACTCCACTCTTTGTCTTTCCTCGCTTGGGTATTCAATAATTAACAATTAACAATTAATAATTAATAATTATTAATTATTAAAAATAAGAGGATTGGTTAAAAGGATTTTTTTCCTTTTTTTTCCTAGAAAGGAGAGGCTTTAAACCTTGATTTTTCGGTAATCTAGTATTTCTTCTAATCCTACTACCTTTAAATTTCCTCAGTTTGACTTAACTCTACAATCCTTTCTACTAATAACTAACTACTAACTATTGACTACTGATACCGTTTTATGAAAGTCAAAAGTCATAAATCATAAATTGAGATTTTCTAGGCTCAAAACTTTGACGCCCTAAGTAATTTCAGGAAATTATTTCACTTATGGGATTTTCAATATTTCTGCAATCTTTATTAATTGACAAATATTATTTTGGCACTCTTGGCAAAAATTCATGTTATCATAAATCTTAATCAACCTAATTTTTCTATGATATAGGTTTTACCTAATAATCCCTGAATTTGTGTAGGTCTTGTACAGCAGTATGTCACCAACTAAGTAAAATAATTATTTATGCAATATTTTAGAGAAAATTCGTCTGAAAATCCGACAATTATCACCCCCAGTTGGAAAATTTCTGCCAATCTGGTTCTTAGTTGGGCCACTGGTCCAGTTTTACTGAGTTTGTTGGGTAATAAAGCCATGAATGAGTTATTATCAGAAATTGGCCTGTATAGTGAGGAAATATTCCGTGGCGATCGCTTACCAATGCTTAATTTTCCCCAAAATCCATCAGACTTGTAATTTTATTTAATCTTAATTTTGTGAGAAGACCCGCACCATAAACTTTGGGTTTTCCTTTTCGTTTGGCCCAAGGCTAAAAACAGAAGCCGAAATCCTACCGAATAATTAAGGTTTAAAGCCTCTCATAAGCAAGGAGAAACAAGAAATTTTTTTCTTTTTCAATCAATCCTCTTCTTTTTGAAAAGAGGTAATTATTAATTATTAATTATTAATTATTAATTATTAATTGTTGAATTATAGCTTTAAGCATTCAGCTATCAGCTAGTCTCAGTATAGAGATTTAAATGCCAGTATAAACTTGACAGGTACGGTCGGGCAAGACCCGTGGATGCCAGTGCAGGTATTGCTGCCGACAGTTACGGAGGAAACAAGGGACTAAGCATAGTTAGTCCGTAAACGTTACAGCGCTTTTCAGATTGATGACCTCACGTTATATTCAAAACCCTGTAGGGGCGATTTCGTTCCGAATGCTGTCGCTTTCCGCGTAATTAGGAGCATGACAAACGGAAATCGCCCCTACAGTAGTCTACCCAAATGAAAACAGGTGTAAAATGTCACTCCGACATGAAGTTTTATATCAAATCCGGTAGCATTGGTGTAAAAAGAGTGTGGTCTGGGTGGTCCGGGTGGGAAAGTTATAGAAAGATTTAGTAATGCTTGAAGATGGAACATTTTTTTCTACCGAACCCGAGCGGATTTGATATTATATCGGTTTTATGAAGCAGGAAGCTCACCTCTAAAGTCTAAGCACAAGTGGGATAAGTTTGGATAAGTTCAGTAAAACGGAATATAGAAATCTATCCTTGGTTATGCTACCTATTGATTTTGGCAATACCTAAAACGAATTCAAATCAGTCCACGTGGGCAGAGATCGCCGACATACGGTATTGGAAGGATGTCAATAATTCACTAAATTTTTTTGCTGTAAAGGTAAAGCCACAATAATTATTGTCTTAAATTATACAGAAGGAACAGCAAAGAATTATAATATATCGAAAAAATTAAGAAATCCTATAAATAAATCCCCTAGCGAAATATAGTGCTATGTGATATAAAGTGGGGAATACGTTGCGGTCTATCAATTTATTTAAGGACTTTTTGTTTCTGGCACTTTGTATCTGTTAGTAAAGAATAGCTCAAATATTATGAAAACATTAAGAAAATTACTATAGAACTGGTGGAGTAATGTGGTTTAAAAGTGTTTTCACAGGGTAACCTCTAATGTGGGGTGTTGGAAGATCGACATTTGACTATACTATAAAATTAATTAGTGTATAGCTGGAATTTTCTTAAGGTGATGTTATAAACTTTTGACCATTGTTAAGATCAAACTACTCTTATTCTTGTTCAAGAGAAATTTGAGACAGTATTTATAAAGTAAAGACTAACTAATCTTTCTCCTATGCTTTACCCTGTTTATTTCTCTTCTTTCACAGGGGCTACTAACTGTTGGCTAGAATCTATGAGAATCTATGAGAATCTATGAGAATCTCTAAATTTATAATATTTATGTTACTTGGATTCAAAACTGAACTACATCCAAATAAGGAGCAAAAAACAATACTTGCTAAACACGCGGGTAATGAATAATGGATAATTACCTCTGGTTAAAACCGCAACGGAATTGAAGATCAGGAAATCTTTTTAATGGATTATGAAAACTATCTCTCATTATCAATTATCCATTCTCCATTGTAAAAGAGAGGCAATAAAGCCGAATTGATTAATTATCAATTATCCATTATCCATTAGTAAAGGCTATTTTCAGACATTGGTACTATTAAATCCAATCCAATGAAGATAACAGTATCAAACAATACATTTATTTTTGATGTTAGTAATTAAGGAGAAACTGTCAATATGAGTTCACTACTACAATCAGAAGAAATAACCCTAGAAGCAGGGTTCAAAAATGCCAAAATGACAGCTTCCGATCTGTTTCTGCAGAATCGAATTAAAATAGTTGAAAATTTGTGGGAGTCAGTTCTCAGACAAGAATGTGGCCAAGAATTGGTGGATATACTCCAGAAGATGCGCTCGGTTAATTCCCCAGAAGGACAAGCTCCTAACTTTCTAGGTTCAGAAATTGAAAAACTGATTGAAAAACTAGAACTCAAAGATGCAATTCGGGCAGCTCGAGCTTTTGCTCTATATTTTCAGCTCATCAATATTGTAGAACAACATTATGAACAAAGAACTCAACAACTAGCTTACTCTCACAACAATAGTTCAGGAAAACTAATCTTTAAAGATGATGTAGTTAAGGATGGTGATAGCTGTTCCCTGCGGGTTGGCAGTATACCAGTTTGGAACGATAACAGAACTAAACCTGAAGGAGAGGGTACATTCCATTATTTATTTCCCCTACTACAGACTCTCAATGTACCATCGCAATTAATTCAACGATTAATTGATAACTTAGACATCCGTTTGGTGTTTACAGCGCACCCTACAGAAATTGTCCGACGAACAATTAGAACAAAACAACGACGCATTGCCAAAATTCTCCAAGAACTCGATCGGGTAGATGAAAGTTTTTCTGAACTACAAGTAAATGGAGAAGAAGAAAATAGTTTGGTTTCATCTTGGGAAACAGAATCTCTCAAAGAACAGTTAACAGAAGAAATTCTGTTGTGGTGGCGTACAGATGAACTACATCAATTTAAACCTAGTGTATTAGATGAAGTAGAAACTACTCTTCATTATTTTAATGAAGTTCTATTTGATGCTACTCCCCAACTACATCGTAGGTTTAAGCAAGCTTTACATAATTCTTTCCCTTATCTGAGGGCACCGAGTTACAATTTCTGTAAGTTTGGTTCTTGGGTAGGAGCTGATCGTGATGGAAATCCTTTTTGTACGCCAGCGGTGACTTGGCAAACTGCCTGTTACCAACGTCAGATAGTATTGGATAAGTATATTAATGCTATCGATCGCCTGAGAGAACTTTTGAGTTTATCTCTACATTGGAGTGATGTTTTACCAGAATTGTTAGATTCTCTAGACCGCGATCATATACAAATGTCAGAAGTATACGATCAATGGGCAATTCGCTATCGCCAAGAACCTTATCGCTTGAAGTTATCTTATGTGAAAAAGCGTTTAGAAAATACTCGCGCTCGCAACGAACGTTTATATAATGGTGATGAAATTCAAAGAGCAAAAGAAGTTCTCTCTGAAGGTAGAGAAACAACAGGTATTTATCAGTCTAGTGCTGATTTTCTGGCTGAATTGCAACTAATTCAGCGTAACCTCCAAGAAACTGATTTAAGTTGTAGTGACTTAGAAAATCTGATCTCTCAGGTAGAAATTTTTGGTTTTAATTTAGCGCGACTGGATATCCGTCAGGAATCTTCTGTCCATGAAGCGACGATCCAGGAGATTACCGAATATTTACAAGTTCTACCTAAACCTTATATAGAAATGTCGGAAGCAGAGCGGACTGAGTGGTTGTCAACAGAGTTGACTACTCGTCGCCCATTAATTCCCACAGAGTTACCTTTTTCTGAGAGAACTTGCGAAATCATTAAAACTTTCCGAATGCTGCGACAACTGCAGGTAGAGTTTGGACAAGAAATTTGCCAAACCTATATTATTAGTATGAGTCGGGATGTTAGCGATTTATTAGAAGTGTTGTTATTAGCTAAAGAGGCAGGACTTTACGATCCGGCAACTGGTATAAGTAGCACTCAGGTAGTTCCTTTGTTTGAGACAGTGGAAGACTTGAGAAATGCTCCTCGGGTAATGCACAATTTATTTGAGTTGTCTCTGTATCGCGCTGCACTTGCTGGTGGATATGATAAATTGCTAAAAGAGTCAAACCCTGAGTTTAAGTCTGAGTTAGAAACTCCTTATTTGCAAGAGGTGATGTTGGGTTACTCTGATAGTAATAAGGATTCTGGGTTCCTGAGTAGTAACTGGGAAATTCATAAAGCTCAAAAAGCTTTACATAAGATCGGCATGGAGTATGACATTGCCTTGCGGATATTTCATGGGCGCGGTGGTTCTGTCGGACGCGGTGGCGGCCCAGCTTATAAAGCGATTTTAGCTCAACCTGGAAAGAGTATTAGTGGGCGAATTAAGATTACTGAACAAGGAGAGGTTCTGGCGTCTAAATATTCTCTGCCTCAGTTAGCAATGTATAACTTGGAAAATGTTACTACTGCAGTGATTCAAGCTAGCTTGCTACATACAGGGTTTGATGAAATTGAAGCTTGGAATCAGATCATGGAGGAGTTGGCGGTGCGATCGCGGACTCATTACCGAAATCTGATTTATGAACAAGAGGATTTAGTAGAATTTTTCTATCAAGTGACTCCGGTGCAGGAAATTAGTCAACTACAAATTAGTTCTCGTCCTGCTCGGCGGAAAAATGATAAGAAGAAAACAATTTCTGGTTTACGGGCAATTCCTTGGGTGTTTAGCTGGACTCAAAGTCGCTTCCTTTTGCCTGCTTGGTATGGGGTGGGAACTGCTTTACAAGAGTTTGTGGAAAAAGAACCAGAAGAACACCTGAAACTTTTGCAATATTTTTATCTGAAGTGGCCGTTTTTCACTACTGTGATTTCTAAGGTGGAAATGACTTTAGCTAAGGTAGATTTGGAAATTGCTCATTATTATGTGCGCGAGTTATCCAAACCAGAAGATCGGGAACGGTTTGAGCAGTTATTTGAGCAAATTGCTAGTGAGTATCGCCTGACACGGAATTTAGTGCTACAAATTTCTGGTCATCAACGACCTTTGGATGGAGATCCAGATTTACAACGTTCTGTACAGTTGCGAAATGCGACTATTATTCCACTGGGGATGTTACAGGTTGCTTTATTGAAGCGCTTGCGTCAGCATGATCTGGGGACTCCTGGTGTAATTCATTCTCGTTATAGTAAAAGTGAGTTATTACGAGGTGCTTTGTTGACTCTTAATGGTATTGCTGCTGGTATGCGAAATACAGGTTGATCGGAAGTAGGAGTCAGGAGTCAGGAGTCAGGAGTCAGGAGGGAATAGGAGAACGAGGGAGGAGTCAGGAGTCAGTAATACTTTCCCCGGTTTCTGGTTTCTACAAAAACAACTTCTGAGTTCTAACTTCTAACTTCTGACTTCAGAGAAGCGGGGTTTGTGTGAGTAGATGTCAGTCTTGTCAGATACAGCAGATTCCACCTTGGTGAGATATACCCAGTGCGAGCAAGATGCTCGCACTGGGAATACTTATGGGAATACTTACAGCAATTTCGGAGTTAGTGATATTAAATCCGCTGGCTTCGGAGTGATATAATTCTACCATCAGTATTGGTTAAAACTCCTAGTTAGTGGAGGGTTTGGAGACCAAACCCCGGAGAGTCTTGAATTCTACCGATACTACCGGATTTGATATGAGGTACAAAATTTTGTTAAAGTAAGCTTGTTAATAGTTTTGGTAACACAACCTTCCAGGTTGTTATAGCCTGGAAGCCTGAACTGCAAATCTTGTTACAGGCTGGAAGTCTGAACTGCCAACTGTACCTCACTATCCTCATGCATTGCTGTAATTGTTAAGATGTGTACTTCATATACTTGGAATCTGCTGTATCTAATAGACATCTCCGATAATCAAAAATAAAATCAATTATCGTATATAAATGGCTTTGTTGTAATAGCCATAGAACATCCGTTACGCTTTTCGGTTGTCCCCGACATGAAGGGTGAACCTAGTGGCAGCTATATCACCCTCTTTCTATTATTCTATTGGCCAATAGTTAAATCGCTAAAAGCCTTTACAGGTATAAGTTTCAGCCTTTTTTATCTAAGGTTGCTTGTTGCTTGATGCTTTATTCATTTATTGGCCAATAGTTAAATCGCTAAAAGCCTTTACAGATATAAGTTTCAGCCTTTTTTTTATCTAAGGTTGCTTGTTGCTTGATGTTTGATTTATTTATTGGACAATAGTTGTAGAAGTATGAAGTACATATGCTTGGATCTTGTGCGGTAGCTATATGTTTTCATACAGCAAAGCCTATATAAATCATCAATTCTTTTCTCTTGATCTCTACTCTTGTACGGACGTTGCTTGAGCATTAATACGTTTTTATATAGGGAACTCCGCTTTCCATGTCGCTCCGCGTTTTGCGAGGGCAAAGCTTTCCTGACGGAATGCTCCGCAAACGCTAACCGCTGTCGCGACATGAAAAACTTTTGCTCGCATCACCTAGGAAAGTTGTGCGTTAGCTAAACGTCCCTACTACTCCCTCTTCTCCAGAGATATCAAATACAAACCCGGTTTTTATTAGAAAACATCTTGAAACAAGAGTTCCACGTAGCCTGTCATTCCTTCAACATCTCTTACTAAAACTCTGAAAATTTCTGTTACTTCTGCTGCCATCCGAGCATCTATTTCTACTGCTTCTTTCTCAAAATCTCCTAACGCTTTTGCACCCCGCAAAGTCATAGCTATAGACTTAACTTCTCCCTGATATTCAAACTGAGTAAAACAAGTATAAGTAAGTTCTGTACGCTTACGACTGCTGCTATATCCAAAACCCATTTTAGATAAAATAACAGGAGATTTAATACTATTTTGAATCCCTAATTTTTCTAGAGCAACATCCACATAACGAGCAGTATCTTTACCAAGATTACGAATAAAAGGTTGCAAATTTTCCCAAGACATTCCTGGTAATTTTGCTGGTTCTGGTAAGTGATAATACCATCCTACCATTGACATAATTCTAGTTAAGTCGTAAGCAGTAACAGTATTTTCTCCAGTTTGGTCTTCTCGCTTTTTACTTTCTGATACAGCATTCAATAAAACTTGATTATTTTGTACAATTTCAGGAGACATAATAAATGGTTCTTCACCATATAAACCTTGAAATTCTGTATGATTATTACCTGTAATTTCCTTTAACCATGATTCTAAATGAACATAAGTTTGGAAGGATTTAAACATGGCACTCAAGGCATTAGAACTACCTACCTTTTTTGCATAAGTAATCACATCTTCTACAGCTTCATTAAAGTCTAAATTTTTTCCATCGCCTCGAATTTGACAGGTATTAATATCGCTATCAAGAGAACAAATAACATTTAAAATTGGAATGATTTTAGTAGAACTCCAATACTGACATTTATCCAGAGCATTTCTACCTAACCAACGAGATTTAAACTGTCCGTCAGCACTACCAGCTATGCAAATACAAGCTTCTTTAATGTCAGGATGAAGAAAACTAAGTGCTTCTTCATCAATGTCTGGAAGTTCGCCAACATCAGGAAAAGCTTTTCCTCCTGGTATGGTTAAACTAGGCAATATTTTTAAATATTCTGGATAATTTTCTACTTGGTTTTGATAGGGAGAATTATTAATGCCTTGATCTAGAATAGCTAGTTTATCACTATTAAAACCAGCTTCAGCTTTTAAGAAGTCATTGTAAACTTTTTCTCGGTTCATTGCTAGTAGTAAAGTAAAAACTTCTTTTTGACCAAAAATACCGCAAAAATCTCCCAACATATTGAAAATTTGATCGTTGATGTCTTCCATAATTTGATTTAGCACGCTTATTTGACTTTTCTTAGTAATAAGGTAAGCATTCAGCTATTAGCAGTCAGCTCTCAGCTAAAAAATGAATGAAGCAAGAATTCGTTTATCTTATACCACATTTTCAACCCATAAATTGAAGCACCAGAACAAAGATTTTTAGTTTTCAAACCATACAATTCAAACGGTTGAAAGTTGATAGCTGAAAGCTGAATGCTTACGTAATAAGTAGGTAGGTATAAATAAACCTAAATATGAAAAAAATATAAATCAGCAAAAACATTTATATTGTTTCCACTCCATTTAAGTTGCTTCAGACATAGTGAAATTTAATTACCCAAACTACTTATGCTTACTATAGCAATTATAAATTATTTGTGAAAAAAAAAACTGTAGGGATTTGGTCTCCAAATCCCATTTTTCCTTTGGTTTAGAGACCAAACCCTGACGATAAAATATTACATTCTATTTAGGATTGCTATATATGTAGTATTTTTCTAAAAATAATTCATTAGCTGATTTTTTTTTGTAATTTTATTTCAGTAAATATTTCTAGAAAACTTTTAAAATTATAACTTCTTTATCTAGTCAATCTAACGGAGATTCTAGCTGAAGTCTGACTCCTAGTTAATATCAAAATGTTATAATTGAAATAGGGTTGCTATATATAGACCATTTCACAAAACTTTAAACTATGCTCAATGTGAAACTGATTTCTCCTTTACCCCAGCTCAAATCTAAATTACCAGCAGGATTTATATTTGTCTCAGCAATGATAGTAGCGATCGCCAGTGCTGCTGTGATTTACCAACTCAATCAAATTACAGAAAAGAGTGGTGAAGCTAGACTACTCTTAACTCAATTAAAAGAGCAAGCTAGCCGACTTAATTCTCTGGAATGGGAGGCTATTTCTAAAGGTAAAATTGATGAAAATTTAACTGAAGAACTTGCGGAAAATAAAGAAACTACTGAAACGATTATTGAAGAAATTAGGCAACTTGAACAACAGGAAAATCTAGAGAATCTCTGGGATTTATATACCAGTTATCAAACTGTAATGAACAATTCTTTGGAGCTAGTTGCTCAGAAAAAAATTACAGAAGCCAAAGAGATGAGTACTTTTCAAATTGATGAAGTTTTCGATGAGCTATATGCTGAAATTGAAAGACTAGAAGAAAAGTATACCGAGGAGCATCAGCAAACTCGAAAACTTGCCGATATAGAAACAACCTTTGCTTTAATAATGGCTGCCTTTGTTATTGGTATTTTATCCTATAAATATAGTCAAAGATTATTGAATAAAAATGAGCAGTTAAAGGTTACCTTAATAGATCTCCAAAAAACACAGAATCAATTAATTCAACAAGAAAAAATGGCTGCTTTAGGACAACTAATTGCAGGTATAGCCCATGAAATTAATAATCCCCTCGGCGCAATTCAAGCCTCAGCAAACAATAGCGAGAAGGCTTTAAAAGAAGTTCTTGATGAAATCCCCAATTTACATCAACGTCTCAGTTGTCAAGCAGAAGAAAGCCTTTTTCAGCTAATCACTCAATCACTGGAAAACACACCCTCAATTGCCTCTCAGGAAACTCGCGCCCTCAAACGTAAAATTACTGCTCAACTTAAAGAACATGACATTGAAAATGCTCGATATATTGCCAACCTCTTAGCAGATATGGGAGTTCCCGAAACACCCGATCTGTGGCTGCCCCTAGTCAAAAGTCAACATGGAGAATGGGCGATCGAATTTGCCTACAACTTGACTTCCTCCTTTGCTAACAATCAGATTATCCTCCGCGCCGTTGAACGTTCCTCTAAGACAATTTTTGCCCTCAAAAGCTATGCTCGTTTTCAAGATAATGGCCAGAAGGAGTTGATAAAAGTAGTTAACGGGCTAGAAACTGTACTGGAAATCTATCACAATCAACTAAAACGGAATATTGATGTAATTCGAGATTATCAGGATGTTCCTGAAATATGGGGATATCCCGACGAACTGATTCAGGTTTGGACAAATCTAGTTCACAACGCAATTCAAGCTATGGAATCAGGAGGGACACTGACTATTACCACCTATCAAGAAGAAAATGGGATTCAAGTAAGTATAAAAGATACCGGGGCAGGTATTCCGTCAGAACAGCTACCCAAAATCTTTGATGCCTTTTTTACTACCAAGTCAGCAGGTGAGGGGAGTGGTTTGGGACTCCACATTTGCAAGAAAATTATTGACAAACACCAGGGAGCTATAAAGGTAGACAGCCAACCCGGAAATACTGTATTTTATATAGGGTTGCCTGTTGGCTCCCATTAAATTTTTAAAGTATTTACAAAGGTGAATTATGTCTGAGACAGCAATTATTTGTGTTGATGATGAAATGCCTATTCTGAAGGCTCTCAAAGAACAACTCCAGCGTAATTTTGGCAATAAATATATTTATGAGGTTGCCCAAAGTGCTGAAGAAGCTTGGGATGTGATTTATGAGTTAGAAGAGGAAGACGTGCAAATTCTGGCCATTGTTTCTGATTGGTTAATGCCTAATGTTAAAGGCGATGTATTTTTAGCTGAAGTTCATCAACGCTTTCCTAAAGTTGTTACCGTGATGCTAACTGGGCAAGCTGATGAGGAAGCTATTGAGCGTGCGAGAAAACAAGCCAACCTTTATGCCTGCATCTACAAACCCTGGTCAGAGGAACAATTACAGCAAATTATTAGTCAAGCTTTGAATCAGTAAAAGATGAAAGGAGCAATTATTTGTGTTGATGATGAATGGACAATTCTCACCACTTTAGGACAGCAACTCAAGCGCCATTTTGGCAAAGACTATGATATTGAGTTAGCTAGCAGTGGTGCAGAAGCACTTTGTCTTTGTGCAGAATTAACACAGGAAAGCTTAGAAATTCCTTTGGTGATTTCTGATCGCTGGATGGAGGGGATAAAAGGAGATGCTTTGTTGATTCAACTCCACAAGCTTTATCCCAGAACTCTAAAAATTATGCTGACTGGTAAAGCTGATGCTAATTCGGTTGGGAATGTTGTCAATGCTGCTGCTTTATACCGCTACATCCCTAAACCTTGGGATGAAACCGATCTGATACTCACGGTTTCTGAAGCTTTGCGAAGCTTTGCTCGAGAACAACAACTTGCTGAACAAAATGCGCTGCTCAAGGAAATTAATGCCAAGTTAGAAAGCTCTTTATCATTACTCTTAGCGACTCTGGAAGCAACAGCGGATGGCATTCTTGTCCTAGATAATTCGGGAAAATCGATCATTTTTAATCAAAAGTGTGCTGAAATTTGGCATCTACCTGCTTCAACTTCAAAAAGTGATAGTCAAAAGCTAGTTGATTTTATTTTAGCAGCTTTGATCGAAGCAGATGCTGCCAGCTTTAAAGCATTACTAATGCAACAGAATGCCCAACAACGAGATTTATTAAGATTAAAAAATGGTAGTATTATTGAGTATTATTCCCATCCTCAAAAATTATCAGGGGAAATTGTTGGTCAGGTCTTGACTTTTCGAGATGTTACCAGAGAAAAGCAAAAACAAGCGACTATTGAGTATCAAGCATTGCACGATCCTCTCACTAACCTGCCAAATAGAACTTTATTCGATCGCCAACTTTCCCAAGCTATTACCTATGCTGCTGAAAATTCCCAAATGATGGCGATAATGTTTCTTGATTTAGATCGGTTTAAGGAAGTTAATGATACATTAGGTCACTCAGTTGGGGACTTATTATTAAAGAGTGTAACTCAGCGTCTTGTTGCCTGTTTGAGAGAAGTTGATTTAATTGCCCGTTGGGGAGGAGATGAGTTTGGGATTATTTTACCAGAAATTCGCACTCAAGAAGATGTAATCGAGATTGCCCAGAGATTGATTAAAGCTATGCAGCTAGAATTTCTCTTAGAAGGTCATTGCCTCAATGTCACAGTTAGCATTGGAATTGCCTTATATCCTCAAGATGGTTTAGATGGTAGCACATTGCTTCGGAGTGCTGATACAGCATTGTACCAAGTAAAAAAATCTGGGCGCAACAATTATTTTTAAGAGTCATCAGGAGTCAGGAGTTATATAGAATCCGGGTAATTAGTTATCGTATTACTGAGGAGTAAGGAGTAAGGAGTAAGGAGTAAGGGACGTTGCATAAGGGCGTCCGTACGGAGTAAAAAAGGATTTGAATAGCACAAATTTTTAAATTCGTATTCATGCTTAACATTTGTAAGTTGAGGAAGTAATATCAAATCCGCGCTCGCAACGGAAGTGATATAATTCTACCATCAGTATTGGTTAAAACTCCTAGTTAGTGGAGGGTTTGGAGACCAAACCCCTACATTTTTTGAGTCTTGTACTTCCCAAACTCCCCACACCTCCCACACCTCCCACACCTCCCACACTTGCCAATCATAGATCCCAAATGGGTTCTATATTAGCGATCGCCGATTCTAGTTAAAACACAAACTGAGTCCGGAATGTACTAATCCAAATAGTATCATTAACATCATCGTGATTAGGATTAGTAATCACAAATAAACCAGGAGTCAAAGAGATATGATCATTAACTTGAAAACGATAAATTGCCTCTATATGTATAGATGTATCATCATCCTTCAAGGCATCATCATCACCCCCATCAGTAACAATGGGAGGCACACCAACCATCAGACCACCAAGATTTCCTTCTCTCAATAAGTCTGGGAAAGCAAAATACAACATTCCATTAATAATAGTAATATCGTCATCATCACCATTGCTAGTTTCAGGTCGTGCCCAGGTGGAACCAAACCAACCGCCAACTTCAAACTTTTCATTCACTCTCCAATTAGCTTGAAATCCAAGATTATCAGCAGTTGTCGCCAGACCATCAAAAGGATCTTGAGCTTTGAAACTACCAGTACCATTAGTAATATCAACCCCATCCTTAACCCAATACTTACGCACATAACCCAGGGTAAATGCCAAGCGATCGCTAGGTTCAATCACAACCTGACCTAATGCACTATAAGCACCATTAAATGCACCCGCACCCTCAGCAGGATTTGCCGGATCGTCTGCTAAATAAGCAACATTGACCTGAAACTTATCATTAAATGCGTAGCTAAAACTCAGACCTGCATTAGCTGGACCTCTGAAACTGGTAGGGTTGCGTCGTCCGAAGCGAGAGATAGTACCATCCCCTTCTTCTGCAAAAGGTGATAGTATTGTAGAAACGTCATCTAGGTCAACTCCAATCGGACCGATGAGAGCTTGAGCGCGTTCTCCAATGGGAAACTGATAGAACATCAGGTCAATACCAAAATCATCACTACCATCTCCTTCATCAATAGAGGCAAGAGTCATTAAGGTATTGGTGAGTTCTGGTTCGCTCAACTCGTTAAGATTATTAGCTTGTAGACGAGTAAAGAGCAAATCTTCTCCAGTAAAGCTAGTCTCAAACTCTAGTCTGACGCGATAAGAAAGGGTAGTCTCAGTTTTGTCATTGCCAGAAGATTCTCCACGCGCTGCTGCTCTTTCCCCGAAAGTATCATTTAACCAAAACAGAACTTCACCATTGAGTTTAGTGGTTGTGGAAAATTGATTGCTTTCTAGTTCGGCGGTGCGTGCTTCCAAAGAATCTACACGACCTCGCAATGCTGCTAGTTCGGCGGCAAATTCTTCTTGTAGTCGTTGCAATGTAGCTAAGTCTTCTCTAGTAGCTAGGTCTGTGGTTGCTGCTGCAATTAATTCTGTAATTCTGTCTAGGCAAGCATTTAAACCTGCTGCAAATTCAAAGCGAGTCATGGCACGGTTGCCTTTGTAGGTACCATCAGGATAACCTGCTATACAACCATAACGTTCGACTAATGACTGTAATGCTTGGAATGCCCAATCTGTAGGTTGCACGTCTGATAATTGGGAGACAGATGTTACTTGATCTATTGTCTCTTCTGCCTCTAGCTCAGATACACTAGGCATTACTAATGAGGCGTCATCCATTGGTAGGGGACGAAATGCCTGGGCGATTTGTATTGGGGGAGTGGCCAGGGCCGGATTGGCTATAAATAATGTGCTACTCAGAATACTGGGAGCATATTTGAAAATTTTATTAATATTTATTCTCATTAATTTTTGTATGAAACCTCTCAATTATTAAGGGCATACCCTCCAGTGATAAGGGTAAAAAGCATATATTATCTTGACCAATGACTTTGAGAAGCTTGGCAACAGATAATTTTTAATTAGATTTTTTATTATTAACTGTTTAATTTGATAATGTCAAGTTTAAAAAATTAATGGCCTCAAAATCAATATTTTCCGACTAAACGTAAAACATACTGGCGCAAAGTAAAATTGCGTCATTCAATATGGTTAATTTGGCTACTTTCCTTGCCAACTGCCCAGATTTAACTAAAAATGTAGGTTGGGTTGAACGACAGTGAAACCCAACAAAGCTTTATTGTTGGGTTTATCCTTCAGATAAGCTCCGCTAACGTGCCTCAACCCAACCTACGCCTAATGCACTATTTTAGGTGAAACAGTCCAGTAGGGTGCGTTATACGGCTTAAATTCAGACTATGAAAGGAATTCAGCAATCCGTCGCAGGGCACCATTGAATATGTGTCAGTCCAGTAGTATCCTCTACTGATTTAAGGATAAAAAGCAAATATTATCCAAATTTTCTGTTCCTATTACTGTTGTCATTTTATTTCTTTTGAAATTTATGCAAGACTTTCTATCGCAACTTCTTTGCTAATACCAAAGAAGTTGCGATCGCTATTAATCCCACCGTTAACTATCGCTCCTATTACTTGTTTTTAACAGTAGATTCCGAAGCACTTTTTGTACTTTTTGCTAACTTTCTAGCTGTTATTTTTTTCTTCATTATTGAATAAGGCAAAAGGGAAAATTGCATAGAGAAAATTAGCACCCCAAGCAATTTTAAGGGAGGTGATTATGGTGGGGTATTAAATCCACAAAAGATAAAGATAAATGCTAATTTACTTCTTTTTAATTAGTAGTTGTTTCCGAGAGTTTGGTTTAAATAAACTCTGTCTAAATATCTGTAGCGAAAGCTTTTGATTAAGGGGCATTCCCATTTTGTCAATACCATATTAGTCATCATCCGTACCTCGCAGATGTTAGATAAAGTTACTATTTTCCTCGGCGGGCATTCTGACTAAGAGATAATAAAGTATCTCATCACAGTTGCGGGACAGCGACGGATTTACACCGAACTTTCCCCCTTTCCTCTAACGGTTGGCGTCCATTAGAACCGATTCGTTAGAACATTAAAGCACAACTCCTAAATTAATGCAATACTTTTACAAAAATTTTTTTTGCTAACTAGATATTTTCACTCCAGACAAAAATATCCCTAGTATAATTATTATCTCCAACAAGCAAATTAGTCGCAAAAGAGTCAAAAGCGACAACTTCCCCGGAAGGTCAAATTGTATCGTTCAATATGATTCGTTTGCCTACTTTCCTTGGCAACTACTCAGTGATGCTTACTCAATAGGATGTAATTGTAGGTTTCTCCTTAACTGCATATATGGAGAAATCTCTGTAGGATCGAACATCCAGTAGTCAGGTAGAAACTTCCATCCCCTATCTTGTATTAATTTGCGTTTCTCATCCTCAGATAGCAGCATAAGTAGAATAGGATCGCCACAATCTAAATATTCAAACTGATATCCTGTTCCTAGAAGTGTTGGGTTGATATCACCAGCTAAAATGAACGGATCGTCTGGTGGGCCATTTGGGACAAAACTGCAATATACTGGAACAAAATTACAATACTTTAACTTAAATGAGATTTGTTCTTCACCTGATTCAACTATTTCATTCGGTATAAAATTTCCACGAGAAATTTTTGATAGTTCCTCCAGCAATTTAACAAAATCCTCAAATTTATATGGTGGCCAATCATCACCATAAAGATGATCTGTGTAACCACAAATGACTCGCTTGGTATCGAGTTCAAGGATCTGATAATCCTTCTCTTCATCGAATAATTTATTGTCTGTGCTTGGATCTATAGGTGCTTGATAATTAACTTCATCTAGACTTAATAAGCGATCGGGTGCTAAACTTGAGTAATAGTCTCGCTTTTCTGGGGAGGTTCTTCTGAGGAAGATTATTATTTCAATTAGTTCTTCGTCTGGAAGGTTGCAGTAATCCTCAAAAAAACCTAGATCGCATAAATATCTGGTGGTTTCAAGCACCCATTTTTTTGTGTACATAATGTCGCAATCTAAATTTTTAATACTGTAAGTAATTTTTCGTTAATTTCAGCAGAAGTTAATTGAGTTTCCATATTTTTTCTTCATTTAGTTTTCTCCAGTCATCCACACGAGACAACCTAAAATTCGATCTACTGGTGGCAAGGAATAGACATTAAGATCTATGGTAACAACTGATTCAACAAGCTTCATAAACTGCCACTGAATTCCATTACTTATACTACCATAAATTGTGGGGATAGAAGAATTTTGCATTTCATTAAACCGTTGAGCAGCAACCATCTCTGCCATACATTGACCTAACCCTGTTTTCAGCTCGGTTTTCTTCGCTTCTACTACCACAACTGCTGGCGCTTCAATTTCTATAATTTCTGTGGAGCGAGTTAGCAAAAAATCACAGTTTCCATTTAAACCTACTGACTCATCAACATTAAATTCTTCCCCTGAAAATAGACTAACTTTACGATCTAAGTGTCGTCTAACTTCTAAAAGCACTGGGTAAATAATACCTTCCGAACGTGCTTTTTCACTGCCAGATATAGCGACAATGGGTAAGCTTTCTTGAAGATAACCAGATAGGATAGGGGAAGGAGCGATCGCTTCAATTTCTGGCAAAAAGCGATCGCCTTCTACTACTGTTATATTAAAAGCAGTTTTAACGCTGCTCATGGTTTTGAACTGACTGTAAGACATAGAAGAACTTCCAGATAATCGATTTTATAGTAAGGCGTCTAGATTGATTTTGTAGGTAAATTTCATAAATTAAGACCTCTCCCCCCTGTCCCTCCCCCTCTCCTGCAAGGAGAGGGGGGACTATTCTCCCCCTTCCCTCCTCTTCCCCCCTTTGAAAGCTATGCTTTATAAACATCTTTCTCTTTTCATAAAACTTGACAACATAGACAAGTTATGTTTAAGTCTTGAATCGGCTTTTTCAGGAGAAAAGTGTATTGAAAAACACACTTTTTTATGAATGTAGACAGAATTCTTCCTCCCCCTCCTCCCCACCCTCCCCATCCTCCCCACCCTCCCACAAGGGTTTCAAGAGTTCCTGATCAGGGATAGCTTGTGATTGGGGGGTAAGGGGGGATAATTCTGGGGTTGGGGAGTTAGGTTTCTTACCCACAAAATTACTTTAATTTTACACTGAATTATTTAACTCTTGAATCAACAAATTAGGAGGAAGAATTCGGGGATTAACAACCGGAAAATCTTGGGTATTTCTAGTAACAATAGCATCTAATTGATTAATCACTGCGGTACTGTATTGAATAGCATCTTCAAAATCTGGAAAGTTTGTATTTAGAGCCAGATCTATTGCCACATTATTAACTGTTGCTATTTCACAAAATGTTCTGATTCGCCTCAAAAAATCAAGAGTTAAATCTCGCCCTTTTTGTTTACGAATAATGTAATAAAGATCGCTAAAACTTGAGGCCGAAATATAGCCTTCAATTTGTTTTTGGTAAACAAATGATATAACTTGGATAGTTTCGGGATAAAATGACTGTCGCTCTAGGGAAACATCTACAATTATATTGGTGTCTATGATAGTTTTCACAAGTTATGTTTCTCCTTTAAATATTCCCATTTAGCTTGGTCAATATCAAAATTTTCGGGAGCAGGTTGAGTTAATTCTAACCATTCTTTTAAAATAGGAATGTTGCATTCAACTTTTCTTTGAGGTTGGGTTATTGGTGGAGCAATTGCGAATAATTCTGTGAGAGATTTTACTGCTGGTAAATGTTTTTCTTTTGGGGTTTGTGGTTGTGTTTCAGTAATATTCTCTGGTGCTGCAACGGGTTGCAAAACAATTACTTCTACTTCTCCTGGTGGCATATTAATAGGTTGCTTAATAACTAAATTGCCTGAGTTATCAATTTTAGCTTTTAGTTTGTATGCTTGCATATTTATTGACTTTTTCGGAACATAATATTAAACCTAATTATATAATACACTATTTTTGTTATAATGAGAAAATAATTCATAAAAATATATCTCTAAATGAGGTGCAAAATGTCTGTAGAATTAGAAAGGCGACAATTTACGGTGAAAGAATATCATCAAATGGCTGAATCAGGTATTCTTACAGAGAATGACAGAGTAGAATTAATAGCAGGAGAAATTGTTAAAATGTCACCTATTGGTTTGCGTCATGCTGCTTGTGTTAATCGCATTGCAAAATTATTTTTTCGGCATTTTCTTGAGAGGGCAATTATTCACGTTCAAAATCCAATACGGTTAAATAATCAGAATGAATTACAACCAGATTTATCTTTATTACAAGAGCGTGATGATTTTTATGAAGGTAAATATCCTCAACCAGAAGATATATTCTTATTGGTAGAAGTGGCAGATTCATCTATTAAGTATGACCGAGAAACTAAGATACCTTTGTATGCTAAAAATGGAATTTCTGAGGTTTGGTTGATAGATATTAATCAACAATTAGTAGAAGTTTATCGACAACCTAAAGGGAAGAATTATCAGAATGTACAGCAGTTTTTTCGGGGGGATAATTTAACTATTGAAGCTTTTGATGATATTAATTTAACTGTCGCTCAAATTTTAGGATAAGTAAGGAGTTACTCAGTATCCGTGTATCTGTGCCAAAATCCGTGTCTTGCTTACTTGTCGATCAAATTTGAGAATAACTATTGTAGGTTGGGTTAAGCGACAGCGCAACCCAACAGAAATAATCACAATTTTCTTGTTTGGTTTCCGTATGTTAATCCAACCTACAAATTCATTAAAATATATTTCTAAATATTGTAAGAGGTGATTATGTCTGTAGAATTACAACGACGACAATTTACTGTCAAAGAATATCATCAAATGGTTGAAGCAGGTATTCTTACAAAATATGATAAAGTAGAATTAATAGCAGGAGAAATTGTCAAACTGGCACCTATTGGTATTTCTGATGCTGCTTGTTTAAGACGCTTAAATATGATTTTTAATAAACTATTGTACAGTAAAGTAATAGTTGATCATCATAACCAAATCCACTTAAGTAATGATAGTGCACCTGAACCAGATTTAGCTTTGTTACAATGGCGCGATGATTTTTATGAAGCTAAACATCCTCAACCAGAAGATATTTTTTTATTGGTAGAAGTGGCAGATTCAACTATTAAGTATGACCGAGAAATCAAGATACCTTTGTATGCTGAAAATGGAATTTCTGAGGTGTGGTTGATAGATATTAATCAACAATTAGTAGAAGTTTATCGACAACCTAAAGGGAATAGTTATCAGAATGTGCAGCAGTTTTTTCGGGGGGATATTTTAACTATTGAAGCTTTTGATGATATTAATTTAACTGTTGACGAAATTTGAGGATAAGTAACTCCTTACTCAGTATCAGTATCCGTGTATCCGTGCCCAAATCCGTGTCTTGCTTGCTTGTTGATGAAATTTGAGGAAAAGTATTGTAGGTTGGGTTAAGCGACAGCGCAACCCAACACAAAAAATCACAATTTTCTGGTTATGATAGATTGGGTACTGAAATATGATTGCTCAAAACTGCACTGTCGCGCAACGCAACCTACGAAGTGAGGATGAGTGTAAATTTATTTTCAATCTGCTTCTTTTTCCTCGTTGTCATCCTCATTGCTTGGTGATAACAAAAGTGGAGTTGCAGCATATTCAGCAGTCCGATCGCTAGGCAACCTCCGCAGCAAATCTTGCTGAACTAATTTGTCTAAAATTGGCAAAATTTCACTAAACGTATTAACTTTCATTCTTTGTAAATCATCAATAGTGACATTTGCATCTGATAAAATGCCTTTTTCTAATACTAACTCTAATATAATGAAATCTTGAGGAGTTAATCCCGACTGTCCCCGCACTTGTTCGTCTGCATAAGCGAATCCCTGCTGCAAAATTTCTGGTGTAATGATATCTGCATCTAATTTGGCAGCTTTAAGTAATACATAACTCCCCAAGCGGTTTAACCACCGGGGAACACCACCCGATCGTTCGCACAAAAGTCTAGCAGTTTCCGGAGTGAATGGAGCAACTGCTTGGGGATCGTCTAAGGCAACCTGAAATTTTTTGGCGTTGCTGAACCAAGGGATGAATCTTTGCAGAAATTTTTTTGGTCGCGCACTATTCAAATATTTAACTAGCATTTCATAAATAGTATCTACATCCATTGCTTCAAGTTTGAGAGCAAGATCGAATAATCCACGCTCCGCAATTAAAATGTCTCGTGTGATACCAGAAGGATGACCTGTGAAAATAAACGACGCTCCAGATTTTAAAATTCCTTGAGCATCTAGTAATAATTGTCTAACCCTAGCGGGGTCTTGTTTATCTAGATCGTCTATAGCAATAACGACCTGATCGCTCTTTTTTAAAGCTCGTTGCAGTAAACCTTCAAAACTGAGACTGGGAAACTGAGGTTTTTGAATAGCGACAACTTCTTCTTGTACTTCTACACCCGCAAGCGAAAAATTTGCTTTGCCCTTGACTTTCCTGTTACGCAAGGCTTTTTTAGTAGGTAATCCCATTTGATTTAATTGTTGTTTTGCCCATTCGTCATCTTCCATTTCACGAGCTAAAGCAATTAAAGCTGCGGTGGCTAAATCCATTCCTTGAGGTAAACTAATATAAGCAGTAATAGTATTTTTAGTCTTACGTTGTAAAATACCTAAAATTTCTAGAATAAATGCTGTTTTGCCAATCCCGATCCAGCCATAAATTAGCAAGCGTTTTCTCTCGCGACCCCGGAACAAGTTGAGAACTTCCCTGAGTTCTTTTGTACGACCTGTAAAAACTTCTTTGATTTTTGCTTGACCAATAGTTGAAGCACTTTCGGAAAAGGGAATTTCCTTGATTCCCCATTGGTCGTAGATGTTATCTAATTCATCCCAAATTTTATCCCCATCACTCATTTTAGTTGTTTCTCCTTCATTTGCTCAATCAAGTTTACCATTTTTTCTACTTCATTAATCCGTAGTTGATCGTCAAGTTGCCCGTAAATTTCTCTAGCTTTTTCTAACTCCAGCAAAGCATCTTCAACAAAACCTATTTGTACCATTAACCAACCTAACCCAGTTTTACATAAAGCAATACCTTGCTGATCTTTTATGTGTTCGTAAATCCGCAGAGCATCCCGATAATAAATGCGAGATTTATCAAAGTTACTCATTAAGTGGTGAGTGCGAGCTATTTGATAGGTGGTTTTAGCAAGAAGTTGATAGTCGTTTTCTTTGCTGTAAATTTCAAAACTTTTTTCTAAATAATCAAGACCTTTATACCAGGAACCTTGTTCAACACACAGAGGGCCAACCAATAAATAATGTTTTGCTGCTTCCGATGAATTTCCCGATGTTTCAAATGCCTGAATTGCTTTTTCATAGTAAGCGATCGCCTCCTCCCATTTTTGTTGTTGCTGTGCGATAACTCCCCGGTTATGGCAACTTTTGGCTACGTTGTTAAAATCTTTCACCCCTTCAGAAACCTGTAGAGATTTTTGGAGATAGCTAATAGCTTCGTCAGTTTTGTCTAACAAAAGTGCCACTATACCTAAGTTGTGATAGACATCAGCAACTCCATGAAAATCCTCTACATCTTCAAAAACCTGTAGAGCATTTTGGAAATAAGCGATCGCATCCTCAAACTGCTCTTGCTCTGCTACCAATATACCTAGACTTAGATAGGCATTGGCAACTTTATGCAAATCCTCAGCATCCTTAAAAATTTCCAGAGCATTTTGGAAAGCTTTATCAAACAACCTTTGATCTTGTAGAAACGCACAGAAGTAGTTGCCATAGGCATTGGCAACCCTGTAAAATCCCCCCATACTCTCAAGAATTTCCAGAGCTTTTTGGAAATAGGCGATCGCTTTGTCAAATTCCTTTTGCAAATATGCCGTGTTACCCAACAGGAAATACTTTTTAATCTCGACTACTGAGAAATTTTTTGTTTGATTTGTCCTAATTTTAACCATATTACTTTTTCATTAAGAATCCACAATTTCTACTTTTTTTATCATCATAGAAATCTAGTTTATTCTGTCTGTTGAAAATTATCATAATCTTGTAGTTTGTAGTTGATTTTTTTATCTTTAGGAGCTAAACAAAGAAACCGGGTTTCTTGGATAAACCGTTGTTTTTAACACCAGACATCTACGAAAAAACCCGGTTTCTGGGTTCCCCTCCGTAAGTCCCGATCTTAAATGTTGCTTTGAGAAAATGCTGTGACTATAGCAAAAATTAAATCTCAAAAGCTCATATCTTAAATTTTAGCTGAAACAATTCTGTAGCTTATGCTTCCAGACTTTCCTACAGTCTATCCGCACCATTTTAGATGTCTCGGTATTAAGATATCTGTCCCAACACTTTCAAGAAAAATGATAGAGGGCGAATGCCATTCGCCCCTACAGAAAAAAATTATTAGTGGTACTTAAACATTTTCTGGTCGGAAAAATGCCTCAAAGTCTTTCTAGATAAGGGAATTACGTCGATCCCCTAAAAATGGCTAGAACCCTTGCTAATAAAGGAATTATACCTTTTTGACCTCAAAGTCTTTGTCTGTTTATATTTGAGCCTGTTTTTTGGGTTGATTTTGTTGAAGTCCCGTTAGTCAAAACGCTATTTGTAGAGGGCGAATGCCATTCGCCCCTACAGTGAGGCTTTGCGTAAGTCCTGATATGTTAATAATAGTAACAAATTAGACAAAAAACTTTACAAAATCAAGTAAATATGGTAAAAGCACAGAGAGGAGAATTCAATGGAATTGCAATACAACCAACAAACATTAGAAGTTGTAGAATTAAAAATTACTGAATATTTTCAACGCTCAGAAGGTCAATGGCATTCAGAAAGACGTTATTATACCTTACCTGAAGGGAATACCCAAGAAATAGTTAGTCATTTAACAATCAAATTTTTAGAGCAAGGAAGTCCAGAACTTATCGAATTAGCTCAACTCCATCAGTTAAATAACCCTGAAACGGTAATGATTTGTGGTTCTCAGGTAAGTTGGGTTAGTCAAAATTCAGTATCAGAACAGAAACAGTCTGAAGGTTCAACAGTATTCGGGGTAAAAGATTCAAATTTGTATCGCGATCGCGGTTTTGCCACGAGTCACCCTATCATAGCTAAATATTACCTATCGGACCCTAACACATTATGTTTCAGAACGGAGTACAATGGTTCTGTATTTGAGGAAGAAATTAAACAAATAGGCCATAAATACCGGACACGACAAACTATTATTTCTCGTGCTGGCGAACAAAAAATGATTGGTCAATATTTAGAAAAACGTATTTTAAATAATCATAAAAAGTGAAGCGACGAAATTTTTTAATCGGAGCAACGGCAATAACTTTAGCTGAATTTTTGGCAGGATGTCAAACACAAGCGGATTTAAAAATAAAACTATTAAAAAACACTATTCCTGCTCAAATGTTGTCAAAATTTAGAAGGGAATTAACATCTCCTGCTAAATTAAGTTTTCAACCTCAAGAGAGCTTAAGTGAATTATTTTCTCTGCTGCAAAGTTGGCAGAGAAAACTATTGTTAGAAAAACAGAATTTATCTACAAATAAAACCGAAAATATAGATATTGCTAATCTGGTTACTTTAGGAGATTATTGGTTAGCAAATGCTATTAAACAAGAATTAATTCAACCTCTTAATTCTGAAGCTTTGCCAAGGTGGAAAAATTTACCAAAAAAATGGCAAGAATTAGTCAAACGTGACGCTCAAGGTTATGTAGATCCTCAAGGTAAAGTTTGGGCAGCACCTTATCAGTGGGGTACAACTTTAATTGCTTATCGAGTTGATAAATTTAAAACTTTAGGATGGGAACCTAAAGACTGGAGCGATCTATGGCGATCGGAATTGAAGGGTAATATTTCTTTGCTCAATCAAGCAAGAGAAATTATTGGTTTAACTCTGAAAAAATTAGGTAAGTCTTACAATACTAAAAATATTAATGAGGTAGAAAATTTAAAATCGGAACTGGTGAAATTAAATCAACAAGTTAAATTCTATGGTTCCGAAAATTATTTACAATCATTAATTATTGGAGATACTTGGTTAGCTGTTGGTTGGTCTAATGATATTTTACCATTGCTCAAAACACGCAAAGAAATTGCTGCTGTGGTGCCTCAGTCAGGAACAGCTTTATGGGCTAATTTATGGGTTAAACCTGCTGCTAGTGATGAGACTTCTTTAACAGAAAAATGGATTGATTTTTGTTGGCAACCCCAGATAGCAGAACAAATGTCACTATTAACCCAATTTACTTCTCCAATTCTGCCAGAGATTAATCAAAATAAATTAACTTCAGAAATCAAAGATAATCTCCTATTATTACCTCCAAAAGAAGTTATTGAAAAAAGTGAATTTCTCTATCCGTTGGAAGATAATTCGATTGAACAGTATCGACAATTATGGCAAGAAATTCGTATGAATAAGGAATAGGGAGTCGGGAAAATTTGATGAATAAGAGTGGGATAATTTATGGGATTTTTGATGATTGGCAATTTCTGCAGACTTATGCAAAAACAGGGTAGATAGACAAAATTTCCTGATGAAAAAAATGATAATTAGAGCAATAAACCTGGTTTGTTGTTTGTGGTGTGTCAAACCTGTTTCTATTGAATAGGGAGTCAGGAAAAATTGATGAACAAGAGTGCAATAATTTATGGGATTTTTGATGATTGGCAATTTCTGCAGACTTATACAAAAACCGGGTAGATAGACAAAATTTCCTGATGAAAAAAATTATAATTAGAGCAATAAACCTGGTTTGTTGTTTGTGGTGTGTCAAACCTGTTTCTATTGAATAGGGAGTCGGGAAAAATTGATCAATAAGAGTGCAATAATTTATGGGATTTTTGATTATTGGAGATTTCTGAAGACTTATGCAAAAACCGGGTAGATAGACAAAATTTCTTGATTGAAAAAATGATAATTAGGGCAATCAATCTGGTTTGTTGTTTGTGGTGTGTCAACCAGGTTTCTATTGGATAGGAAGTAGGGAGTAGGGGAAAATTTGATGAATAAGAGTGGGATAATTTATGGGATTTTTGATTATTGGAAATTTCTGAAGACTTATCCAAAAACAGGGGAGATAGACAAAATTTCTTGATTGAAAAAATGATAATTAGGGCAATCAATCTGGTTTGTTGTTTGTGGTGTGACAACTTGGTTTCTATTGAATAGGGAGTCGGGAAAAATTGATGAATAAGAGTGGGATAATTTATGGGATTTTTGATTATTGGAAATTTCTGAAGACTTAGGCAAAAATCGGGTAGATAGACAAAATTTCTTGATTGAAAAAATGATAATTAGGGCAATCAATCTGGTTTGTTGTTTGTGGTGTGTCAACCCAGTTTCTATTGAATAGGGAGTCAGGAAAAATTGATCAATAAGAGTGCAATAATTTATGGAATTTTTGATTATTGGCAATTTATGAAGACTTATGCAAAAACAGGGTAGAGCGACGCAATTTCCTGATGAAAAAAATGATAATTAGGGCAATCAACCTGGTTTGTTGTTTGTGGTGTGTCAACCAGGTTTCTATTGGATAGGAAGTAGGGAGTAGGGGAAAATTTGATGAATAAGAGTGGGATAATTTATGGGATTTTTGATTATTGGCAATTTCTAAAGACTTATCCAAAAACAGGGGAGATAGACAAAATTTCTTGATTGAAAAAATGATAATTAGGGCAATCAATCTGGTTTGTTGTTTGTGGTGTGTCAACCAGGTTTCTATTGGATAGGAAGTAGGGAGTAGGGGAAAATTTGATGAATAAGAGTGGGATAATTTATGGGATTTTTGATTATTGGCAATTTCTAAAGACTTATCCAAAAACAGGGGAGATAGACAAAATTTCTTGATTGAAAAAATGATAATTAGGGCAATCAATCTGGTTTGTTGTTTGTGGTGTGTCAACCAGGTTTCTATTGGATAGGAAGTAGGGAGTAGGG
>NZ_JAAHHT010000063.1:31782-38376 GCF_010672085.1 Okeania sp. SIO3I5
TTATCCAAAAACAGGGGAGATAGACAAAATTTCTTGATTGAAAAAATGATAATTAGGGCAATCAATCTGGTTTGTTGTTTGTGGTGTGTCAACCAGGTTTCTATTGGATAGGAAGTAGGGAGTAGGGAAAAATTGATGAATAAGAGTGCAATAATTTATGGGATTTTTGATTATTGGAAATTTCGGAAGACTTATGCAAAAACAGGGTAGATAGACAAAATTTCCTGATGAAAAAAATGATAATTAGAGCAATCAACTTGCTTTGTTGTTTGTGGTGTGTCAACCCGGTTTCTATTGAATAGGGAGTCGGGAAAAATTAATGAACAAGAGTGCAATAATTTATGGGATTTTTGATGATTGGCAATTTCTGCAGACTTATGCAAAAACCGGGTAGATAGACAAAATTTCCTGATGAAAAAAATGATAATTAGAGCAATCAACTTGCTTTGTTGTTTGTGGTGTGTCAACCCGGTTTCTATTGAATAGGGAGTCAGGAAAAATTGATGAACAAGAGTGCAATAATTTATGGGATTTTTGATGATTGGCAATTTCTGCAGACTTAGGCAAAAACAGGGTAGATTAAGGAAACTTCGTGTCGAAAAAAATACCAGCTTTTTTATATGTACCAAAAAGCTGAAAAAGTTAGCATTTTAGGCAGACAAACACAGAAAAATCAAAGGATAAATATATCCGACTACCTCCTCTATAATTCCCATTTCTCCTAACTACTCCCTACTCCCTAAAAAGAGCAGAAAGACTTTTTCAACAAACCCTATCTAGTATTTATAGGAAGCGATCGCCCTGTAGGAACGTTGCATCCAACTTCTCTACTTTATGGTCTACTAATAAACATCTCCAAAAATCAATTATTATTCATAAATTATCAATTATTTCTCCCTACTCCCTACTCCCTACTCCCCAGAATCAAACAATATTGTCTCTAAATTTTGCAAAGCATCATCCAAATTATCATTCACTAATTGAATATCAAACTCTGTAGCTGCCTCAAGTTCTTCAGTCGCTCGTTGTAGACGTTTAGCGATCGCCTCTTCCGAATCTTGTCCCCTACCCCGCAATCTTTTTTCCAATTCAGCAGTCGAAGGTGGTAAAATAAATATCCGCAAAGCATCAGGAAAACTCTTTTGAATTTGTCGCGCACCTTCTAGCTCAATTTCCAGTATTACTGATTTACCTTGTTGAATATTTTCCATCACGGGGATACTTGGTGTGCCATAAAAATTACCAGCATATTCTGCCCACTCTAATAATTCCTCACTTTCGATCATTTGTTGAAATTTATCGCGGTCTACAAAAAAATAGCTCTTTCCCTCCACTTCCCCAGATCGAGGAGAACGAGTAGTAGCAGAAACAGACAAAACTAATTCTGGATGGCGTTGCAATAAAGAGCTTAACAAAGTCCCCTTACCTACACCACTTGGTCCAGTTAACACAATTAATTTACCACTTTGCATAATTTTCTATCATATTAGGAGGGATTAGGAGGGAACAGTTGGAAAAACATTTCCGTCTTTTTAAATTTCCTCATCAGTAATTGTCAAGAGCCAATTCTTTCTTAGCCATAGTCCTACCATAATTAATTATGATTAATCAGAGATTCTGCTCAACCCAAAATTAACTATCAAAACTTTAGTCATCTTTATGATTAAATATAAATCGGTGTGCTACTGTCTCAGGTTGAATTGAAGAAAGAATAACATGATTAGAATCTGTAATAATCACTGCTCTAGTACGCCGACCATAAGTAGCATCAATTAATTGGCCTCTTTCCCGTCCATCATTAATTATTCGCTTGATGGGAGCTGATTCTGGACTAACAATTGCAACTACCCGATTAGCAGAAACTATATTACCGAAACCAATGTTAATTAACTGGATATCCATGACAGATTATAATGAAATACAATAAACCTGTACTACTAAATGATAAATATAAAGTTTTTCACGCTTGAACGAAAAAATACATTAAAATCTTCATTTAGACAAACAAGGTTCTACAAAAAAAAGATATAGGAAGCAGAAAAAATGCCAACTATTAGAGCATTTTTCAATTTTTTCCTTATAGTCTCTCTCTATCTCCTATACTTTTACCTAACAACAGATACCCTACCTAACTCCTAGAAAAAAATTTAATATACCTAATAATAACAAATGTTTTTATAGAAGAAGTAATTATTTGTATCGTAAACTTTAAAAACAAATATAATTAAATAATTATTCCAATTTATAGCAATGCTTAAAGTTATGAGGCACATTTACAATCCCCCTAAATCCCCCTTGGAAAGCTATGCTTTATAAACATCTTTCTTAACATAAAACTTGGGCATTATTGACAAGTTATGTTGATGCTTCATAAACGGCTTTTTCAGCAGAAAAGTGTATTTTAATATGACATTTTTTTGATGATTGTAGGCGGGATTCTTCCTCCCCCTCCTCCCACACCTCCCCATCCTCCCCACCCTCCCACAAGGGTTTCAGGAGTTCCTTATAAGGGATAGCTTCTCAAGGGGGACTTTGAAGGTTTCTCCCTTTCCCAGGGGGCGGGGGGAATATAAAACTGTACCTCATAGACTAAAGAACTGCTATATCAAAAATTGAGAAACTAAATTTACATATAATTAATAAATAATTTTAGACCTTTAACTTGGAATTTTTAATTCTAACCTGACTGTGCAACCTGTTGATTATACAACTCTTATGGCCTCTTGTTCTGAACTCCGGTCTCAATGGCTGCCGGCCAGATTAGAACAAGTATATCAGCGCGATCGCTTTACCATTGCAATAGCCCTCCGAACTATCAAAAAACGAGGTTGGCTAGATATTTCTTGGCATCCCCAAGCAGCTCGCATTTGTACAAGCGACCCTCCTCCTCGAATCCCTGATACCTTTACTTTTAGTCAACAACTAAAACATCAATTAAGTGGACTAGCTTTAATAGCTATTGCTGAAGTTTCTCCTTGGGAAAGGGTTTTGGACTTCCAATTTGCCAAACGTCCTGGAGAACCTCCTCTGTGGCATCTTTATGTAGAAGTTATGACTAAATATAGTAATGTTATTCTTACCACTGCCAATAATTTAGTTGTTACCTGCGCCCATCAAGTTAATAATCAACAGTCTAGTGTCCGTCAAATTCAAACTGGTCAACCTTACGAACTTCCACCATCTCTAACTAATCCTATTCCTAGTTTGCAGGAAACTCAACAGCGGTGGCAAGAACGAATTAGTTTAATTCCTGGTCCATTATGGCGAAATTTGATCAAAAATTATCGTGGTCTTAGTAAAGCATTGGTACAACCAATGATTCAAACTGCCAATCTAGATCCGCAACAATCTACAGATGACCTGACTGCTTCAGACTGGGAAAAATTATTTCAACTTTGGCAAGAATGGCTGGGAATTTTGGCAAAATTGGATTTGTGTCCTAGTTGGACATTGACAGGTTACAGTGTAACAGGTTGGGGGGCAATAGAATCTGTTAATTCTGTCGGTGAATTAATAAATACCTATTATACTCAACAGCTTAATCAGCAAGAGTTTAGTCAACTTCATCATCAAATTACTCAAAAACTGAATAGTATTACGGCTAAGTTACAGCTAAAGGCCAATACTTTTACCGAACGTTTACAGCAGTCGGATGGAGCAGAATTGTTGCGATCGCAAGCCGATTTACTTATGGCCAATCTCCAGGAATGGCGCTCGGGGATGAAAAATATCTCCCTTGCGGACTTTGAAACGGGAGAAACTGTGGTCATCAAGTTAGATCCAGAAAAAAATGCAGTGCAAAATGCCCAACGTATTTATAAAAAGCACCAAAAGTTGAAACGGGCACGTACAGCAGTTGAGCCACTTTTGGCAGAAGTTCAAGGCGAAATTGACTATTTGGAACAAGTAGAAGCTTTTTTGTCTCAGTTAGATAGTTACCGCAGTCCAGAAGATTTAGAGACTCTGGTAGAAATTAGGGATGAGTTGATTCAACAAGGTTATCTTAACGCCCCAGAACATCATCATCAAGATAATAGAAAGGATACAGAATTTTATCGTTACCAAACTCCTAGTGGGTTGGAATTATTGGTAGGTCGTAATAACCGTCAAAATGACCTCTTGACTTTTCGAGTGGCGGGAGATTACGATTTATGGTTTCATACTCAGGAAATTCCTGGCAGTCATGTTTTGTTGCGACTGGATGCTGGCGCAATACCAGATGAAGTTGACCTACAGTTTGTTGCGGATATGAGTGCCTTTTATAGTCGTGCCCGACAAAGTGAAGTAGTTCCAGTGATTTATACCAAACCTAAGTTTGTTTATAAACCCAAGGGAGCAAAACCTGGTATGGTTGTCTATAAACAGGAGCAGGTTTTATGGGGTAAGCCACAAAGTGCGGAAGTCCATATAAAACAGCGGTCAACTTCTATAAATTTTTAAATTTTTTTTAAGAAATTTTTCAATAGTTTGTTAAAATAAGTACATACAACAAAGTGAGACAGTTAAACCCGCTAAACGCTGCGAACTTGGGAACGCGTAGCTAAAGGTTAATCTCACAGAAATAACAACGGAACATATTTAATATCTAGGCCAGTCGTCCAAAGCTGGTCTTTTTTTATTTAGGACTTGTTGATTAAATCTCAAAGTATTTAAAAATAAAGGTTTTAGCCTTTTTAGGTTGAAAAAAGGTGCAAGCTTTTAGGTCTAAAAAACTCAAAAAGTTACCATTTTGAGTAGACAAGGGCAGAAAAATCAAGGGACAATTCTTCCGACTACCTTCTATAGCAATCAGTTGTGATTTGTCAGAATTTGTAATATTTGCTCGTAGGGGTTTGGTCTCCAAACCCCTACAGTTTTTTCTCACATTTCATTGCTGATTGCTATATAATAGTCCTCCTGACTCCTGAGGACTGACTCCTAACCTTTCCAGAAATTATCAATGATTTCTCCCTGTTCCCTGTTAAGTGTTCCCTTAGAGTAGACAAGGGCAGAAAAATCGCGGGACAATTCTTCCGACTACCTTCTATAGCAATCAATTGTGATTTGTCAGAATTTGTAATATTTGATCGTAGGGGTTTGGTCTCCAAACCCTATCTTAGCTTTGGTTTGGAGACCAAACCCCTACAGTTTTTTCTCACATTTCATTGCTGATTGCTATATAATAGTCCTCCTGACTCCTGAGGACTGACTCCTAACCTTTCCAGAAATTATCAATGATTTCTCGCTGTTCCCTGTTAAGTGTTCCCTGTTAAGTGTTCCCTGTTAAGTGTTCCCTGTATTAGTAAATTAGAGGACAAAAAAGCTTTTTGTAATACAAGGTATTCTATAGATAAAAACAGTATAAATTATCTCTAATTGAAGAGTTATTGGTGACGTATGATAAACCATAACCCCTTATACCCAGATTTTTATTAATAATAACTATGTTACAACAGAGTTCGATCGCCCTCAACAAAAATGGACAATACGATTGGCAAGATTACACATATCCACCAGAACTGGATCTTGGGGTTGTTAATCAGAAACTTGGTCAAGCGGATGCTCAGACTTTAGTGAAGTGGGGATATGAAACTTTTAAGGAAGGTCTGGTTATGAGTACCAGTTTTGGTATCCAGGCTGCTGTTATGTTACACCTAGCTACAAGTGTTGTACCTAATATCCCTGTTATCTGGATTGATACAGGATATTTACCAGCCGAAACCTATAGATTTGCTGAAGAGTTGATAGAACGACTTAAACTTAATCTTAAAGTTTATCAGTCTTCTATTAGTCCAGCTCGGATGGAAGCTTTATATGGCCGACTTTGGGCTGAAAAAGATGTTGATGCCCTCAACCGCTATGACCAAATTCGTAAGGTAGAACCCATGGAACGAGCATTGAAAGAACTGAGGGCGACTGGTTGGTTGGCGGGGTTAAGGGGAGACCAAACTAAGCACCGTCAAGGTTTGCCTCGAATTGGTAAACAGTCGGGTGTATATAAGATTTTACCGATACTTAGTTGGAATGCACGGGATATTTATCAATATTTGACTGCTCACGATTTACCTTATCATCCATTTTTCGATTTGGGATACACTACTGTGGGAGATTGGCATTCTAGTCGGCCTTTGACTGTTGATGATGTAGATGAACGGGATACCCGTTTTCATGGCCTTAAGCAGGAGTGTGGCTTACATTTGCCTAAAACGGAGGGGGAGTCTCAAAGTCTGGATTCTAGTTTATTGTGAGAAGGAAGGCAGAAGGTAGAAGGGAAGAAAAGCAAAATTGTAGGGTGTGTTAGACGGCAAAAATTCAGACTCTGAAAGGGATTCAACAATCCGTCGTAACCCACCATTTTAGATTTATCGGTTTAGTAACGCACCACTTGTCCCAAATAAATGTTTCGGTGCGTTACGCTCCGCTAACACACCCTGTTGTTCAATAGTAGTGAGTGGAAAATTTTGACTATTTATCTTTCGTGGTGGAGTGCTTCAGGAAATGTATTGACTATTGTTCAATAGTAGCGAGTGGAAAATTTTGACTATTTATCTTTCGTGGTGGAGTGCTTCAGGAAATGTATTGACTATTGTTCAATAGTAGCGAGTGGAAAATTTT
>NZ_JAAHHT010000063.1:38386-41700 GCF_010672085.1 Okeania sp. SIO3I5
GCTTCAGGAAATGTATTGACTATTGTTCAATAGTAGCGAGTGGAAAATTTTGACTATTTATCTTTCGTGGTGGAGTGCTTCAGGAAATGTATTGACTATTGTTCAATAGTAGCGAGTGGAAAATTTTTACTATTCATCTCTCGTGGCGAGTGCTTCAGAAAATGTATTGACTATTGTTCAATAGTAGCGAGTGGAAAATTTTTACTATTCATCTCTCGTGGCGAGTGCTTCAGAAAATGTATTGACTATTGTTCAATAGTAGTGAGTGGAAAATTTTGACTATCAGGACTTACGCAACGGCACTAATGATAGTGGCTGTATGAGGAATAATGACCATTTTATACGCTATATATAGCGGTACTGCGTAAGTCCTGACTATCCCATCTACCATGGCGGAGTGCTTCAGAAAATGTATTTACTATTGTTCAATAGTAGTGAGTGAAAAATTTTGACGAGCCATCTGCTGTAAAATACCTACACAATTCCGGCAAAACTAGGAAAAAGCTAGTAATGCCAGAATTGAAGCTTATTTCCTGCTTCAACCTGGGGAGTCGGCTCCTTCCAGTCCACAGGCGTAAATTCGGGTGCAGCCCACCCTAGCCTTTTGATTCACTTCCCCATATTGAGATAACACAATCGCCGCATTTAAGTCGCGGTCTATAACTGTTCCGCAGTTGGGACAGTTATAGATGCGGTCACTTAGCTTAAGATCTGAGTTAATGTGACCGCAATTATGACAAGTTTTAGATGAGGGAAACCACAGGGGGGCTAGCACTACACTACCACCACTAGCGACGATTTTGGTTGTCAATCGTTGCCTAAATTCATAAAATCCCAGCCTTGCTATAGATGCTGCTAACTTACCATTTTGCATCATCCCTTTGACGTTTAGATTTTCTAAACAGATGTGCTTATAATAACTCGCTAATTCAGTAGTAATTTTCTCGATAAAATCTTTACGCTCCCTAGCAATATGAGCATGATATTTTGCCAATTTTTTGTAGTATTTAACCGCATTTTTTGAAGCAGGTTTACCCTTGCCACCTAATTGCTTCTGGCGATTATGCCACTGAAACTTAGCCAACTTTAACTGCTCTTTTTTTATTGATTCAGGAAAAGAAATAATCTGGTTTTCTTTTGATGAAGCTATTGTACCAAACTGTTTCACACCAAGATCAATGCCAAAAGCATCTTGGTAACGTTCATCTAATAATGGATGAACTGGTAATTTTTCTGCTTCAATACCAAAGCTAACAAACCATTTTTCCCCTGTTCTGCTAATCGTAAAAGTCTGACTTGCCGTAGTATAAGGAATTGATTCCCATAATCGAAAAGTCCCTAGTGTTGGTATTTTAATCTTCTTACCAGGGGTAATTGTTACTTTTCCATTAGCGTTATAAACCGTAAAAGATTGTCGGTCTTTTTTCCTTTTCAACTGAGGATACTTACTGATTCCTTTTTTATAACGTTTAAATGCTTCACCTAGATGTTGAAAAGCACTTTGATAAATGCGAGAGGAATAATTATTTGTCCAGCCATATTCTGGTTGCTTTTTTACATAGTTAGTAAAGACTTTTTTAGCTTCTAAAATGCGTAATGTGTAACTCAAGCTAACTTTCTGGCCGCGTTTGTTAACTTTGGTCATGCCAGAAGTTCCATTAACCATGTTGAGGCCATAGTTGTAAACGAAACGAGCATAGCCAGCGCATTGAGCCATTTTTGAGCGCTCCTGGTTATTAAGCTTTAATTCAAGTTTTTTGGCGTACAATCAAATCACCTCCAACCAGATTATCAACCATTTTTTTTGTCAAGTCAAAAAAATCCCCTTCTTTGTTTCAGCTATTGCCCGATATTGCTAGAGATATTGACACTAGCAATCAGCTCCCGTCGTAGAGTGCTTCAGAAAATGTATTGACTATTGTTCAATAGTAGTGAGTGGAAAATTTCTACTATCCATCTCTCGTGGTGGAGTGCTTCAGGAAATGTATTTACTGTTGTTCAATAGTAGTCCAGTAGGGTGCGTTAGACGGCAAAAATTTAAACTATGAAAGGGATTCAACAATCCGTCGTAACGCACCATTTTAGATGTGTCGGTTTAGTAACGCACCGCTTGTCGAAAATAAATCAGGACTTACGCAGAACCACTATATCTAGTAAGGGCGAATGCCAGCAAGCCCCTACAGGTGGTGTATAATTTCGTATTTTGCGTAAGTCCTGATAAATGTTTCGGTGCATTACACTCCGCTTTTCATGTCGGCTCTTAGCCGAAAACACACCCTACCAAACTATCGTGATGTTGGCTTTAACAATCGTGAACCGAAACCTAGAACACCCAAACCAATTAAACTTAGTGTGGATGTAGGTTCTGGCACAGATTGATTATCGGACGAATTAAGGATTAGAGAAACTTCATCAAAATAACTATCAGAACTTGAACCTACATTACGGCTTGAATCAAGAATAATTTCTATAGAGCGGGTATTTGTAGGTACTATTCTTTCATCAAAAAATTGATTCCAGTCAAAGACATCTTGAACGGGGTTGTCAATAAAAACTTCTGATAAGAGTACGTTATTACTTCCATCCAAAAATGACAAGGTTGCTTTTCCAATATCACTTCCGGAAGAAATACTACGAGATTGCAATAAAACGCTAAACGAAGAGACAATATCACCCTCATCAATTTGCAGAGCTAGAGAGCTAACATCTATTGACTGTAGTAAGGCTTGAGAATCAGCAGGACCTGTGCCACCTGTAAAAGAAAATAAACCAATATCTACTGGAGAAGGTGACAAAAAACGTGCCGAAGTGGAAACAGTATTTATACCTGTGTTCAGCCATCCAGTAGTATCTCCCGTTTCCGCATTACCGTTTTGCACAAGTTCAACACCTAGTGGAAATGCATGAGCATTTCCACTAGGTGTTGCTAGGACAATTAATCCTCCAATAACTGTTAATAATTTACTGAATTTAGTGGGAATTTTCATGGTTATTAACTCCTAATAGATTTAGTTAGTTTCGGGCTAGTAGGGTGCGTTTTTGCTGGCGCAAAGCGAAACAGCTCAGAGCCAACATTAAACACTGCGTGACATGAAAATGAAATGTAACGCACCGCTTGTCCCAAATAAATGTTTCAGTGTGTCACGCTCCACTAAAACAGTATAGTTACTAAATCTATAGAAAAATATTTTTTGATTTAGTTTTAATTAAGTGTTACCTTAACGGGGTGAACTACAACACCACGCCAGTTGCTTCAAGTCGGGAGACCCGCCCAACGCACTGGCTTCTCTATCCCATTGCTAAAAGCGTTTGGG
>NZ_JAAHHT010000064.1:0-30359 GCF_010672085.1 Okeania sp. SIO3I5
GGCAATAAAAATTCTCCATAAATATAGATACCTCTCTGGCGAGTTGATACTTTTGTCTGTCGGAAACGCCGAATTTTCCTAATTCCTTTTTCCTCTGACTCAGCAATTTTTACTGTGTCAAAAAAATCCTCAGTTTTCCTTTGACTCTGGTAATAAAAATTTTCCATAAATATAGATATAGCTCTGGCAAGTTGATACTTTTGTCTGTCGGAAACGCCGAATTTTCCTCATTCATTTTTCCTCTGACTCAGCAATTTTTACTGTGTCAAAAAAATCCTCAGTTTTCCTTTGACTCTGGTAATAAAAATTTTCCATAAATATAGATATAGCTCTGGCAAGTTGAAATTTTTATCTGTCGGAAGCGCCAAATTTTTCTAATTATTATTTTGTCTACCTTAGCGATTTTTATTGTGTGAAAAAAATCTTCAATTTGTCTTTGATTCTGGTAATAAAAATTTGTTATAGATGTAGCGATCGCCTTCCATAAAATACATAAAATCTAAAATATTTTCCTAAAAAAAATTTGACAAAATATCAATCATTTCTAATTAGTAATTCACACATCATTTTTATTTAATTAACTAAATCCAAAAATCTACACCTAACTTAATTACAGCAAGTTATATACTGTGATAAAATTTGAGCAATATTATCAGAAAATAATCAAGCAAATTTTGCTATAACCGAACATTGAGGGAGGGATACCACTATATCAAGAAACAACAAGGCTTATTTACATTTTGTTACAGTAAATATATGAATTTCAAAAAGGATAAAAATTAGCTTTTACTAGCAATCAGCTTTTAGCATTTAGCTGTCAGCTTTTAGCATCTGTTCAAATTTCCTGCAACCTCAAGTGTAGGATTTTGAGTCGGGGTAAAAATCCCTATCTTTACGCTCAAAAAATAATTTGATTGATTGAAGTCAGAAGTGCTGATCGCTTCTTTAACTAAAGATTAACTTTAAGAGGAGAAATTTATGAATGGATCTTTTCGTGTCGGGAACCTATTTGGCATACCATTTTATATTAACTCATCCTGGTTTCTAGTTTTAGGTCTCCTTACTTTAAATTATGGTGACAACCTAGCAACTCAATTTCCTCAAGAATTGGGTGGAATATTACCTTGGATACTAGGATTAATTACAGCATTATTGTTATTTTCTTCTGTCTTAGCTCATGAGTTAGGACATAGTTTTGTTGCTCAATATCAAGGAATAGAAGTCAAATCAATTACGCTATTTATCTTCGGAGGTTTAGCAAGTTTAGATAAAGAATCTAAAACTCCTGCAGAAGCATTTTGGGTCGCAATTGCTGGTCCTTTAGTTAGTATAGTATTATTCGGTTTGTTCAAATCAATTAATATATTTACATCCATTACTGGAGCAGCAAGTGTAATTGTTGAAATTTTAGCTTATATCAACTTAGTCCTAGCATTATTTAATCTAATTCCTGGTTTACCACTTGATGGTGGTAATATCCTTAAATCTATTGTTTGGAAAATTACTAATAACCCTGAAAAAGGAATTATTTTTGCTAGTAGAGTAGGTCAAGCATTTGGTTCGTTAACAATAATTTCTGGTTTAATTCCAACTTTTTTATTTAGTAGTTTTCCTAATTTTTGGAATATTCTCATTGGTTTGTTTTTGCTACAAAATGCTGGTCGTTCTGCACAATATGGAGAAGTTCAAAGTGTGCTTAGGAATTTAACTACAGTAGATGCTATTGTTCCTAATAATCCAATTGTTTCAGAAAGTCTATCTTTACGAGAATTTGTGAATGAATATGTGATTGGGAAAGAAAGTAGAAAGCAGTTTTTAGTTACAGATGAGGCAGGGCAGTTAGTAGGAGTAATTAATGTTGATGATTTGAAAATAGTTAATACTTCACAATGGCCTTTAGTTCAGGTTAAAGAATTAACAAAATCTCTAACAAACATGGAGTCTGTAAATGCTGAAACTCCCCTATTAGAAGTAGTTTCTTTGTTAGAGCAAAAGCAAATTAATCAGCTAACTGTTATTGGTGAAAATGGTATGTTAGTTGGGTTGATTGAAAAAGCTTCAATTAGGCGTTTGTTAGAAAACAAATCTCAAGCTAAATCTGCTTAAATTAAGAGGTAGTTATAGGGCTACACGCAAGTCAAAAGTCAAAAGGTAAAAGTAAAAAATAATCTCTGAGTAAGTTTCAGTATTTAGAAATGTCCTAATCTTTGCTTCGATTGCTATATTAAAGAAGTAATGATAGGTAGTAGGGAACAGGGAATAGATAACACTAAACTTGCCAAATAGTTCTCATATCCCTTCTATTTTAGGACTACTAATTTAAGATAATTGGAACAGTTTTAGTGTGGAAAATTTGATTTTTTTACGTTAAGTAGTCGTGGAAAATTAATTAGGTATAAAATGTACTTTAAAAATTTGTTTAATAAGGGGCATCGCACTACTCGCAAGTCAGAAGTCTACCCCTCTTGCCGAATAATTAGGGTTTGCTGAAAAAAGCAAAGTGTGGGAAGTGTGGGAAGTGTGGGAAAACAGGGAAAATAGGGAAAGTAAGAGAAATAATTTTTCCTTGATTTTTCTGCCTCGCCCTGCCCCAAAGTCCTCACTTTATGCAGCTCTTTTAACCGAAAAACTGATACTTTTTCACGACTTAAAATGGCTAAAACCTTTATATATAAATGCTTTGATATTTAATCAGCAGAGCAATAATTAATAATTAATAATTAATAATTATTAATTAAATAATTCAGGTTAAAAGCTTCCCCTTTCAAGGGAAAAAATCGGTCGTTTGCTCGCATGAGTAGGATGGGATGGCGAGGTTTCCTCGAACTTATCCTACTAATAATATTTTTGCTGAAAAGCCCAAATATTCTTAAAGATAAAAATGAAAAATCCAGCTTTTGAGGAAAATTTAACTTAAATAAATAAGCATTTTTAGAATAGTGGGATAGGTTGTCGCCATATCCAATCGACCAAGAGAAATAAATTTTTTCCTTTTAGTCAATCCTCTCCCTTTTCGAGAAAGGTAATTATCCATTTTCCATTATCCATTATTCATTAATTAACCCCTTCTATCTCTTACCCATAAGTCTTATACCATTACCTTTCATAAATCATTTTCTAGAATCAATTTTTTACTATTTAAACTAACATTATTGACATCTTCAATTTTTTTTGCTATTTTTTTGTAGAATAGGCTATTCTGTTGTCTATATTTGTCTTGGTTATTTAATATCATGTCCGGTAGCATCGTTTGTGTATAAAAATAATCTAATAGGAAGAAAAGCTTCTGCCTTCTGCCCTCTGCCTTCCTTCCCGCAAAGTATAAGTATTCAACCGGACATGATATAAACTCTCAATTCCATCCCTGAAAAATTACCTAAAACAAAAAGATTGTACCTCAAACTTCACATAGTAAAAATTTTGAGAGTTTCTAATCTAGGAAAAGCGAACTTTAAAAGTTCGCAATTAAAGTTGTAGTTTATACAATACATTTCAATCTAAAATAATTTTTCTAGTTGTCGCTTTAGTCTTTTTATACCCCTAAATTTTAATATTTTTTCGCAGTTTTCCAGTTGCTCCAAAAATACTTCTGTATCTAAATAAGTTTCTAAAATCACCTAATTTTATATCAGTGCTTATTCTCAATTAACTACATCAAAAACAAGATTATATTCCGAAAAATTAGCACAGTAAAAGTTTGGAGAGCTTCTAATCTAAGAAGATCGAACTTTATATATTCCACAATTAAAATTTCACCTTATACATCTGAAATAATTCTCCTGGTTGTCGCTTGACTATTTTTCCACCCCTAGCTTTAATCATTTTTTCCCAATTTTCTAAAGGTTCTAAAAATACTTCAGCTCCTAAATAAGTTTCTAATATTCCCCAATTTTCTGCCAGTGGTTGTTCAGGGTTAACAACATCAAAAACGAAGTGAGCTTCAGACTTGAGAACCCGTTTTACTTCCTCAAATACCTCTTCCCAATAATCCAGAGGATAATAACAACTAAACCCCGTAGCGATCGCCAAGTCAAACTCCGAAGCTTGATATTTTAACTGATGAGCTGGCCCTAATTCTACTCCTTTAAACAATTTATAATTTAGTAGAGAACCTCTTTGATTAAGATTATCCCTAGCAATGGTACTAATTTCTTGACCATAAAAAAAAGCCTCCCAATCTCGCCAAGGATAAATCAAAAAACTTACCCCACAACCAATATCCAAACACTTTTGATTTTTCTTAGGTTTAGCTATTTCCCAAAAAGGAGAAACTATTTTTGCTGTGAGATTACCGGAGGCATAATCGTGAAATATTGGCATTGCCTCTACTTCCGGGGGTAACTCAAAAGATTCTCCACGATACTCTCGATCAAAGCGAGTTTGTACTGCCGTGATTTGAGTATGCCAATTATCTAAATTTTCCTTAGCAAACCAGGAAGATTTTTCGTGATTTGCAGATAAGGCAGACTTTTTTTCAGACATTTTTTACCTCTTTTGCACCGCAATAAGCACATTCCCGATTAAATTTTTCCAGTAAATACTCGCGAATATCATATCCCGATAAAGTTCCTTGTTGATATTCAATTCCAGAAATTTCAGGATTTTCCATCTTCTGGGTGTCGAATTTCACCAATTCCATTGCCAAAGAAGTGACTCGAGCATACTGACACAGCTTGTTAACCCAGGTTTCAACAGTTAAAACCCCATGCATTAAACTTGGGGGTAGCCATCCATTTTTTCGTTTACGGTTTAAAAATCGTGGCCTACGATAGCGAGTTTTTCGATGACGACGGCTCCGACGAATAGTTCGCCATAGTTCGCCGCCGAAGCATCGTGTTTTTGATTTGCTGGCCTCAATGTATTAAAACCATTGCAAAAATAACTTCCTCGCCGTGAGTTAATAAGGCAAATCCTGTTTGTTTGGAACCAGGCTATAGTTTAATTGCAAACCCATCGGTTCTTCAAACGTCGATTTCTTAAGAATTATTGTGAATGGGTAGCGCCTGAACACGGATGCCTTACCTGCTTTTAACAATGACCTCGCCATGCCAGGCTTGCATGGTGCTAGGGGCTTTTTTTTCGCGTCAAGCACGAATACATAATTGGTTAGATTGGACATTGTTGCGTCCCTCCTACAAAAAGCGTAAAGTTGGCCTCGCCCAGTTATTTAAGCTTTATGAATAATGAATAATTAATAATGAATAATTAATAATGAGATTGGACAGTGGGAAGTTCTTTGAATAACTATTGCCTACTAAGGCTTTGAGCGATCCAAAGGCGTGACACGGACATATCCAGGATTGAATATTCTGTAATCCTTTCTCAGCAAAGCTTTCAGCTTTTATAGCCGTCCGTTTTTTAGGAGAACTTTGGACTCTCCAGTAATGAGAGAACTCTTTAATTATTAATTATTAACTATTAATTATTAATTATTTAAGACGTATTGTCACTAAAATAACGTTTACTTGAAAAAAGTGGGCTGGATTAACCATTTAAACACACATAAGTGTTTTGATAATTATTTGTGGTTAGTCTATCGTCTATCGTCTATTACCCTTAAGAGCTTTTGTAAAGTTCTTACGATAAGATTTGCCAATTAATAAAACAGGCCATAATATAGATAAGAACAAACGATTCTGAAAGCCCTTAGAATAGTTTGTTCGTTCAAATCCATTCCAGAACTTCCAGACTCCAGTTCCATATACACCGAGCAATAATAAGCTAATTAAGGCACCCATGGCACAAAAATTCTGAAAAGGTTAGTTTTTTTTGGACACACCCCTATATAGATTATTGAATTAATCTTAAATTGGGCTATAGGTTGAATATTTCTAACATTATTATAACTCTATTATAACCAATGGACTTATAATTAGGGAATTAAAATTAGATGATATTCAGCCTCAGACTTGGCTTCAGTTGTTACTGAAGAGCAAAAATAAATAAAAAAAGGAAGGGAAAGATGTTGATTTTGGAGTTTTCCCAAATGCTACATTTTCTTGAATTTTGTGAATGTTTGTGGATGTTTAAGAATTAAATTTGATGCAAGGTTTTGATAAAAAAAATTAGAAAAATTGGCAAGCAAGTAGGTACAATTAATAATTAATAATTAATAATTAATAATTACCTCTCCTTGAAAAGAAGAGGATTGACTAATTATGAAAATTTTTATTTATTATCCCCTATCCAAGGGGAGGCTTTAAACCAAATTTTTTGGTACATTCATTACAAATACTCTCAAATTGAAAAGTTGATATCAATGGGAATTTCAAGGAAAAAGAATGGTAATTGAACTAGCAGTCAGCTACTATAATAATCCTATTTAAGTAATATAAAAAACATCTGGGCTGTTTAGGAAATGGTTCATTAATGGATAATGGATAATGAATAATGCATAATGGATAATGGATAATGGATAATGGATAATTACTTATTTCTAAAAGGGAGAGGATTGACGCTAAAAAAAAATAATTTTTTTCCTTTATTGGGGAGGATTCAAACTTGAATTATTTAATTATTTAATTATTAATTCTTTAGTAATGGGGGGGATAGTTTAGTATATTTTTCTATATGTTTGATTTGGCATTTTTTACAAATCGTTGATGATAGGTATATTCCTAAATATCCATTTAATTACAAACAAATAACGTCTCTCTTTTATCAAACTTTCTGTCAAAGAATATGTTGGTAAAACATAGCATTTTCAGGGTATAAAAAATATTCGATTGAGTATTTCAGTAAGCATTCAGCCGTCAGCTATTAGCTATCAGCTATTAATTCATTGTTTTTTGGCAGGAATTTAGTTGAGGAATGAAAATTTTGTGTAATTTAATTGAATTTTTGCTTCATTAATTAAAAAGCTGAGAGCTGACTGCTAATAGCTGAATGCTTACGTATTTCAAGCCTTTTTATATAACTAAATATTGATAACTAATAACTGAATATATGACTGCTATAAGTATAGAAAAAAAATTAATAAAGGAGGAATTATGCGTGCAGTGTTAATGGCTGGAGGTTCAGGAACGCGACTCAGACCACTTACCTGCGATATTCCTAAACCAATGGTTCCAATTTTAAATCGTCCAATAGCTGAACATATTATTAATCTGTTGAAAAAACATCAAATTAGGGAGATTATTGCGACTTTACATTATCTGCCTGATGTGATGCGTGAATATTTTCAAGATGGCAGTAAATTTGGAGTTCAAATGACTTATGCTGTCGAAGAAGAACAACCTTTAGGAACTGCTGGTTGTGTGAAAAATATTGCACAACTTTTAGATGAAACATTCTTAGTAATTAGTGGGGATACAATTACAGATTTTGATTTAAGTGCAGCTATAGAATTTCATCAAAAAAATAAGTCAAAAGCTACATTAATATTAACACGAGTTAATAATCCAATTGAATTTGGAGTAGTAATTACAAATGAAGAACAAAGAATCAAAAGGTTTCTCGAAAAACCTTCTACAAGTGAAATATTTTCTGATACTGTTAATACAGGAACTTATATTTTAGAACCAGAAGTTTTAGATTATTTACCAGACAATCAAGAATGTGATTTCTCTAAAGAATTATTTCCTTTATTGTTAGATAAAGATGAGCCAATGTATGGTTATGTTGCTGAGGGTTATTGGTGTGATGTTGGGCATTTAGATGCTTATCGGGAAGCTCAATATGATGCACTTCAACACACAGTAAAACTTGAGTTGCCTTATCAAGAGCGATCGCCTAATCTCTGGATAGGAGAAAATACTTATATTGACCCCACAGCTAAAATTGAGACACCAGCTTTAATTGGAGATAACTGTAGAATTGGTCCTAGAGTTCATATTGAACCAGGTAGTGTGATAGGAGATAATGTAACAATTGGAGCAGATGCTGATGTCAAGCGTCCTATTGTTTGGAATGGGGCATTGGTAGGAGATGATACAAATTTACGAGCTTGTATAATTTGTCGAGGTAGCAGAATAGATCGTCGTGCCCAAGTATTGGAAGGTGCTGTAGTTGGTTCTTTGTCTAGTGTGGGAGAAGAAGCTCAGATTAGTCCTCATGTCAGAGTATGGCCTAGTAAAAAAATTGAATCAGGAGCTACTCTGAATATTAACTTGATTTGGGGTACAACTGCCCAGAGAAATTTATTTGGACAACGTGGGGTACAGGGATTAGCAAATATTGATATTACTCCAGAATTTGCAGTTAAATTAGGAGCTGCTTATGGTTCTATTTTAAAATCGGGTTCTATAGTATCAGTTTCTCGCGATCAACGTAATATATCTCGGATGGTTTCTCGATCTTTAATTGCTGGTTTAATGTCAGTAGGAATTGATGTAATTAATTTAGAATCTACTGCTATTCCTATTGCTAGAACAATTTTACCTACTATGAATTTAGTGGGTGGGGTTCATGTCCGTCTGTCTCCTAATCGTTTCGATCAGATATTAATTGAAATCTTTGATTCTCAAGGAATTAATATTTCTAAAACGACAGAAAAAAAGATAGAAGGAGCATATTTTAAAGAAGATTTACGCCGAGTACAAATATCAGAAATTGGCAATATGGTTTATCGCCATGAAGTATTAGATGCTTATAGTAAAGGGTTTGAAAATCTTCTCAATTCTGAGGCAATTCGCTGTAGTAAATCTAAGGTGGTAATTGATTATTGTTATGGTGTTTCGGGAGCAGTTTTACCACAATTATTAACTAAATTTGGTTGTGATGCGGTAGTTCTAAATGCTAGTTTAAAGGAAACTTCTTTAGGGATAGAAGAAAGAGAAAGTTTACTAGATCAATTAGGTAGAGTAGTAGAAGCTTTGCAAGCTAATGTTGGAGTTCAGGTAACAGCAAATGGAGAACAATTAATATTAGTAGATGAAGCTGGTTCTGCCATTCGTGGTGAGATGTTAACTGCACTAATGGTAAATCTAATGTTAACAGCTCATCCACGGGGTACAGTGGTAGTACCAATCAATGCTTCTGCTGCAGTAGAACAAATTGCTAATCGTCATGATAGTCGTGTGATTCGGACAAAAGCTAATCCTACAGCATTAATGGAAGCTTGCCAAGTTAACCATAATGTGGTAGTCGGAGGAAGTGGTGAAATGGGGTTTATTTTCCCAAAATTACATCCTGGTTTTGATGCTATGTTTTGCATTGCTAAAGTTATAGAAATGCTGACTATTCAAGAGCGATCGCTAGGACAAATAACTGCGGATATTCCTCCTGTTACTCATCGCTGTTATACAGTACGTTGTCCTTGGAAAGTTAAGGGAGCATTAATGCGGTATTTAGTAGAAACTAATCCCCTAGAAAAATTAGAATTAACTGATGGGGTAAGAATTATTAATCATCAAGATAACAATTGGGTGTTAATTTTACCTGATGCGGGAGAACCATTAGTACATATTTATGCAGATAGTAACGATCGTGATTGGGTGGATAAAACTTTAAGAGATTATCGAAATATGATACATGATTTTGTTAACTTATTTATGGCTGGAAATCAGTTAGATAATTTGTGATTCAGGGAGTAGGGAGTAGGGAGTAGGGAATAGGGAATAGGGAATAGGGAATAGGGAATAGGGAATAGAGAATAGAGAATAGGGAATAGGGAATAGGAGGAAGTAATTAATAATTTTGAGAATTTGTAATTCAGGTATGGAGGGAATAGGGGAAAGTAATTGATAATTTTGATAACTTGCAATATATAATTACTGATGCTACCGAATATAATATTAGTCTATTAGTCAAAAATTAAAATTAAAAATTCAAATGAATAGTTGTATATTAATGGTCCAAATTACCAAAGATCCAGAACTACGCTACACAGCAGATGCTCAATTACCAGTAGCAGAAATGATAGTAGAATTTGCCAATATAGGAGTTGATAATAAACCTGCGGTACTAAAGGTAGTAGCGTGGCGAGACTTAGCTCAACAAATTAATGAAAAATATCACGAAGGTGATTTTATAATTGTTGAAGGTCGCTTGAATATAAATACTATTGAACGACCAGAAGGTTTTAAAGAAAAACGAGCTGAATTAACGGCCTCCAGAATCTATCCTATTAGTCCTGAAGCTATGAACCTTGATGAAAATCAAATATCAACAAATAGCTCCAGTAATAGAAGTGTAACTCAACAGCAACCACAAGAAGAAAAACATAGTAATGTTGTAGATTTAAAATCCCGTCGTAGCTCTACTGTCAATCAAGAATCAACAGCTAATCTTCCAGAAGATGAATTACCAGGTGACGATTCTGACCCTATTCCTTTTTAACTTTTAGTAGGGAATAGGGAATAGGGAATAGGGAACAGTGGGAAAAACATTTCCGCTGTCTAAGATTCATCATCAGTCTATGTTTATGTCTTAACCAATTATTTCTTAGCTATAACTATCAGCTTTTAGCTATAAAATCTCTGGCAACTATTGTAAGATAGGTTAAAATTCCTTGATAATCCATATCAGGAAAATATTAAGCACAAATATTTGATGAAGCCAGATAATTAACTAGAATCATTCTCTACTGACTACTTGCCTTTTACACTACATTTTGAATTGCAGAATGTAAGTTATAAATCTTAAAAAAATGAACTGAGTGCTGAGTGCTTACTGCTTCTTTAAAAAAGAATTGAATTTGTACTTTTGATTAACTTAACTCCAAATACATTGGCAAAAGCATTAGCTACAAGAGGAAGGACTTCATCTATAGTAATTGTGGGCAGAAACTGAGCCAAACTACCTACAGGTTTATCGTAAATACCACAAGGTACAATTCTGTGAAAACCTTCTAAATTAGGAGAAACATTAAGAGCAAAGCCGTGCATAGTTATCCAACGACTGACTTTAATTCCAATTGCTCCTACTTTTCGACCTTCTAACCAAACCCCTGTTAAACCTGGATATCGTTCACCCTTAAGATTATAGACATCTAAGACTTTTAGCAATACTTCTTCTAGTTGTCGTAGATACCAATGTAAGTCTTGCTGATAATGTTTTAAGTTAAGAATAGGATAACCTACCAGTTGACCTGGACAATGGTATGTCACTTCTCCTCCTCGCTCTATTCGATGGACTTCATATTCATTTTGATTAGGATCGAATTTGAGAAAATCTAATTTTGCCCCTTGCCCCAAAGTATAAACTGGTGGATGTTCTAATAATATGAGGACATCAGTTAATTCTGGACAATTACGACGTTGTTGGACAAGCGATCGCTGCCATTCCCAGGCCACCGAATACTTTGTTAATCCTGGACAAATTAATTGGCAAGTTTGAGGCATTTTAGAGTAGGGGAGTAAGGGATTCACTAATGGATAATGGATAATGGATAATGGATAATGGATAATTACTTTTTTGAAGCGTTGCTCTAATCCCCGCTACAAAAACAAGTTCTGTACGGGCGAATGACCATTTATCTATACTGACTACTGACTATTGACTTCGTTAACACACTCTTCCTACTTTTGACTTTTGCGTTTAGATAGCTGACTATAGCAATCCTAAATAGGTTGTAAGATTTTATCGTAGGGGTTTGGTCTCCTTTCCGCAAGCGCCAAGGGATTTGGAGACCAAACCCCTACAGTTTTTTCTCACAAATGATTTAATATTGCTATGTTTCTTGATTATCTTTTGAGAAAGTACCCGAAAGGGATTTCTGCCTTCTCAAATATAACTACTTTTTTTTGATAAGAAATCAAGAAAAGATAAAACCTAAAATGTAACGATTCATATTGCTAACCACATACTGCTAATTATCCAAAAAATCAAGGGTAATTTTAGTGAAATTAAGGAAAAAAAAATCAAGAATTGTCAAGTGATGCAAAGGATTTTAAAGAAAGGATGTCGGGAAGAATACAAAGTGCTATTCTATATACATAATAGTAAGCCCAAACACAATTCGGAGGGAGCTTATGAAGCTTGTGATCCAGGGTAAAAATATAGAAATAACTGATTCTATTAATGAGTATGTCAGCCAAAAAATTGAAAAAGCAGTTAATCATTTTCAACAACTCACCACAGAAGTAGACGTACATCTGTCAGTAGCTAAAAATCCACGCATAAATCCTAAGCAAACAGCAGAAGTAACTATCTACGCGAATGGTACAGTCATTCGTGCCCAAGAAAGTAGTGAAAACTTGTATGCTAGTATTGACTTAGTAGCAGATAAAATTGCACGTCAACTGAGGAAGTATAAAGAAAAACGTCAATCTAAGGTAAGTAAAGAAAAGACTGTTGAGGTGATTCAATCACAACCAGTTGTGGAGAATTTAATTGGCGATCGCCAACCAGAGTTACCGAATGAGGTAGTACGAACTAAATATTTTGCTATGTCTCCGATGACTGTGGAAGACGCCCTGGAGCAGCTACAATTTATTGACCATGATTTCTATATGTTTTCCAATGTGGCAACTGGTGAAATTAATGTTATTTACAAACGTTATCATCATGGCGGTTATGGTTTAATTCAACCACGACCTAACGGTAATAGTAATGGTCATAATGATAAGGTAGCTAATAGTATTAGTGAAGCCTCTGGTCTTAAATCTACTTAGGTTTAGAATTGTCAAACTTTATAAGTTATTGACAAATTTCTGAATAATATTTGGTTGAATAGTTATAATAAAAACTCGTAGTGGGGCTTGAGAAATATCTATGACTTTTTTCTCAGACCCTACTACAAACAAAAACTCGACCTTGATAAATGAAAATATGATTACCGTCACAACCTGGCTTTGAAAATAGCTGTAGAAAAGTTCAACACCAGTGTGGGAATTGCTATATTCAGAGTATAAAGTTACTCAACTAATCTGAATTATGCGAGTTTTATTGGTCGAAGATGAACCAGATTTAGGAGCAGCAATTAAACGGGTTCTCCATCAAGAATCCTATGTAGTTGATTGGGTAGTTGATGGCATAATGGCATGGGAATATTTAGAAAGTCAATTTACCTTATATCGCCTTGCTATTATTGACTGGTTGCTGCCTAGTTTATCAGGGTTAGAATTAGTCAAATTTTTGCGACAAAAAAATAGTGCTTTACCCGTGTTGATGTTGACAGCAAAAGATAGTATGGCAGATAAAGTAATGGGATTAGATGCAGGAGCAGATGATTATTTAGTTAAACCTTTTGGAATGCCAGAATTATTAGCTAGACTTAGAGCTTTACAAAGGCGATCGCCTGAAATTCAACCCCAACAATTACAGGTAGGAAATCTAATTCTAGACTACGGTACTAATACTATTTGTTTCATTAATAAAAATCAGGATCGACAAGTCATTAATCTCACTCATAAAGAATTTGTATTGCTAGAATATTTTCTCCGACATCCTCACCAAATTCTTAGTCGCGACCAAATTTTAGCTCAACTTTGGGAATTAGATGCGGAACCAATAAGTAATGTTGTTGCTGCTCAAATTAGATTATTAAGACGTAAATTGGGGGCGAGTGGAGGAGGAGATTTAATTGAAACGATTTATGGTTTAGGTTATCGCTTTAATCCTGTGGATAAATAGGGATAATCTATTTTTTGCTAATAAGGAATAATATACAATAAATCTCGAATATAATTCCATAGGTTTTATAGTTATTCTATAGGATTTAAACTACAGTTATTTTACTAACAAGATAACTTTACACGATTATCAAAAAAATTCATCTTTATTTCATAATTTTCTTTTACATTGAAAGAGTATTCAAGTAGAGTTTAAATAAGGAAATGAAGAGACTAATATCCCCAATTTCAATAATTTTGTTTCTTGCTCTTGTCGCTCCTGATGTCAAAGCTACTGGTACATCAGGAGATACAAATAGTCCTCATATTATTCATGCTAATACTCATTCAAGTTATGGGACAAGAGGCTTAACTAACCATCATTTTGAGGTTCACGTTGAAGGAAAACCATTAACTAAACTCTTGATAGAGTTACCCGAACAACTCAAGGTTCATCGAGGTGTAAAAGTTACTGATTCTATGGGAAATTCAATCCAAGCAAATACTAAAATTAACAAGGAAATAGCAGCATTAGAATTTGCTCAACCCGTACCTATAGGAACAATTATTTCTATAGATATGTTAGGTGTAGAAAATTCGATTTTTGGTCTTAGCGATCGGATGTGGCAATATCAAATTTTTGGTAATTTAGTAGGATTAGATAGAAATATTATCTTGGGAATAATAACACTTAAAACCGACCGAGACTAATATAAAATCTGTTCTCTGTGTTGGTGCGCGTTCCTTGGTGGATGATATATCCACAAGGTCGCACCGCTATTATATATTGCCTACTACCCAAAATTTTCAAGCTTCAGATAGAGTATATAAAGTTTGAATATTTAGGTTAGTAGTAGTAATTTTCAGAAGATTTAGCAATTCCTGCATAGGTTGTGAAAAATTTCATCACAGTTCATACATACTGAAAATCCTTTAAATTATGGCTTTATACTCCACCAATTCTGACTTATAACTACCACTAAAATATTACAAATGAAATTAGGATTGCTATGTTTAAGCAACTAAAATTTGAGTAAATATTTTGTTTTGATTATCTCTTATATTGTCGGCGAATTTGAAACCACATAATAATTCCTGTCACTGCTAACATTAACATTCCAAAGGTATTTAAAAATGGATAAATCATCTCTAAATTAATTCTCCCAAACTTGCCTCTATGCCATTCCAATAGCCAAATAAAATCATTAGCTTGACCAGTAATAACTGATATTTGAAATAGAGAACCTGTAATTAAACTAAGTAGTACAGGAAATAACATTATTGGCGCAAACCAATAGTGCAGTTGCCGCAGTCTAGCTTTATTAATTTTCATATTTTAAGTCTTATTTATGGTTGATTTTATAGCAGGGAACAGGGAACAGGGAACAGGGAACAGTTGGAAAAGTGTTTCCTAGTATAAGATTCATCATCAGTCTATGTCCTAATCTTTGCTTCGACTGCTATATATTAGAAATAATCCAGTGAATAAAAAATAGGTGCAGAATAATATTTTTGACAATTACTATATAACTTTATCTAAATATATACTGCTTCATTGAAAATAGTAGAAAAGGCATAGTTAATAACAGTAAAAAAACAATTTCTCCAGGCTGTGGCATAAAAATATTTGTTTGAGGCAAATCAACTGAATTGATAACTTTTTCTTCTACAACTGTTTCTAGTTGAGTTTCTACCTCTGTAGAAGAAGTTTTTTGTATATGATTTTCTGTTTTTTTATCAACAGAATTATTTTCTACTTGTTTTACTTCTGCTTTTGAATCATCATTTTTATTAGGTACATGAAACTCTGGAGCATGAGCTAGTAAAGATATGGTGTGCATTATGTTTTATACTCCTATTAAAGACTATTTCTAATATTTTTAATAAAAACCTGATTGTTCTTCAGTAATAAACCGAATTTTGTCAGGTTTTATTATCAAATATTTGAAATTTACTGAGCTTTTTTTAAGCAATCAATACTAAGCATACATGGCATTTATGAAATTAGGATGAAATGTCAATCTAACTTGTGCCTGTGGCGATTGTAAAATCTTTGATTTTGTAGGTTAGGTTAGGTGTGGGATTGATTTTGGAGATATACCAATAAATTTTGAATTGCACCGTAACCCACCATTAATAAATTTTTGAAATACTCTCTTGGTTGCTTCAGGGATTATAACTACTAAAATTCAAAAAAAAATTCGTTGATATTTCATCCCAATTTCATATTCTTGAGTCAAACTACCGTTTAGTAAAAAATATTAGTTTAGTTGGGAAAAATATTAATATGTCCTATCAATTCAAAAATCAACATTAACCATAATCTTTTTAACTACAAATTGAGCAAAAAGTTAACTAAAACTATGAAAATCAACCCACTTACTAGACGAAACTTCTTACGCTTTACTGCTGGGATAGGTATAGCAGCAGGCATAGAAAATATCTTACCCACTTATAACAGACAAATCATTGCTGCTACCGATTCTGAAAATGGTAACAAATATCCAAATTTAATTAACCTGCAAATTCAGGAAACCAAACTCAAAATAGGAGAGCGAAAAGCTACCGCCATGACAGTTAACGGAGCAATCCCCGGACCATTAATTCGTTTACGGGAAGGTCAAACAGCTACTATTAAAGTCACAAACAATCTCAAAACAGATACCTCAATTCATTGGCATGGAATTATTCTCCCACCCGAAATGGATGGAGTTCCCGGACTAAGTTTTGCTGGCATTAAACCAGGAGAAACTTTCACCTATCGTTTCCCTGTCAACCAGAGTGGTACTTATTGGTATCACAGTCATAGTGGGTTGCAAGAACAACTCGGTCATTTCGGAGCAATGATTATCGCTCCAGCAGAACCCGAACCTATAGAATATGACCGGGAATATGCAATATTGCTCTCTGACTGGACTTTTGAAAACCCCCATCAAGTGCTTGCTAACTTGAAAAAGAAAAGCACTTACTATAATTATCAACGGCGAACAGTCGGGCATTTGTTTGATGATATGGATTGGCGGAGAATGCGGATGGACCCCACGGATATTGCTGATATTACAGGTGCAACCTATACATATTTAATGAATGGTATGGCACCTGAATCTAACTGGAGTGGCATATTTAAGTCTGGTGAAAAAGTTCGACTGCGGTTTATCAATGCTTCAGCAATGACTTTTTTTGATGTGAGAATTCCCGGACTGAAAATGACGGTAGTACAAGCAGACGGTCAAAATGTCCAACCTGTAACTGTGGATGAATTTCGGATTGCTATTGCTGAAACTTATGATGTAATTGTTCAACCTGAAGAGGAGACTGCTTATACTATTTTTGCCGAAACAATGGATAGAAGTGGTTATGCTCGTGGAACTCTTGCGCCTAGTCTGGGTATGACTGCGCCTCTACCGGAACGCAGAAAACGTCCTCTACGAACTATGGCAGACATGGGTCACGATCATGGTATGGATCATTCTGCACATTCTCAACACTCTCCAAATATGGATGGGATGGATCATTCTCACCATAATAGTGGGATGGATCATTCTCACCATAATAGTGGGATGAATCATTCTCAGCATAACAGTGGGATGAATCATTCTCAGCATAATAGTGGGATGAATCATTCTCAACATAATAGTGGGATGGATCATTTAACCGAAACACAAACGATACCCCATCAAGAAGCCGTAATGCACGGTCCAGACCATCATGGTTCAGGTAGTGCAGGGGTAGCTATGATGTCAAAAAGTCGGCTCCACGAACCAGGTATTGGTTTAGAAAACACAGGTACTCGTGTTCTTCTCTACACCGACTTACGCAGTCTGAAACCTCGTGAAGACCAAAGAAAAGCCGAACGAGAAATAGAACTACATCTCACGGGAAATATGGAACGGTATATGTGGTCGTTTGATGGCAAAAAGTATTCAGAAGCAAAGGAACCAATTCAATTTTACAACGGCGAACGACTACGACTTACCTTTGTCAACGATACGATGATGGAACATCCCATTCATTTACACGGAATGTGGATGGAATTAGATAATGGGGCAGGTGCTTATAAACCACGCAAACATACTGTTCTGGTTAAACCTGCCGAGAGAATGTCTGTAGATGTTACTGTAGATGCACCTGGTAACTGGGCGTTTCATTGCCATCTGCTCTATCACATGAAAGTGGGAATGTTTCGTGTTGTGTCTGTAACTGATAAGGTAGAAAAAGCATAATAATGAAATTTTTGCATAAGTTCAGAATAGGGAAAAAAATCTCTACCAATTCTCCTTTGGAAGAGAGAGGGAAAAAAATATCTACCAATTCTCCTTTGGAAGAGAGAGGGAAAAAAATATCTACCAATTCTCCTTTGAAAGAGAGAGGGAAAAAAATATCTACCAATTCTCCTTTGGAAGAGAGAGGGAAAAAAATATCTACCAATTCTCCTTTGAAAGAGAGAGGGAAGAAAATATCTACCAATTCTCCTTTGGAAGAGAGAGGGAAGAAAATATCTACCAATTCTCCTTTGAAAGAGAGAGGGAAGAAAATATCTATCAATTCTCCTTTGAAAGGGGGGAGACAGAGAAAAGAATTGAATTTTTACTGTGCCGTGGTGGGTTTAGTCAGTCTTGTCAGCTACTTCAGTTATACACCAGTAGTTATGGCAGAAGGAAAACAGATAGGCGATCGCTTGACTAATCTTACTTCTACTTGGGAAATTGCTAATGAGTACAACCAGGAAAATTTCCCTTCACCAATTAAAGATAATCAAATATTTTGGTTGTTATTAATTGAAGAGCTAGAATATCGTGTTAATGATGCTGATAGTAGTTTCAATTGGGATGCTCATGGTTGGGTTGGTGGCGACTACAGAAGATTGTGGTTAAAAACTGATGGTGAAGTTAATACAGAAGATGGGGAAGGAGATGCAGAAGTACAACTACTTTACAGTCAGTTAGTCTGGTCTTTTTGGGAATGGCAAACTGGTGTACGTTACGACAGAATATTTGGCTCTGAATCTGACGGACGTGCTTTTTTAGTGTTGGGTTTGCAAGGATTAGCTCCCTATTTTTTTGAAGTAGATGCGGCTATTTTTGTCAGCGAAGATGGGGATATTTCTGCCCGCTTGAGTGTAGAGTATGAATTATTGCTTACCCAACGATTGGTATTGCAGCCAGAATTTGAAGTTAATGTGGCAGCACAGGAGGTTGAAGAATTTGAAATTGGTACGGGTTTTAACGATCTTGAGTTAGAAATGCGACTGCGCTATGAATTTAGTCGTCGGTTTGCACCTTATATTGGGATTTCCTGGGAACGTAAGTTTGCTGGTACTGCCGACTTTGCTAGAGAAGAGGGGGAAAGTGTTGATGAGGTTAAATTTGTGGGTGGTTTGAGGTTTACGTTTTGAAAGGTAAAGCAGAGTATATTATTCCGTTTTACGGAAGTCATCCATTCAAAATTTAAAAGTTAAAAGTAAGATTTTATAGACTCATAGCTTTGACACCGTACGAACTAAACTGTAGAAAATCGTGACAGCTTAATATCTTGATATTGGATTAACCAATACTGGCTGTACGGCACAGCTCACTATTCATGCAGGCAGTAAATGCCTCTGGGAATTTCTTGTCTTAAATTTGAAGAGAGCCATTGATATCAGCATTAATTACTTTACCTGTTGCACTCCTGAATAAACCACGTTTGACTCGTTTACCTACATAAAATTCATGTTTACAGGGCAATTCTAGGTCAAGTGCAGAAGTTTTACTGGTGTAACAATCTTTCAGTTTCAATAACTTTGATTCCTGCTAGCTGACATTTATAAGTTATCTGTTGAATTAGCTTAGAGTGGGGTATTTGGGTAAAGTTTTGATTGTTTTTTTTACCGATATTTGCACTTTGTTTCCAGTTATCATTTTTTCCTATGACTACAGTACCAATATTATTAGTTACTAAATAATTGACAACTAATTTGCTGGTGTTATGGAGATAATTCTCGACAAAACGATTTCGGTGATAACTCAATGCTTCAATCTTATGACTGGTTTTTCTGTTCCCTTTAAGATGACTTTGGTACTTGGCTTTACGCTTGTTGTAAAGCTGATTCACACTTTTTAGTGGCTTCCCGTTAACAAGCATAGGCTTAACACCGGGCTTGTTTGTAGATAGAGCTACTAATCTGTCAATCCCTAAGTCTATTCCGGCTAGATATGCTGAGTGTATTTGTGCCTGAAGTGTTTTTTCATACACTACTTCAATTATATAGCAGCTAGTAGCAGGTACCCCAACTGACTTCGATTACAGTTTCCACAACTACAGGTATGCATGATTTCACTCATGGATAAGTGACAAATACCGTCTTTTAGACTTGCTCTATAGACTGATTATGCATGAATATATAACTACATTCCTGCCTTGAGTTTTATTTTTATACTTTGGTATTTTTGGTTTGCCCAAAAACTTTTGTGGATGTTTTGACCATTCTTTGATTGCTTGAAAATAGCCACGCCAAGTTGCAACCAAGCATTTTATTATTTGTTTTGATACTTTAGTTGGTAATGCTCGCTCCGGCATCGCTATTTTTGGTGGCGTGATATAGCTTAGTTAAATCTAGACTTTTTGAGGACTTGAAAAAATGCTGACGACAATAATAGTTAGCCAGGTAGGACCAAGTTTTTTGATTTAAAGGCTAACTCATCACACACCCGCCAAAAGTCATGTGTTCGGTTAATAATATGTCTGTCAACAAGTCGCATTCACCCGCTATAATTAATTAGAGTTATTAGCTGTTTAATATTACAACACTTTTATACAAATAGCAACTACTTTATACAATTTTCATTCAACAGTTAATCACCCCAGCAATTTCAGGAAATTATTTCACATCTAAAGTTTGAAACTATTTGTGACATCTTTAAAGTGAATTGGTATTAGTTAAATTTTGCCACAATAAATTTCACACAGAAATCATAAATCTGTGAGAATCTAAAGACGAGACTGGCATCTGATTCAGATTAACTTTTTAACTAGGATGCTTTTATCAAGTCATCAATATTTTTCTTATTAATTTTCCACATTTCGTTTTCTTCCCAAACCCAGGTACTATCTACTCCCTCAACTGTGCCATCAAAATTGAAGACTGTCGCCGTTGCCAAAGTCTCGATCCAAACAGTCGCTCCGCATGAATGAGGTTTTTCTGGTCTGTAAACAATCCGACAAGGGCCGTGAATATCTATTTCGTGACCTTTTGCTAAAGTTTTAGAGCCGCGTTTTACAGAAACTACATGGAGATAGGTATTTTTGTTATTTTTATTGATACCAATATTATTTCGATTGAAATGAATAGTATTCTTGCCACAGTGCCTACGGGAAGACCAACGAGGCTCCGGACCACGGCTTCTGCCTGCAATTTTGATTGTTCCTTTATATAAAGGAATTACCCAAGTACGACCATTGATTTTTCTTGCTCCTTGAATTCGACCTTCTTTAAGTAAAACTCGTACTCTTTGAGTAGAAATACTTAATAAACTTGCTGCTTCAGTAGTGCCAACAAACATAATTTTTTATCTATTTTGATATACGCAATAGTATAACACAAAGCTTCGTTGAGAACTAAAGTAAGAGTTATTTTGATGAATAGTGGTAAAAAATATAGTATTAATAAATCTGATATAGTAATTCTTATATTGGAGCGAGAGAAAATGTTATGAATTTTAGGGAATAGTTAATACTAGATTTTGTGTGATACAAAATATAAATAATACTTACCGAAACAATTAAACAATTAAATAATTAAATAATTAGATAATTCAGGTTTAAAGCCTCCCCTTTCAAGGGGAAGAAAATAAATTTTTTCCTTATTTGTCTTACCTCTCCCTAAAAGGGAGAGGTAATTATCCATTATCCATTATTGAAGCATCTAGCATCAAAGTATCAGGTTGATATTCCTTTAATTCAATAAGAAATTACTTTTGACTTTTAACTCCCCCGGCGGGAAGTCCCGCGCTCTCCCGTAGGGGAGCGTCGGGATGAAAGCCGGGCCTTATGTATGTGGTTTGTCCTGATTTTCTATATATTTCTTTAGCACTGAAACACTGACACCACCACAGCTAGCAATAAAGTAAGACTCACTCCAAAAGACAGCTTTGAAATATACCTGGTTGACTTGTTCTGAAAACTCTGTTCTCAGTCGTCTGCTGCTTACAGATTTCAGATTAGTGACAAACTTTGGTAGCTCTAACTGTGGGTAGTATTGAAATAACAAATGTACATGGTCGGGTTCACCATTGAATTCTATGAGCTTGCAGTCCCATTTAGTGCATAGGTTATCTACTATTTCTCCTAATCGTTTGAGCATCTCCTGATTGATTACTTTTTTTCTATATTTCGTTACCAAGACTAAGTGAGCTTTCATGTCCGATACGGCTCTACCACTAGATACAAAATCTTTTTTCATAATTATTTAGGCATAGCTGTTGACAATTATATATACATTCATTATAATAGCAGATGTATAGTGCAGGAGGTTAACTCTCTATGCTATTGAAATACAAGTACAAGCTAAAACCCTGTAAACGTCAAGCGGTTATTATTGCTAATTGGTTATCCATGGCTAGGAGGCAATACAATTACCGTTTAGCTGAAAGGTTGAACTGGTTTGAAGCAACGCGCACACCAGTAAATGCTTGCCCACTTAATGTTTCAGTAGTACCTGTAGAACGAATTTATCAAAATATCCCTGAATTTAGAGTACAAACACGAGATGGCAGAAAAAAGGACAGCAATGGTAAATTGATAACTAAGAAAGGGGATAAGCACCCGAACATAGTCAATGGTTATGTTTTGTGGGAGACTGTTCAACTGGCAGATTTAGCACAAACTAAAAAACTCTTCCCTGAATACAAGTCTATGCACTCCCAGGTTTTGCAAGATGTTATTCAAAGAGTACAAACAACAATGGATAACTTTACTAAACCTGATAAGAATAGCAAAACCAGTGGTAGACCTAAATTCAAGGGGAAACATTATTATAATTCGTTCAGTTATCCTCAGTTATCCAATAACAACATTGTCAAAAATGCTGACGGTCGGTATTGTGTCAATCTACCAAAGATTGGTTTAATCTCCTTTGTTTATAATCGCCCAATACCAGTAGGATTCAAGGTTAAGACAGGTACAGTAATTCGTGAAGCTGATGGATATTATATCAGCTTCACGATAGAAGACAAAACAGTACCTTTGAGGCATGCAGAAATTCAACCCACCGAAGATAACTCAAAAGGTATTGATTTAGGATTGTTGCACTATACTGTTACATCTGATGGCGAGTTTATAGAAGTTCCTAAGTTTTTTAGACTCTCTGAAAATAGATTATCTAAACTACAGGTAAGATTGGCCAAAAAATCCAAGCATTCAAAACCTTGGAAAATTCTCAAGCGGAAAATAGCCAGACTACATCAACTAATAACCAGACAAAGATTAGACTGGCAATTCAAATTAGCTTATCATCTGTTTAGTGATGTAAGTGTTATTTTCATTGAAGGCTTGCAGATAGCTAATTTAGTTCGACGTTGCAAAGCCAAATTAGGTGATAATGGTCAATTCTTACCCAATGGTCAATCAGCCAAGTCAGGATTAAATAAGTCTTTACAAGATGCAGCGTTTGGTCAATTTATTCAGATTTTAGAGTATGTAGCCTGGAAACTTGGCAAGAGAGTTATAAAAGTAGACCCAAAAGGAACATCTCAGCATTGTTGGGAATGTTTGAGTAAAGTCCCTAAAAGCTTATCAGAGCGCTGGCATTCATGTTCCATATGTGGCCAAGAACTAGATAGGGACTATAACTCAGCACTTCTAATACAAAAAATAGGATTGCTATCAACACAGGAGGAGGACATCACTTCTGTTAAAACTGCGGTCAGAGCTGATCTGGCTGAAGAATCCCGCGCTCTCCCGTAGGGGAGCGTCGGGAGTATGTCAACTTGCCCATAGCAGTATGTCACTCAAAAATGCACCAAAACAAACTATTTCAACAAACCCGCCTTTCCCTAGCTGGTTGGTATGTCATGGTAATGGGAGTTATCCTAAGTTTATGCAGTTTAGGATTTTATGAAGCTATTCTCCACGCTCACCGAATTACCATTGACCGAGAACTTAAGTCAGTGGCAAAAACAATACACGATAGTTTAAAAACTGTTCTCGAAAAACCTACACAGATAACACTCGCAGCAACTCGCATCTTACCTGATTTTTGTTTAGTGGAAACCTCTTGCAATTTTACTGAACCCCAGACAGGAGTTCCCGAAACAGCAAATTATTATTTGCGCTTACTCGATCGCTCTCATAATTTAATAGCAGTAGCAGGGTTACGACCAAAAGGACTACAGCTTACTCAAAAAACACCACAGCTACAAACCATCACTGCCAATGGCAAACGTTATCGACAAATCTTTTTGATGCTGCATACTCAGGATGACTTGGAGTGGGGATATCTTCTGGTGGGAAGGAGTTTGCAAGATTTTGATGAATATATCAAAACAGTTACTTATATTTTACTATTGGGTTTGCCAATGGGAATTTTATCGATCGCTGGTGCTAGTTGGTGGTTATCTGGCAAAGCAATGCGCCCCATTTACCAATCTTATCGCCAAATTCAGCAATTTACGGCGGATGCTGCTCACGAGTTACGAACGCCTTTAGCTGCTATTCGCGCGACTATTGAATCTACTTTAATGTTGCCAAAACTAACTGAGACGGAAGCTAAGGAAACTGTAGAAATAATAGGGCGACAAAATCAACGTTTATCTCAAATGGTGGCAGATTTGTTAATACTTTGTCGTATGGATAGTGGGATGGAGAAATTTCCGAGAAAACAAGAATCTATTTGTTTGAATGATTTAGTTAATGACATCGCGGAAGAATTTGGATTTTTGGCAGTTACTACAAAAGTAAAACTTGTATCTGAAATTAGAGTTTCTCAATCTGTGGAGGTGATGGGAAATATGGAACAATTATATCGTTTAGTTTCTAATTTAGTTGTTAATGCTATTAACTACACACCCCCAGAGGGGGAAGTAAAAATAATTTTAGAAGTTCATCTTAATTCTGCTTTAATTCATGTCAAAGATACAGGTATTGGCATTCCCGAAAAAGAACAAAAACGAATTTTTGACAGATTTTATCGTGTAAATAGCGATCGCTCTCGTCAGACAGGAGGTTCGGGATTAGGTTTGTCTATTGCATTAGCGATCGCTCAACTTCATCAAGGTAATATTACTGTTCAAAGTCTACCAAGTCAAGGGAGTACATTTACTTTAAAATTACCTTTTTTTTACCACAGTTATAAGACTTTTACCTAGTATTGAACTGCTTTGAATAATTAGGGTTTACTGAAAAAGTTCTATGAGTGAGGGGTACGAGTTGTAGGGGCGAGCAAGCGAATCGCCCAGAAAGCTAATAGCTGAATACTAAAAGCTAATTGACATACTCCAGACGTTGCGCTTTACTTGGGCATCGCGGGATTCTTCAGTAAGAGTTGCTCTGACCGCTGTTTTAACAGAGGTGATATCCTCCCCCTGTGTTGATAACAATCATCATCTATTGATTTGTAATTGTCAATAGCTATAGTCAATCTATATGCTACAAAATAATATGTATGCTACAAAAAGAAAATCCCCGATGAACAACACAGATAACGCCTGGCTTTCCCATCCCGACGCTCCCCTCCCCCCTTTCCCAGCTATGCTTTATAAACATCTTTACTTAACATAAAACTTGGGCATTATTGACAAGTTATGTTTAAGTCTTGAATCGGCTTTTTCAGGAGAAAAGTGTATTAAAAAATACACTTTTTTATCAATGTAGACAGGATTTTTACTGACCATCCTCCCCATCCTCCCCATCCTCCCCATCCTCTCCACAAGGGTTTCAGGAGTTCCTTATAAGGGATAGCTTATCCTTGGGGGGTTAGGGGGGATGGAGAGCGCGGGACTTCTCGTCGGGGGAGTTAAACAGATATAGCTTTCAATGTTTTTAAAGCTTCTTTAACGTGAGCTTCAAAGTCGAGCATAGAGTCAAAGATATGACGGATAATTCCTTCTTTGTCTATGACGTAAGTGACTCTACCTGGAAGTATCCAGAGTGTCGCAGGTACATCATATAATTGTCTAACTTTGTTATTAGTATCGCACAAGAGAGTAAAGGGTAAATTATATTTAGTCGCAAATTGTTTGTGGGATTGTTGGGTGTCTCCACTAATGCCAATTACTTCAGCACCAGTATCTGTAAATACCTGATATTGGTCTCGAAATGCACAAGCTTCTTTGGTACATCCTGGTGTGTCGTCTTTGGGATAAAAGTAAATAACAACATTTTTCTTACCGAGGAAGTTAGAGAGAGAAACTTGGGTTCCGTCTTGGGATGGTAAGGTAAATTCGGGTGCTTTATCTCCTACTTTAATTTTCATTGTTAATATTTTGGGTTAAAGATTATTGTAGATAATGTTAACTTTTGTTATCTTAGCCTAAAAATCTCTATTTCAGTTATCAGTTATTAGTATCTCCTGCTTAAGTAGGGGGCAGGAAATATAGAACTCCTAACTATATCTTTTAGATTGATTTTCCTTATCTACAATATTTGCTTTGAATTGAGGAACTATAATATTTTTAGTTGAATAAAAAGTCATGCGTATAGGCGAGTAACCCCAGTTAAATTTTATGGTATCACAAAAATTGTGAGGATGCAAGGGAAAATCCTTTGGCGCGCGATTTTTTTTAGGAGCTTCATAAAATGAAAATCTTGGTGATTTTCTACTGAAAATAGATAGATGAAAAAATTTGATGAACGGAAAAAATGGATTGAGCGGTTGTTCTAATCTTTCATCCTTTTGAGTAGAATATTATTGGGAAAATTTCGGAAAAAAGCTAACTGCTGAAAGCTATTCTTTTGCGAGGAAGAAAGGGAAAATTATTCGGCGCGCCGAACTTTTTCATTAGCTATAATCAAATCTTTCATCCTGATTCAGCAGATTCTAAATTTGGAAAATTTCGGAAAAAAGCTAACTGCTGAAAGCTGTTCTTTTGTGAGGAAGCAAGAGAAAATTATTCGACGCGCCGAACTTTTTCATTAGCTCTCTCGTGAATGAAAATCTTGGTAATTTTCTACTGAAAAGAGATGGATGGAAAAATTTGATGAACAGAAAAAATCGATTGAGCGCTCTTTCTCATCTTTCATCCTGATTCAGCAGATTCTAAATTTGGAAAATTTCGGAAAAAAGCTAACTGCTGAAAGCTATTCTTTTGTGAGGAAGCAAGGGAAAATTATTCGGCGCGCCGAACTTTTTCATTAGCTCTCTCGTGAATGAAAATGTTCGTAGTTTTCCACGGAAAAGAGATGGATGGAAAAATTTGATGAACAGAAAAAATGGATTGAGCGCTTGTTCTCATATTTCATCCTTATTCAGCAGATTCAAAATTTTGAAAATTTCGGAAAAAAGCTAACTGCTGAAAGCTGTTTTTTTATGAGGAAGCAAGGGAAAATTATTCGGCGCGCCGAACTTTTTCATTAGCTCTCTCGTGAATGAAAATGTTTGTAGTTTTCCACTCCCTTCTTCCTTCTTCTTTTAACTTTTGCCTTTTCAATTTTGACTTGCGCTTAACACTGTACCTGCCAATTCAGATACACTACCTTTTTCAGTTTGAAGTTGCCAGTTACAAACTGAATTTAGAGTATCCTCCAAAAATTGACTACGACATAACCGACGCTTAATCTTACCACTGGTAGTTTTGGGAATACTACCAGTCTTCAAGAAATTAATGGCATAAACTTCTACCGTATGTTCTTCAGCAACTGCCTGACGAATAGCTCCGACTACTTCCTCAAGATTCAAACTTCGTAAATAACTACGTTCCACTTCCTGAACAATTATTAACCGTTCATCATCTTCTGCCTCTACAGAAAAAGCTGCCCCACAACCAGAGCGCAAAGCGGGATGACATCTTTCCACAGTCAACTCAATATCTTGAGGATAACGATACCTACCCCACAAAATCATTACATCTTTAATCCGCCCAGTAATAAATAATTCCCCATCCTGCCAAAATCCTAAATCTCCCGTCCGTAAAAAAGAGCCTTTATCTGCCAAAAAAGCATTAAAAGTTTGTTCCGTTTCCTCTGGTTGTTGCCAATAACCTTTACCTATACCTGCACCGGATACCCAAATTTCTCCTACTTCTCCTTCTGAACGTTTAGTCAAAGATTCTGGATCGACTATTACAATTTCGTCACCCAACCAACCCCAACCACAACTAACCACTGCCTTACCTTTCTCTCCACTAACCACCACTCGGTTTTCTGCTAAAGCTTCAGCATCTACATATTTAATAGTTGGAGCTTTTGCTTTTGTTCCGCCACTAATAAATAGAGTAGTCTCTGCCATTCCATAACAAGGATAAAAAGCTTCTCGCCGAAATCCACAAGGCGCAAAAGTCTCGGCAAATCTTTTTAAAGTTGCTGCTCGTACAGGTTCAGCTCCAGAAAATGCGACACTCCAACTACTCAAGTCTAATTTTTTTAGTTGTTGTGGGGTTACTTGACGAGAAACTAAGTCATAAGCAAAGTTAGGTCCGCCACTGGTTGTTGCTCTATATTTGGAAATAGCTTCTAACCAGCGTATGGGTTTTTGAATTAAAGCTACGGGTGACATTAGGGTAACTGGAAAACCTCCATATAGAGGTTGTATGACTCCGCCTATTAATCCCATGTCGTGAAACATGGGTAGCCAAATTACACCTTGACTTTCTGGGGAATGTTCAAAAGACTGATAAATAATTTCTGAATTATGTAGGACGTTGCCGTGAGTTACCATTACTCCTTTTGGTTTGCCTGTGGAACCAGAGGTGTATTGGAAAAAGGCGAGGGTGTCTGGTTCTATTTTTGGTTCTTTCCATTTGAGTGCTTCAGAGAATGAAATTTTATCCGTGGCTATCCATGGATACTGCTTGAGTTTTAGAGCTAAGTCTGGATTTTTTGCTAATTTTCCTCGAATTTCCTGTAAAAAAGATTCTGTGGTGAGGATAGCTTTTGGTTCGGAGGATTCGACTCTTTCTTGGAGTTTGACTATAGCCTCGCTGTTGAGGGGAGGGTTGCTAGTAACGGCGATCGCTCCTGCACAGATACAACCAAAGAAACTAGCGATAAATTCTAGTCCGGCGGTGTAGGGATAAACGACTAATATTCGGTCTCCTGGAGTGATGAATGATTCGAGGTGGGCAGCGATCGCTCGGACTTGGGTATTTAGTTGTTGATAAGTTAAGCTACCGGACTCAGTTTCTCCATCAGGTAAGAAAGTATAAGCAATTTGGTGAGGAAGATTTTGGGAGCGATCGTTTAGGATGTCTACTATGGTTGAGTATTTAGCCATTTGAGGATTTTTGCAATTGTTGTATGGGTAAGTTTTTCAGAATTACCACATACTTTTAAATCTGTCAAACCGCTGTTAGAGGAGGTGAGAAAAATTAGATCGTCATCCTAAAATGAATATGAGGCGATCGCTGGTTTTAATAACGGAATTATAGGTATTTCAGCCTTAAAAATTTGATTAGGCAATAACATTCCTTCGGATTATTTTATCAGATATCTTGAGCAATAAGGCTGAAACCATTGAAATTCTGTTGACGAGTTTAGGCATTTTTAGCGTTTTTTTGTCAGAGGTTGGTGACAATCTTTAAAATGTTCTATCAAGGAAGCTCAGATTTATAATTAAAACTTTTCATAAGTGTTGACTGCTCATCAGAAACAGAACGAAATGATAGAAAAGGGAAAAAAGATAACGACAATAACAACCTTTGCAAAAATCTTAGAAGCTGTAGATAAACTTTCTCCAAAAGATCGAGAAAACCTAATTGATATATTAAAAAAATTGTCTTCGAGAGCGAGGCAGAGCAGAGAAAATTAGGTAAGCATTCAGTTATTAGCAATTAGTTCTTAGCTCGTTAATCAATCAAGTAATTATTCCTTTAACTTATAGATAATTTTCAACCAGAGAATTGAAGTACAAAAACCACAAGTTTGAGTTGTCAATTCATAAAATTGTGTGGCGGGAAATGTAGATGTATCTCGGAAGCTGATAGCTGAATGCTTACAAAATTCGAGATGTTCAAAAAGCACAAAAAGAGTTTGTAGAAGGAAAATATTAACCTGTTACTCCAGAACAACCAATGAAGGAAATTATTTCGTGAATTTTTTTTTATTAGGGAGTCTAGTAGAGTGGGAAGTCGGGAATTTAATGCACCGTGTATCGGTAAAAAGAAACCAAACTTTCTGAAGTTATAACTGCGGTGAGTTACGGCTCAAAATTTTGGCAAATTATCTATTTTTGGGAAATAAAGCACCTCAGGCACTCTACTGATTTTTCAAATTTTGTAGAGTGGGAAGTCTCGAATTTAATGCACCGTCTATCGGCAAAAAGAAACCAAATTTTCTGAAGTTATAACTGCGGTAGGTTAAGGCTCAAAATTTTGGCAAATTATCTATTTTTTGAAATAAAGTGCCTTAAGCACTCTACTAATTTTTCAAATTTTGTAGAGTGGGAAGTCTCGAATTTAATGCACCGTCTATCGGCAAAAAGAAACCAAACTTTCTGAAGTTATAACTGCGGTAGGTTAAGGCTCAAAATTTTGGCAAATTATCTATTTTTTTCAACTAAGCCGTTTCAAGCACTCTACTAATTTTTCAAATTTTGTAGAGCGGGAAGTCGAGAATTTAATGCACCATCTATCGGCAAAAATCAACCAAACTTTCTGAAGTTATAACTGCGCTTCGTTACGGCTGAAAATTTTGGCAAATTATCTATTTTTGGAAATAAAGCGTTTCAGACACTCTACT
>NZ_JAAHHT010000064.1:30369-30711 GCF_010672085.1 Okeania sp. SIO3I5
GTTACGGCTGAAAATTTTGGCAAATTATCTATTTTTGGAAATAAAGCGTTTCAGACACTCTACTGATTTTTCAAATTTTGTAGAGTGGAAATTCTCGAATGTAATGCACCGTCTCTCGGCAAAAATCAACCAAACTTTCTGAAGTTATAACTGCGCTTCGTTACGGCTGAAAATTTTGGCAAATTATCTATTTTTTTCAACTAAGCCGTTTCAAGCACTCTACTGATTTTTCAAATTTTCTAGAGCGGGAAGTCGAGAATTTAATGCACCGTCTATCGGCAAAAATCAACCAAACTATTTTTGACTTATAAGTGCAGTTGGTTTCGGCTAAAAATTCTGGCA
>NZ_JAAHHT010000064.1:30811-41374 GCF_010672085.1 Okeania sp. SIO3I5
CACTCTACTGATTTTTCAAATTTTCTAGAGCGGGAAGTCGAGAATTTAATGCACCGTCTATCGGCAAAAATCAACCAAACTATTTTTGACTTATAAGTGCAGTTGGTTTCGGCTAAAAATTCTGGCAAATTATCTATTTTTGGAAATAAAGCGCCTCAGACACTCTACTGATTTTTCAAATTTTCTAGAGTGGGAAGTCTCGAATTTAATCCACCATCTATCCGCAAAAAGAAACCAAACTATTTTTGACTTATAAGTGCAGTTGGTTTCGGCTGAAAATTTTGGCAAATTATCTATTTTTGGAAATAAAGCGCCTCAGACACTCTACTGATTTTTCAAATTTTCTAGAGCGGGAAGTCGAGAATTTAATGCACCGTCTATCGGCAAAAATCAACCAAACTATTTTTGACTTATAAGTGCAGTTGGTTTCGGCTAAAAATTCTGGCAAATTATCTATTTTTGGAAATAAAGCGCCTCAGACACTCTACTGATTTTTCAAATTTTCTAGAGTGGGAAGTCTCGAATTTAATCCACCATCTATCCGCAAAAAGAAACCAAACTATTTTTGACTTATAAGTGCAGTTGGTTTCGGCTGAAAATTTTGGCAAATTATCTATTTTTGGAAATAAAGCGCCTCAGACACTCTACTGATTTTTCAAATTTTGTAGAGTGGGAAGTCTCGAATTTAATCCACCATCTATCCGCAAAAAGAAACCAAATTATTCTGATTTTTTGAAATCAAACACCTCAGGCACTGTACTTTTTTTACTTTTCTAAAAAAAATATATTTGTTACCAAAGTAAAAGTTAAACAATTTGAACTTTGATTATTCTAGAGTGTTGATTTTATAGTTATTTTTAATAGCTTTGTTGGTAAGTTTAATATTATCAGCAAATAGCCCCCATTCTTTTTTTTGGATAGGGGATAGGGGCTGAAAATTATAACAGTTTGTTTTTTGACTTGTAAGTATCAGACTCATCAATATCTAAGCACTTTATATCGTTCAAAAAATATGCCCTTAAAAGTGATTTTTGATCTTCATAGTAATTGAGGTCTTCTGGCTTTAACAAACCTAAGCTTTCTCCTAAAATATAGTCTACTTCAGAAATCCAAAAAGCCAGAATTTTGTTCTGACTAACTTGCTCAAGTATTTCACCTAATTTTTCTTCTTGTTTGAGATTTAATTCAGGCAAACAAGCTAATCTGACATACTCATTAATCAGCAAATGATAGATTTTTGCAGATCATCGTAGGTTTCTCAGAATTGTAATTTAGTAGACTGACACACCTTAAATGTTGCATTAGAAAAAATGGTCAAACCTTGCCATAACAAGAATTATACGAAACGAAGAAAGTTCTCTCCAAGGTTTTAGCTGTGTCGATCTACTAGGAATATTTTCTGAGACTTATATAGAACCTATTTGGTATCTTTGCCCGCGTAAAAATTTTTGAGTTATGAGTCACGAGTGGAATAGAGGTAATACAGGAAAAAGATTGAAAAATACTTCCCTACTTTTGAGAATCTTTTGATTCATTTGGTTAGAGCGCCATCTTAGCTAGTAATCAATTTTGCATTCTCTTAGGCTTCAAAAATATATATGCTGGTTTTTCCCATCATCAAACATTTTCATTCTGCGAAGCTCCCGAAAAAAAGAGAAGGATTTTCGGTTGCATCCCGACAAAAATTCTGATATGATAAAAAGTAGAGGGGGTCGTTCGCCCATATACATGATTTTTTATTCAACACAATTTTCTTATGAAGAGGCAATCAAGTATTCAGAAATTTTTCCTAGGAGAAATACCATAAACATTTTCATTCTGTGAAGCTCCCGAAAAAAAGAGAAGGATTTTCGGTTGCATCCTCACAAAAATTCTGATATGATAAAAACTAGAGGGGGTCATTCGCCCTTATGCATGATTTTTTATTCAACTAAAAATAGTTTCTCAGGGATAGAACTCCGTTCCGCTTTCCTACAGAATGCTACGCAAAGGAGTTTCGTCTGTCGCCGACATGTTTGCTCGCATGAGTCAGGAAAAGGCAGAACCTAGCGACAGCTATAACGCAAATGTTATAGAAAAGAAAATGAATCGTGAAACGGTATAATTCCTTAGCCTCAGATTCAGCTTTCTTGCCTTCTTGCTTAATTTATGAAAATTGCTATTATTGCCTCTGGATTTTTACCAGTATTAGATGGAGTAACCGTCAGTGGTTATTACCGAGTCCAAAAACTCAGTCAATTCGGACATCAAGTTTTATTATTCTGCCCAGACTATAGTCCGCTTGCTCATTTATACCCCAATTGGAAAGATTATACAGGTAATATTTTTCCTGGAGTTCAAGTTATTAACTTACCTAGTACACCATTCCTAGATTTTGAAAGAAATGTAGGATTTAACACTTACCAAATAGTCGTTCGAGAATTAGAAAAATTTCAGCCAGAAATTATTCATGTAGATGAACCAGAAAGATTATTTTTTGCTTTTTTTCGTTTAGCTGGCATCGAATTTGCTCGACAACATAAAATTCCCTGTGTCTGTACTTTCCGAACTAACTTTCTCGAATATTTTGAAGATTTTTTACCTTTGCCAAAAGGGATTAATCTGATGTTGCAATTAATCTTTAAAAAAAGTTTTGTCTCAATTTACAACCAATACGATTTGACTTTAGTTTCTAGCAGTATTACCTATCAAAAAATTGTCAGTATGGGAATGAAAAATGCTATGTATGTCAATTTTCATGGTTTTGATATAGAAAAATTTCAATCTGCCACAATAACAGCTAATTTTTGGGAATCAAATTATCAAATTTCTAATTTAGATAACAAAGTTAGAATAGTATTTTTAGGTAGACTAACAGAAGATAAAGGTTGGAAATTTACTTTAGATGCTTTTACCAAACTTCAGCAATTAGTAAATATAGAAAATATTGCCATAATAATTGTTGGAGATGGTCCGATGCACGATGAAATATCAAATAGATTATCTCAACTGACAAATGATGTTTATTTATTGGGTAGAATACCTCCTGAGAATGTACCTAATATTTTGAAAAATAGTGATTTTCATGTAACTGCCTCAGAAAAAGAAACTAGAGGTTTAACTGTATTAGAAGCATTTGCCGCAGGTATTCCAGTAGTTGCTCCTGCAGCAGGAGGAGTCACAGAAAATATTCAAGATGGTAGGAATGGTTTATTATTTACTCCAGGAAATCAAGAAAGTTTTTGTGAGAAATTGAAGTTATTAATTGAAGATAGTAATTTACGGAAAAAAATGGGTATAAATGGCAGAGAAGCTATTGCTAAATATAGTTGGGATAATGCAGTAGCTAACTTAGTTAAAATTTGGCAAGAGCAAATTATGCTCAAATCTTAGTATTAATTAGGGGTAAGGATTTAGCAATTAGTTATATAGCAATCCTAAATAGAGTTTGCTGAAAAAGTCTTATGAGTAAGGGTAGAAGACAGGAGGCAGGAGACAGGAGACAGGAGGAATGGGTAATTTAGAGAAGACAGGAGGAAGAATTATCCCTTGATTTTTCTGCCAATAGTTAACCCTTTCATCCTCACTTTTTGGGCTTTTTAGAAGGAAAACCTTGTACTTTTTAAAGACTTAAAAAAGCTCAAACCATTAGAATATCAATACTTTAATATTTAATCAGCAAGCCCTAAATAGAGTTTGCGGAAAAAGTCTTTTTACTCTTTGTATTAGTTAGTAGTAAGTAGTCAGAATAAATAGTAAACTTAGGCAATGTAGTTGGAACAATTATCCCTTAATTTTGGAGCTGTTTTCTGTTAAAAATCCTCACTTTTTGCAGCTCACGAGAGCAAAAAACTGGTACTTTCTCTGATTAAAAATGCCTTAAATCCTTAGTGTATAATTTTTTGATATTTAATCAGCAAACCTTAAATAGGTCGTGACATTTTGTCTTAGAGGTTTGCATACCAAACCCAATTTTTGCTTGGTTTAAGTATTTATCCATCAGTTATATAGCAATACCTAAATAGGTTGTAACATTTTGTCGTAGGGGTTTGCTCTCCAAGCCCCTAAAATTGTTTTTCTTCTTTTCTCTTCCCACCTAACTACTCCCTACTCACTCAAAGAAACGGATTTTTTATAGCTGGTAAAAAATAGGTTAGGACAATTAATTACTGATGATAAATCTTAGACTAGAAAATGTTTTTCCAACTATTCCCTATTCCCTATTCCCTATTCCCTATTCCCTGCTTTATTTTATTTTATCTAGTTTTTTTGTGCTATTTGCAACAATATTTTTTAGCTTCCTTTCAGGAATAGCATTTGAGAAAATCTTTGATAAAAATAAATTATAAAAATATTAAGACAATCTAATCTTTGAGTTATTCCTAGAAGATCCAGTTACAGTAAATAAAGGTACTTTCTGATTAATAACCGATAATTTACCGAATAATTAATCATTAATTATGATTAAGGTATCTGTAAAATAAATCTAAAGAAATGTCTCAAATATCAACTATTTGTGGGTTACGGCGGTGAGGGAATTGTTATTTTATATTGTGAGATTATTTTCGCCTTACCCTCCCCACCCTACATCAAGGCTTAATCTTTTTTTTACAGATGCCCTCTTAATCATTAAATAATTCAGGTTAAAAGCCTCCCCTTGAAAGGGAAAAAATTTATTTTTTTCCTTTTAGGCATCATGTAAAAATAAGTTGTACAAATTTTATCTGAAATAGATTGTCAAATATAAGTTCCATCAAAAAACTGTTCAGGTTATTTTTTCAAGGCTCCTTAGTAAATCCTCTCCCTAAAAGGGAAAAGTAATTATCAATTATCCATTATCAATTATCAATTAATGAATGTTGTACTTCGTTATTAATTTTAGGGACTAATTTAACAGACTAACTTGACTGGGTAACTACTAGAAAATTAGTTCGATCTGGCAAAAATAAAATTATTTAATAGCCATAGAATTTCTCAATAAGTTCAAGAGACAAAACAAAATTATTAGGGCTTAATATATACCTAAATTAATATATACTCAGTATTAGAAAATCCCTGTATAGTAATTCCCATTTTAGTGAGGTAAAATTCCACTTTTTAAACAACAGGCAACAGCCAATAGAATCAAAGTATAAGTATATCTCACTAACTTGAGAAAAACTATACTCAAGTTATACTAAGTAGAAGTATTATTAAGCAGACTAAATAAATTTCATTCGACTATATTTTCTATTTATCTAGGAACTCAAGGTTATGCAAACATTTATATTTATATGGTTGGGTCAAGTTTTTTCCCTATTAGGTTCCAGTCTGAGTGAATTTGCTTTAGCAGTATGGGTGTATCAAACAACAGGTTCAATTACCCACTATGCTCTATTGTCTTTATTCATTCATCTACCTAGTATCTTTATTTCACCATTTGCTGGTGCAATGGTAGATCGCTGGAGTCGTCGTAAGGCAATGATTGTCAGTGACTCAATTACTGGAGTAACAGCATTAGGAATAATGTTCCTAGTCTTCTCTGGACAACTGCAAGTTTGGCATATCTATATAGCAGTAGGTATTAGTTCTGTCTGTAACGCTTTCCAATGGCCAGCTTATATCTCTGCAATCTCTCAACTTGTACCTCCACAACACTTGAGTCGGGCGAATGGCATGGTACAAGGAGCAATAGCAACAGCAAGAATTCTTGGTCCAAGTATAGCTGGACTATTGATAATCAAAATTCAGCTTCACGGCATATTATTAATAGATTTTAGTACCTATCTACTGGCATTTTTCACTTTGTTAATTGTCAAATTCCCTAGAAGGCAGCAGCAAAATATTAGACGGAAAGTAAGTGTTGAAGATTTATGGCAAGAAGTTGTTTCAGGATGGAATTATGTAGTAGTCCGTGCTGGTTTGCGTCAGTTAACAATTTTCTTTGGAGTTATCTATCTAAGTGCGGGAGTATTGCAAGTTTTATTCTTGCCAATGGTGTTAAGTTTTGCCTCGGAAAAAGAATTAGGAATAGTAATGTCTGTTAGTGGCATTGGAATGTTGTTTGGCAGTGTGATAGTAAGTTTATGGGGATGTTCTAAACGAAGAATAGAAGCTATTTTAGTCTTTGCATTTATCCAAGGATTATGTCTATGTATGGGAGGATTCAAACCTGCTGTAATTTTGGCTGCATTTGCAGGATTTGGCTATTTATTTTCCAGGGCAATTATTGTTAGCTTGAATCATACTATTTGGCAAAAGAAAGTACCTCAATATTTACAAGGGCGAGTTTTTGCTTTGCAGAATATGATGGAAAAGTTTTTGTTAGTAACTACCCATCTAAGTGCAGCTCCTTTAGTAGAGTTTATGTTTAAACCTTTGATGAGTGAAAATGGAATTTTGGCAAGTAGTGTCGGCAGAATAATAGGAGTAGGAGAAGGGAGAGGAATAGCTTTGTTATTTGTTGTGATGGGTTTATTGAATATGGGAGCAGTATTAGTTGCTTATCGTACTCCACAGTTGCGACGAGTAGAGAGAGAATTAAATGATGGCGATCGCTTTGAAGTTAATAATACTGAGAGTGATAATACCGAACAAACTGTATTGATGTAGGAAGGGAGGCGATCAAGCTTTTTTCAAATCCCTGTAGGGAGGTTCTATGGAACCTCCCTTTTTTTTATAGCGCTACGCGCTAGGGAACAGGGAACAGGGAACAGGGAACAGGGAACAGGGAACAGGGAACAGCAGACTTTTAAAGGCTTTCAGGATTTAGAAATGTCAAATACCTTACAGTAGTTTTCATTTCAGTAAACCACAGTAGGGACGTTCCATGGAACGTCCCTACGGGGTTTTGGTTCTGACGATGTGGTTCATCAATTTGAAAAGCCCTGTAATGCGTAGTGCTATATCAAATCCCCTCTTCATGGAGGTGTTATAAGAAACCGGGTTTGTTTTACAGCGGTTTTCATATGAATAAACCACAATGATACTGACTCCTAACTCCTGACTCCTGACTTCTGACTCCTAACTCCTGACTCCTAACCCCTAACTCCTGACTCCTAACTCCTGACTCCTGACTCCTGACTCCTGACTCCTAACAATGAATTTAGTGGTCTACTCAACTGAAAAGCGCTGTAAATGCCCCACTGTATAACATCTATATTCCCACAAACCCGGTTTCTGGCGGTATTTAGATACTACCGGATTTGATATAATACAGGCCACCATTACAATACACCACCACCGAATAAACATATTACGCGAATTATATAAATATACTTTATAAATATTATACAGTTAGATAATATCTTCACAAGTTTACAAAAGTTTACAATTTTCCCTTGCACATTTCAATTATTCTTGTCTACAATCAAATCATGTGACTCACTTAAGTGATAAAAATAATGGCTCTGGGAAATAAAGTTTTCTGGACTAAAGATGCGAGTTGAAAGGCTGAAAAAATATAGAGATAAATCACATAAATAACACAAGCGTCAAGAAAACTTCTGGCTTCCGACTCACTAAAAGGCAAAAAACCTGTGCAGGAGCAAATTGAGACACTGAAGCTTGATATAACCCTTTAAAATCAGTGATTTAATTGTCTCATTTTTATTTGAGATCACTATAAATATATTTGCATCTGCTCAGAACTATTTAATCAAACAAAGTTTCAAGAAATATTACGAAATTAGAGAAATGGAAAATTTTATTATCAACACACCAAATCTTGCTAGTTATCTGGGATTTTTAGCTCTATGTGCTTATATACTTTCATTGTTACCCACAATTCTGAGAATAGTTTTTCCAGCTACTAAGAAGACCAATCTTCCCAAAATATTACTCAAATATCGCCGTCAAATAGGAGTAATGTCATTTGTTTTTGGAGCTGGTCATGGCATCTTATTATTTATGAAAAGAAACTTTGATGTCTTTGATATTGAATCATATCATCTTTATTTACAAGGAATAATTATACTAGCTATTTTTGCAGTTTTAGCAGTCACTTCTAATAACTGGAGTATAAAAAAATTGAAAAAAGATTGGAAAAAGCTACATTATTTAACTTATACATTAATGTTCCTTTTAACTTGGCATATTAGTGACAAAATGTTTGGTCATTGGAGTTATCTTACACCATTAGGAATAATCGGTAGTGTAGGAATAACTATTTTATTCTTAATCAGAAAATGGATTGAATATAAGAAAAAAAAGGCAGCAGTTTAGAATTTAGAATTTAGAATTCAGAATTAAGAAGTTAAATTCTGATTGTCAAGAATTGAGAATTGAGAATCTGCTAATACTAATGGCAACTGCTATATAAGAAAAAAAGGCAGCAATTCAGAATTGATAATTAAGAAGTTAAATTCTGATTGTCAAGAATTGAGAATTGAGAATCTGCTAATACTAATGGCAACTGCTATATAAGAAAAAAAGGCAGCAATTCAGAATTGATAATTAAGAAGTTAAATTCTGATTGTCAAGAATTGAGAATTGAGAATCTGCTAATACTAATGGCAACTGCTATATAAGAAAAAAAGGCAGCAATTCAGAATTGATAATTAAGAAGTTAAATTCTGATTGTCAAGAATTGAGAATTGAGAATCTGCTAATACTAATGGCAACTGCTATATAAGAAAAAAAGGCAGTAATTCAGAATTGATAATTAAGAAGTTAAATTCTGATTGTCAAGAATTGAGAATTGAGAATCTGCTAATACTAATGGCAACTGCTATATAAGAAAAAAAGGCAGTAATTCAGAATTGATAATTAAGAAGTTAAATTCTGATTGTCAAGAATTGAGAATTGAGAATCTGCTAATACTAATGGCAACTGCTATATAAGAAAAAAAGGCAGTAATTTAGAATTCTCAATTCTGAATTGAGAAGTTAAATTCTGGCACTACTTAAGAGCTTTAAAATCTGCTAAGAGTAATGGCAACTACTATCACTGAATAATCGATCTTCTACATCATTAAAAAATTATGCAATCACAACAACTTTTCTGGAATCCTGCCAAAACAATAACTGTAACAGCATTAACTACGGCAATAGCAACAACCCTTGTAATTAAAGGAATAGATTTCCAAGATTTGCTATCAAGAAGAATCAAACAAACAAACTATAAAGTCGAAAAAGTCAGGAAACCACTGCAAACTTTATCAGGTCATTCAACTTGGATTTATGCAGTTGCTATTAGTTCAGACGGAAAAACTATAGCTAGTAGCAGTTATGATGGCATGATTAAAATTTGGGATTTACCGACAGGTCAACTTATCCGTAGTATAGATGCTCACACTGATGTTGTGGAATCTCTAGCAATAAGTCCTAACGGGAAAATTCTGATTAGTGGTAGTTGGGATGATTGTGTGAAATTTTGGAATCTTCGTAATGGAAATCTGCTTCACGCTATTAATCTTAATTCTGACGACATTAAAGCAGTAGCGATCGCTCCCGATGGAGATACTGTAGCAATTGGCAGTCATAGAGGTTTTATTAAATTATGGAGTCTGAAAAAAGGAACAGAAATTTTACGTTTTCAGCATTCTAGTCCGGTGATTTCTTTAGCTTTTAGTCCTGATGGGGAAACTTTAGCTAGTGGTGGTAAAAATGGAAAACTTAAAACGTGGGAAGTAAAAACAGGAAAAGAAAAGAAGACTATATCTGCTCACGATCGCCCTATTTGGTCAATTGCATATCACCCTGATGGAGAAACTGTTGCTAGTGGCAGTCAAGATAGCACTATCAAGCTATGGCAACCAGAGACTGGTAAAAAAGTTGGAACTTTGAAGGGACATTCAAATGCAGTTTTTTCTGTTGCTTTTAGTCCAGATGGGCAAACTTTAGCTAGTGGTAGTTACGACAACAAAATTCTTTTGTGGGAGGTAGAAAGTCAAAAACCAATGGAGAAATATAAAGGTCATAGTAAATCTGTTTGGTCTGTTGGTTTTACTCAAGATGGGAAAACTCTTGTTAGTGGTAGTGCCGATCAAACAATTAAGATATGGCCTGTTTCAGTCAAAAAATTACCTCCTAAGTTAAATGTGGCAAAGGCAAAACCTGAAATAATCCCACAAGAGGTTCAGGAAATAGTTAAACTAGAAGATTTGAATCAAAAGCTGTATGAGCAAATCGATTTGAGTTGGCAAGAAAGTCCTACATGGTATGAAGATTTGGAATATCAAGTTAGGGTAGATATTGATGGGGCGATCGCTAGTTATGAACCGATGAATCAATCTGCGAAAGATTATCTTTTGGACACTCCTCTACCTAAGTTGATGAATGATGGCGATCGTCAACCTGTTTCTCAAAAGTCATTTGGGTTATTTAGAGTTGTATTGACTCCAACAGGAGTATTAGAAGTTAGTCCTTGGGATGGTTGGGAATAAACTAAGTGTGGGGAGATGGGGAGGATGGGGAGGATGGGGAGGGTGGGGAGGATGGGGAGGATGGGGAGGATGGGGAAGATGGGGAAGATGGGGAAGATGGGGAGGATGGGGAAGATGGGGAAGATGGGGAGGGTGGGGAGATGGAACATTTTTTGTAGCGAATTAAGGGGGAGTTTGGGGAGTTTGGGGAGATGGGGAGGGTGGGTAGATGTAACTGGAAC
>NZ_JAAHHT010000065.1:0-35333 GCF_010672085.1 Okeania sp. SIO3I5
TAGAAAAATCTCTGAGAAATTTTCGACTAACTATATAGGTAAGTGAAATTTTCATCTCCTCAGAAAAATGGCAAAAAGTTGAGGGGAGACAAGAGGCGAGCGCTCCACTTCAGAAAATTTCTAATTTCCTCTATAAAGAGCAGATATTTTAGAAAAATCTCTGAGAAATTTTCGACTAACTATATAGGTAAGTGAAATTTTCATCTCCTCAGAAAAATGGCAAAAAGTTGAGGGGAGACAAGAGGCGAGCGCTCCACTTCAGAAAATTTCTACTTTCCTCTATAAAGAGCAGATATTTTAGAAAAGTCTCTGAGAAATTTTCGACTAACTATATAGGTAAGTAAAATTTTCATCTCCTCAGAAAAATGGCAAAAAGTTGAGGGGAGGCAGGGTGCATCTCATATTGGCAAAAATACTTTTTTTATATTCCCTATATTCCTATTCCCCATTTGCTAAAAGTGATAAATTTTTAGCTTTATTCAAAATTGAGATGCACCTCACCACCTTTACCTATTCTTTCAATAAATTCCCACTTTTCATTCCAAGGTTCTTTCTTGCTCATAACAAACCTCAACAAATTTAGTATATAATAAGAAAGAATATTATATTTAGGACTTACTCAAAAACTATTATAATGTTATAGTTTATATGGTCTCTGTATAATTCCTAATATTATTATAACTAAATCTTAAACTTAGTTCATTATATTAGACATCTCCAGAAAAGGTTCTTAAACTCTTACTCTGCTTTTCTAACAATTAGCATTTTTGGAAAAGTCTATTAGTAACAGTTTAATATTCAGCTTTTTGTTGGGTTGCGCTGTCGCTTAACCCAACCTACTATTCCCTATTGCCTTCTTTAAAAACATGAACGACAAAAACCAAAATCTACAAGAAGACATTTTCAAACATCTAAAAGAAAGCGGTATAAAATTCGTCCGTGTCCTTTTCTGTGACAACGCCAACATCATCCGCTCCAAAGCATTCCATATTGATCTATTACCAGAACACTTCCATACAGGAGTCAGCATCACAGTTGCTCAACAAGCACTACCAGTCATGTATGATGCGGTAATTCCCGAAACAGGTCTCACTCCAGTAGGAGAAGCTTGGTTAGTTCCTGACTGGTCTACCCTCCGTACATTACCCTACGCTCCTACTCACGCCAGTGTAGTTAGCGATATATTTAAAGATGGCACTCCCTGGTCTTTGTGTCCCCGTAGATTTCTCAAACAAGCGATCGCCTCTGCCGAAAAAGCAGGTTTACAAATAAAAGCTGCCTTTGAAAATGAATTCTATCTCTTGAAATCTACTCCTGATGGTATTGCTCCCACAGATGATACAGTTTTTGCCTCAACCTTGGGGATGGATATTAACCGTCCTGTCATTGACGATATTACTGACTGTCTCATCGCCCAAAAAATGCAAGTAGAAAGATATCATCCAGAGTCAGGTCCTGGTCAAAACGAAATTTCCATCCGCTATACCGACGCTTTGCAAGCTGCCGATAGACAAATAAGTTTTCGGGAAACAGTCCGAGGAGTAGCTCTCAAACATGGACTTACTGCCTCTTTTATGCCAAAAATTTTTGCCGATCAAGCAGGTAATGGTTGCCACTTACATCTAAGTCTGTGGGAAGGAGAACAAAATATTGTTCCTGACTCAGATGGAATAGGGGGACTCTCCAAAACTTCTCAGAGTTTCATTGCAGGTATTCTCGAACATTTGCCTGCTTTGATGGCGCTGACAACTCCGAGTGTTAATTCTTATCGTCGCATCCGTCCTCATTTCTGGAGTGGTGCTTTTCGTACTTGGGGTTTAGATAACCGAGAAGCTGCTGTTAGGGTACCGAGTAATTTTGCTCCACCGTCTCCCACTCATTTTGAATTGAAAACATCTGATGCTTCTGCTAATCCTTATTTAGCTTTGGGAAGTGTCATAGTGGCTGGTTTGGATGGGGTTAACCGAGGTCTTGATCTTGGGGAACCGGTGAGAGTCGATCCGGGAAATATGATTCCTACAGAAAGGGAGGTGCGAGGAATAGATGCTTTGCCTAGTTCCTTGGCAGAAGCGATCGCTCACCTGAATAATAATGATGTACTGAAAAATGCTTTGGGAGCTGAGTTAGCTCAAGCATTTATTGCTGTTCGTCAAGCTGAATGGGAGGCGATGAAAGATATGGAGATAGAGGAGGAAGTTAAGATTTTGTTGTCTAGATATTGAACTTTGCCATATCAGGACTTAGGCAAACCAACCAAGAAACCGGATTTATTCCCTTAATTTTCTTTCAAATCAGGAATTACGCGGAACTATCATATCTAGTCAGGGCGAATGCCATTCGCCCCTACAGATGGTTTATAATTTCGTCAGGACTTAGGCAATCCCAACCAAGAAACCGGGTTTATTCCCTTAATTTTCTTTCAAATTAGGAATTACGCAGAACCATCATATCTAGTTAGGGCGAATGCCATTCGCCCCTACAGATGGTTTATAATTTCGTCAGGACTTAGGCAATCCCAACCAAGAAACCGGGTTTATTCCCTTAATTTTCTTTCAAATCAGGAATTACGCAGAATCATCATATCTAGTTAGGGCGAATACCATTCGCCCCTACAGATGGTCTATAATTTCGTCAGGACTTAGGCAATCCCAACCAAGAAACCGGGTTTATTCCCTTAATTTTCTTTCAAATCAGGAATTACGCAGAATCATCATATCTAGTTAGGGCGAATACCATTCGCCCCTACAGATGGTCTATAATTTCGTCAGGACTTAGGCAATCCCAACCAAGAAACCGGATTTATTCCCTTAATTTTCTTTCAAATTAGGAATTACGCAGAACCATCATATCTAGTTAGGGCGAATGCCATTCGCCCCTACAGATGGTCTATAATTTCGTCAGGACTTAGGCAATCCCAACCAAGAAACCGGGTTTATTCCCTTAATTTTCTTTCAAATCAGGAATTACGCAGAACCATCATATCTAGTTAGGGCGAATGCCATTCGCCCCTACAGATGGTCTATAATTTCGTCAGGACTTAGGCAAACCAACCAAGAAACCGGATTTATTCCCTTAATTTTCTTTCAAATCAGGAATTACGCAGAACCATCATACCTAGTTAGGGCGAATGGCATTCGCCCCTACAGATGGTTTATAATATCAAATCCAGTAGTATCGGTAGAATTGAAGACCGTGGGGGTTTGGTCTCCAGACCCTCTACAAACTAGGAGTTTTCGCTCTTTTCTGATGGTAGAATTATATCACTTCCGTTGCCCAGCGGATTTGATCTAACTCTTATTCCTTCTGACTCTTACAGCGGTTTAATGATCAATAAACCACAATCATACTGACTCCGTACGGACGTTGCTTGAGCATTAATGCTAACGTCCCTACCTCATTACTCCTTACTCCTTACTCCTTACTCATTACTCCTTACTCCTTACTCATTACTCCTTACTCATTACTCCTTACTCATTACTCCTTACTCATTACTCCTTACTCATTACTCCTTACTCATTACTCATTACTCATTACTCATTACTCCTTACTCATTACTCCCTACTCCCTACCTCCACAAAAATACTTTCCATACGCAAACCCTAATTATATATCATGGAACTTTCAAATATACCTGCTATTGATCAACACGCTCATAACTTATTACAAGCAGAAGCGATCGCTCGTTATCCTTATGCTGCTGCTTTTACCCAAGCTAATCATCCCGATATTATTAATTATCATGCCCGTCATACCCTATTTTATCGTCGAAGTTTACGGGATATGGCAGACTTATTAAAATGTGAACCACAAGAGTCAGAAATATTAGCAAAACGAAATAATTTAGGCTTAGAAAATTTCACCAAAATTTGTTTTAAAGCAGCTAATCTTGACACAATTTTATTAGATGATGGTTTTCTCCCAGAGGAAATATTACCTTGGCAATGGCATCAACAATTTGTAGGTGTACGGCGATTATTAAGAATAGAAAACCTCGCCCAAAATCTTATTCCTCAAGTAAATAGTTTTGCCGAATTTTGGGAAAGATTTAGAGCAGAAATTGATCCTCCACCGCCAGAAGTAGTTGGTTTTAAAAGTATTGCAGCTTATCGTACAGGTTTAGAAATTCAACCTGTAACAGTAGAAGTAGCAAAATCTCAATTTAATACTATTAAAAAAACAACAGGAGAAAAACCACCACGTCTGAATGATAAATCTTTAATTGACTTTTTAATAATCCAGACATTAGAAGTAGCTGCCAAACATAAAATACCGATACAATTTCACACAGGATTTGGCGACCCAGATTTAGATTTACGTTTATCAAATCCTCTACATTTACGGTTTTTATTAGAAGATAATCGCTTTCATAATGCTCCCATTGTTTTATTACACACTTCCTATCCTTATACCCGTGAAGCTGGTTATTTAGCATCAGTTTATCCTAATGTTTATATAAGTTTTGGGCTAGTAATACCTTCCTTAAGTGTAGCGGGAATGGTATCTGTAATCAGGCAATTAATGGAATTAGCACCTATTAGTAAATTAATGTATTCTTCCGATGCACATTTGATTCCTGATTTATATTATTTAGGTGCGAAATGGGGGCGAAAAATTTTGGGAGAAGTGTTAGATGAATCAGTGAAAGATGGAGATTTAACTATTAAGGAAGCTGAGGAAATAGCTGTGGAGATTTTACAAGGCAATGCTAGTCAGATTTATAATATCAAGTAACATTAATTAACCCCAATGTAGGGACGTTGCATAAGAGCGTCCTTACTAAAATAATTGGGTTTAAAGCCCCGCCTTTATCGGCGAAATGTTTTTGGAGCCTTGCTCTAATCCCCGTTACAAAAACCGCTTCTGACTTCTGACTTCTGACTTCTGACTTCGTTAAGAGGTTGAGGCAACGAAACCCAACATATATAGCACAACGCACTAAAGTTAGGATATCCTACGGCTTTGTTGTATGAAAGCATATAGCTACCGCACAAGATCCAAGATCCATGTACTTCATACTTCTACAACTATTGTCCAATACAGCGGTTTTCATTTCAGTAGACCACAGTAGGGACGTTCCATGGAACGTCCCTACTCGGTTTTGGTTGTGACAGTGTGGTTCATTAATTTGAAAAGCGCTGTAAATAAATCAAACATCTTAGGTTTTTTTGATAAAAAAAGGCTGAAACTTATATCTGTAAAGGCTTTGAGCCATTTAACTATTAGCCAACAAATGAACAAAACATCAATCTATAGAAAGAGGGTGATATAGCTGCCACTAGGTTGACCTTTCATGTCGAATCTGGCAACCGAAAAGCGGAACAGATTTTATATGGCTATTACAACAAAGCCATATCCTACTGTTAATATTGTGATGTTTTTTTCAACCAAAATTTATTCTCTTATACCAATTTGATAAATGTTTGCTACAAATAGCTAGGGAATTTTTTAGGAGTCAGGAGTCAGGAGTCAGGAGTCAGAATGAATGGTATAAATACCGTTTTTTAGGTCTTAAATCACCTTTTTTGTCAAAGGGATATCTCCTATAAAATCTTTTTATTGCCTCTATTATTCGTAACATTCTTTTTTTAAAATGGTATTATAGCGCTTTTCAAAACAAGCAAAATATTGTAGGGAGGTTCCATGGAACCTCCCTACCTACTGTGATCTACCAAAATGAAAACAACTGTAGCTAAAAAACGTACTGCCATACAAGTTTTGTTGGGTTGCGCTGTCGCTTAACCCAACCTACTGGACTGTTTCAGCTAAAACTGTGCATTAGGGAGTAGGGTAGGGACGTTCGCATTTTTGTTATGCAACGTCTGTACGGGAGTGGGGGAGTAGGGGAGAAAGACTGTTGTTGGGTTTAGGTCCCTCAACCCAACCTACATCTATTGCAACATTTAAGATGAAACAGTCTACTACAACTACAATTATTCCCTTCTTCTTCCTCCTTCCTCCTTCCTCCTTCCTCCTTCCTCCTTCCCTCTTCTTTCTTCCTACTCCTTTAAATCTCCTATTCCTCCTGACTCCTGACTCCTGACTCCTGACTCCTTCTTCCTACAATAAATCCTTAAACTTAGGATGATCTGCCAAACTCTTCAATACCTTCTTAATCTCCTGCGATCGCTCCTTTTTCACAATCAAAGTCACATTCCCATCCCTAACAACAACCACATCCTCCAAACCAATAGTTACAATAGCATCATCATCGCTAGACGAATAAAAAATCGACCCCTCAGTATCCAACCCCAAATGATTAGCCAACTCCACATTCACACTATCCCCCTTAACCAAACGTTCCAAAGCATTCCAGTCGCCCAAATCATCCCAACCAAAAGCCACAGGTAACACAAAAGCTTTCTCAGTCCTCTCCATCACCGCATAATCAATACTATTCTTCTCCAACTGAGAATAACCCCCAGCACCCATCGCCTCCAAAACAGTCATCATAGTCGGCACATACTTTCGTAACTCAGCCAACATTACCCCCACCCTAAATACAAAAATACCCCCATTCCAACTAAAGCGTCCTGTTGCCAGAAACTCCTCAGCCTTCTCTCGGTTAGGCTTTTCCGTAAACCGTGCCACCTGATAAGCATCAAATCCACCAAAATTTCCTGCCTCTTTTCCCTGTTCAATGTATCCATAGCCAGTAGAAGGAAAAGAGGGCTTCACACCTAGGGTGACAATAGCCTCCTGGTTCGTAGCCAATTCGGCTGCGGCCTCCAGAGTCTTCTGGAATACTTCTGGCTCACCGATCCAATGGTCAGCCGGAAAAAATCCGACAAGTGCATCTTCCCCATAACGGCGTGCCGTTTCTATTGCTGTCCAGGCAACAGCAGGGGCAGTATCCCTTCCTTCCGGTTCTGCCAAAATATTTTCTTTTGGCATCTGGGGTAACTGTTGTCCCACACCTTCGGCCAACATTGCCGAAGTTACAACCCATAAACCATCCCAACCATTAGATAATGGGAGTAATCTGTCTGCTGTTGCTTGTAATAAACTTTTACCACTACCGTCCAGAGAGAGAAACTGTTTAGGTCGATGCTTACGACTCAGAGGCCAAAAACGTTCTCCTTTACCACCAGCAAGAATAACAGGTATCATCGGATTCTAGATTACTCAATAGACTTAGATTATTCCATATTAAGTTCTCATTGCCAGTTTCTGCCAAATTTTTGAACTGAACTATAGTAGCGAAATTTTTGTCGAGAAATGGTATTAAACTAAGACGTCTTAGTTTGAGTAATCGTCAGAATTTTGAATTTAGATTTTGATTTTGGAATTATTTAGGGTTTGCTGAAAAAGTCTTATGGATGAGGGTAGTCCTCAGGAGTCAGGAGTCAGGAGTCAGGAGGAATGGGGAATTTAGAGGAGACAGGAGGAAGAATTATCACTTGATTTTTCGGCCTTTGTCAACCCTTTCATCCTAACTTTATGCAGCTCTTTAGAATAAAAATCTTGTACTTTTTCAAGACTTAAAAAGACTAAAACTTTTATCTATCAATGCTTTTAGATTTAATCAGCAAGCCCTATTTATGAATAAAACTTATTAGACTTCTCCGAAAAAGAGGGAGTAGGGGCGATTCGCGAATCGCCCGTACGGGAGTAGGGGAAAAGAATTGATGATTTATACACGATAATTAATTTTTTTTTGATTATCACCAGATGTCTATTATAGCACTACGCATTAAGGTTAGGACATTTCTAAATCCTGTTTGCGTAGCATTCCGCAGGAAAAGCCTTTGACAGTTCACTATTCCCTATTCCCTATTCCCTATTCCCTAGCGCGTAGCGCTATATACTCAGGACTTACGCAAATGTTGACATGATACGCTATCTGTAGAGGGCGAATGCCATTCGCCCCTACTATATATGGTGGTTCTGCGTAAGTCCTGATACTAACTCCCGAGTTATCCTACTAAAGTGATTATTTTTGCCAGTTTCTCCCAAATTTTCCAACTATAGTAGTGAAATTTTTGTGGAGATACGCTCTTAAACTAAGACGTCTTAGTTTGAGCAACCATCTGAATTTTGAATTTATATTTTTATTTTTGGATTTTTTATGAATAATACCTCTTCTACTAATACTAACTCCCGACCTCTTTGGTTTAAATGGTGGTTTTTGATATTTATATTACTTTTGAGCGGAACCATAACTACTTCTTTCGGAGCAATAACTGCTTTGTTTGCCCCCGTTGAACCAGAATTTATCAGTCAACTACTCCAGGAATTTACAGCAGATGTTATGTGGCGTAAACGCTTGCCTTACCAACTTTCACGATCTATAAATATCCTAGTTATGGGAATTGACCAAGTTCCAGGAGCCGCAGCAGATTCTCCAGATATATTTGAGGGTCGTAGTGATACTTTACTATTAGTACAAGCTAATCCTACAAATAAGACTGTTAGTTTACTCTCAATACCACGAGATACTCAAGTCCGAATTCCTGGAGTAGGTATTGCCAAAATTAATGAAGCCAATGTTTACGGGGGTCCGCAACTAGCAGAAAATGTTTTAGAATATACTCTCAATGATATTAAGATTGACCGTTATGTGCGAGTCAGCAAAGGAGCGTTTCGAGAATTAGTAGAACAACTAGGTGGAGTAGAAGTTTTTGTTCCTCAACGTATGTCTTATGTTGACAATACCCAAAAGTTAAACATAGATTTACAAGCAGGTTGGCAGATTCTCAATGGAGAACAAGCAGAACAATTTGCCCGTTTCCGAGAAGACGTCTATGGCGATATTGGTCGCGTGCAACGACAACAAGTTTTGCTAAAAGCGCTAAAAAGTCGCGTTACTAATATGGGAGTGTTACCTCGGTTGCCTCAAATTATTCGGGTGATGCTGAAGTATGTTGATACTGATTTAAGTTTTCAGGAAATGTTGGCTTTGATCGGTTTTAGTCTTGACTTAGAGCGGGAGGATTTCAAAATGGTAATGTTGCCTGGAAAATCTAGTTTAGCAAATGATTATGCTAGTTATTGGGTTATAGATGAGGATGGTCGCGATCGCGTTCTGGAACAATATTTTGATGTCAAATTAGACAAGTTTAATTATGACAATATATATAATCCGATGGAGGTAAATGAAATTTTGCCTACCGAGAATACAATAGCTGTACAAAATGCTTCTAGTGATTCTCAAGCAGCGACAAAATTTGCTCAGTATTTGCGCGATCGAGGATTTTACAATGTTTATGTAGTACCTGACTGGTTTGAAAAACAACGTTTTACTCAAGTTATCGTTCAAGGGGGTTATTTAGAGTCGGCAGAATTTGTGCAAAATACTTTAGGTTTTGGTCAGATTGAACCTACTTCTACAGGTGAAATTGGTTCTGATTTGACTATTAGATTAGGGGAAGATTCTGTTAATCAAATTAATCTTTTACCAAAAAAGAGGGAGTAGGGAAGACAAGGAGGACAAGGAGGACAAGGAGGACAAGGAGGACAAGGAGGACAAGGAGGACAAGGCAGAAAAAAAGCAATTTTCATTGCTGGATTAAATGCTGGCAGTAAGCAATAATATCAAATCCGGTAGTATCTAATACCGCCAGAAACACGTTTTGTTTTAAATTCCCCACTGTATCAGGACTTAGGCAAAGAAACCGGGTTTTTAGGAGAAATCCTTGTTTTTAACAATCAACATTGAGGAAAAAACCCGGTTTCTGGGTTAGGAAAGCGTAAGTCCTGTGTATAACATCTATTTCCCACTTTCCCCGGTTTCTTATAACACTTCCGTTGCCCAGCGGATTTGATATTATCTACTTTTACAAAAAGTCTACATATTTTTTGGATATGTCTATTTACAGAGATAGAAACTGAAGAGAAACTGCCATCAAAAATCATCCAAATATTATATTTGGGGGCGCAGTTTTGCTGAGTTCAAACCAACCTCAACTAAGGTACTTATTGAATTGCTTATTCTGTGTTGAGGCGATCGCTTTGAGTAAATCCCAATCGAAAATGTTAGCCATGATATAATTAATTGTTATTGTAAAAATAGCAATTTTAAGCCCCCTAAATTTATGGCCAAATATCCAAATCAAGAAGCAAAATTAGAGGATGACATAGCAGAGTTGGGAGAGATAATTAACTCTAATCAGCCTTTACCCTGTGACAAAATCTTACCCAAAAAACTACACCCTATTTTGACATTTGCTCAAAAGTTAGGAGTCGATCCTGAACCTGTATTAGTCACCCTAGAAGCTACTATGGCTAGTATGATACACCCAGAAACAAGGATAGTAGGCAGAAAATCTTCAAATTATCAGGAAGTCCCCACTATCTTCTCAGCTATTGTTGAGGAACCAGGATCAGAAAAATATTTTCGCATAATAAATGCGATCGTCTTCAAACCTCTATTCATAATGCAAAAAGAAGCTACAGAAAAATACAAAGCTCTCTTATCAGAGTACAAGAGAGATTTGGCAAAGTGGAAAACTGCTGACAAAAAAAATAGAGGTGACAAACCTACACCACCTAAGGAAAGACAATACATCACAGGGGGCTATACTCCAGAGGCACTTAGAGCAATGGCAGAAGATAATCCCAAGATTTTAAGATTATTTGACAAGCTAGCTAGAGAAGCTAATAGTCGTGGTAAATACACCAGTAGTAACGGTGGTGAGGCACAACAGTTGTTGGAAGGTGACAACGGTTATCTGCCATCAATGAACAGAAGAGGCAAGCGCTACCCCAGTTGTTCAGCTAATCTATCACTTTTAGGAGGTATTCAGCCAGATCTTTTGTCGAAAATTATCTCAAAAGCAGATCCTACTGGAAAGTTTGCCCGGTACAATGTAGCCACCTTAATTAGAAGACCTCATTACTTGAATGAAGATAGTGATAGTGACGTACCTTTAAACCTTACTCCATTACTGATTAGTATCTACAAAGCAATAGATGAATTGCCAGCTTTTAAATTTCACCTTACCCCAGAAGCTTACACAATCTTTGAAAAATATCACAATACAGCTGAATTTAAGAAATTTGAAGAAACTAAACCAGCTTTGATTTACCAGTACAACAAAGCCGACGGTAAGATTCTGAGATGGGCACTGCTGTATCACATTTTGGAGGCTGTGGCAAATGGTGAGACTCCTAGTGAGACTATTAGCGAAAAACCTATGCAGATTGCTGGACATAGGATAAGATATCAGCTCGATCAAGTTAGAGCTATCCTAGCTAGAACGGAGAACACTGAGCCTAGTAAGTTGTCACAAATTTACCAGTTAGCTTTAAGGAAAAATCAGCCAATAACTCCCAGAGATGTCAAAAGGAGTGGTCATGCTAAGACACTAAATCAGGCAATAGAAGATTTCAGGCGATTGGAAGCTATGGGTTATGGTCAGACAATTAAAACGAGTCGTACCTGCAAGTTTGTAGCCAACAAGGAACCAAAGGTGGCAAAAGACGCCTTAAACCTACAGTCGCCTCCTCAAATAACTTAAAATCAAATAGTTCACCCGCTTCGGAACTCCTAATCCCTGCCATCTACCGAAATAACTCTACCCCATCTCTCCCGTCAATATCTTGCATATAAACCTTCACCTGCTCTTCCTTTGCAGTAGGTAATTTTTTACCTGTAAAATCTGGATGAATAGGCAATTCCCGATGCCCCCTATCCACCAAAACAACCAATCTAATTACTTCTGGGCGACCATACTCCAAAACTGCATTCAAAGCAGCTCGCGCAGTTCGACCTTTATAAATCACATCATCAACCAACACCACAATCTTACCAGTAATATCCACAGGAATTTCTGTTTTAGCTGGCGTTCGCATTCCCACTTGATCCAAGTCATCCCGATAAAAAGTAATATCCAAAGCTCCCACAGGTACCTTAACTTGTTCGAGTAATTCAATTTGATTTGCCAAAATTTCTGCTAGTGGCGCTCCTCTAGTCTGAATACCTAACAACACCAATTGAGATAAATCTCCTGACTTTTCAATTACTTGGGAAGCTAGACGAGTAACAGTACGTCGTAACTCCTCTGCTGATAAAATTTCTACTGTATTACTCATTAGACATCTCCGAAAAAGATATAGACTTTTTGCATTGCATATAGTAGTAGCGCGTCTAACTTGAAAATGTGGGTAAATTTGAGAATAATTAAGACCTCTCCCCCAACCCCTCTCGGAGCAGGAGAAGGGCGACTCTTCTCCCCCTTCCCTCCCCCCTTTCAAAGGGGGGCAAGGGGGGATAGTTGTGGGTTTGGGGGGTTAGGTTTTACCCACAACTTTAGCCTAGACACGCTAGTAGGTAAGTAGCAAACATTTATCGCACCTGGTATTAGACATCTCCAAAAATTAAAAATCCAACCAATTCCGATCCAGAAATTATCAATTACTTCTCCCTATTCCCTGTTCCCTATTCCCTGTTCCCTGTTCCCTATTTTCTAGAAACATCTATTTATTCACCCACCATAAATAACTGATAACTGATAATCCCAACCAGATCAAAAAGCAGTACCGAGTTAACTGCAATGCGCGATCGATAGTTTCTGCTGTAATTGGATGAGTAGGTTCTCCCAATAATGGTTTATGTTTAACCACCCCCTTGTAAGAGTTAACACCCCCCATTTGCACTCCCAATGTTGCAGCATAAGCACACTCACTCCAACCAGCATTAGGACTTGGATCTTTCACTGCATCTCTTTGACATATTCTCCAAACGTATAGAGGTTTGCCAGAGAGAAATGCTATAGTCAGCACATTTAAGCGACAAGGTAGCCAGGTTAAAACGTCTTCTAACTTGGCACTAAACCATCCTAGATCGGTATAGGGTGCTTCTTTGTAGCCTACCATTGAGTCTAATGTACTAACAGCTTTATAAGCAAAGGCCAAAGGTACACTGCCTACATTAGGTATTATTGCTCCTACTAAAGCATAAAATAATGGTGCTATTACCCCATCTGTAGCATTTTCTGTAACTGTTTCCAAAACTGCACGAAATATTTCTGAAATTGATAAATTTTCTGTATCTCTACCAACATATAAACTTAATTTTTGACGTGCTTCAATTAAATTACCATTTATGACAGGTTGAAGTACGTCTTTAGCTGCCACATTTAAACTTTTACCAGCAAAACAGCTAGCTAATAGAATACTCTCTAATATTACTACTAATAAAGGAAATTGGACAAAATTTATTCGTAAAGCTTGAACAATTAACCAACTGATAATTCCACTACCGAAAACAAGAGCGACTGCCAATAAAATACCTGCCAATCTCAGTATAAGTCCAGGGAGCTTCTCTCTATGATATTTACTGAGTTGAAAAATCAGTTGAGTGTAATGAGTAATTATCCAACCCATCACCTTGACAGGATGTGGCCAACTCCAAGGATCGCCGATTAAATAATCTAGGCAAGCAGCTATAAAAACAACAATGAAGCTATAGTTATAAGTCACAGGAATTCAAGAATTATAAATTTGTTTTAGTCAATAATCATTGTTAATCATCTAAATGCCGATTAACTTGCACAACTTTATAGTCAAACTATCAAAAACTAAACAACAAAACTTGTTTCTTCTCCTACTATAGCTTGCCAACTACGGACATCGTAGTATAAATCTTCTAGGGAAATATTGTAAAGAGTTTCAGAAAGTTTTTTATGTAGCCGATTCCAGATACAATAAGTAACCCAGTCTTCTGCCTGGTTAGTATCAGGAGCATATCGAGGCAAAGGTTCGATTGTTTCACCAACAGATTCTAGTATTTGTCCTAGAGATATTTGAGCTGGTAATTTAGCTAATTGATATCCACCTTGAGCGCCACGAAATGAGATAACTAAACCTCCACGACGCATCTCTATTAGTAACTTTTCAAGATAGGCTACAGGTATCTCTTGACGTACTGCTATTTCTTTGACAGATACTGGAGTATTACTTTTTTGTAAGCTTAAATCTAAAAGTGCCTTAACACTATAATGTCCACGAGTAGTTAACTTCATTCTATTGTTATTAATTAAAAGGGACTAGAGTAATTTATAGCTGCAACTATATCAAATGGCCACTCAACTAAACTGGTTAATAGTTGATAGTTGATTACTCAATGCTTATATTACATACTATATAGATGATTGCTGAATTTAATAAATCCCTATTATTAGATTATTGTCTTAAAAATTTAATCAAATATGTGAATTTTTGACATAATTAGTGTAATATAGTTTTACAAGCAAATATCAAGCTATTGTTTCTTGGAACTTAAACAAGCTCAGACAAAAGTTGATAACTGTAGTTAAGTGTTATAGGATAGAAAACATGGGTAAAAAGAAAAATCCTGAACCCTTACAAGGGGAAGAATTACTGGAAAAAGTCAAGAACTTAGGCAACAAAACTAAGGAAGACAAAGCTAGAGAATGTGGCTACTACACCGTTACTAAAAATGGTGTTGAACGAGTTAACATGATGAAATTTTTGAATGCTTTGATTGATGCTGAAGGTATTAAATTGGATGGGAAACAAAATGGTAATGGACGTGGGGGACGTTCTGCTAGTTATAGGATTAGCGTACAATCTAATGGTAATTTACTGATTGGTGCAGCTTATACTAAACAAATGGATTTAAAGCAAGGAGATGAGTTTGAAATTTCCTTGGGACGTAAACATATTCATTTGCGTCAAGTAGATACAGATGCGGATCTAGATTTAGAAGAAGAAGAGGATCTGGAAGAGGAAATGGCACCAGCATGATTTTAAGTTGAGGCTAAATACTTCACATATTTACTATTTACGGAAAAGTGAAATTGAAACCCCCGTCTCTTTCAGAGCTATCCTTTACCCATAAGTCTTATAAGTGCAGGGTGGGGAGTGTGGAGAGTAGAAGAGCGAGAGGAGAGGATAAGGCAAAATTCTGTTATTCACTTTTAGCCACCTCTGTACTGAATGAGAAATGGCAGGTTTTTCTTCACCTCCCCTCTCCACCCTCTTTCCCCTTTCCCTATCCTACAAGCAATTTAAGAGATGTGGGTAAAGCATAGTCTTTCAGAGCGGGGATAAAAACGAGTAAGCTTAAGTAGCTCAAGTCATTTTCGCTTTCCTGTACTATTATTTCTCACAGCTAGTCAAACTAGGAAACTGTGACAGAACCCAGTAATCTTTCCACAATTGTTTGAGCGCGTTTTCCTCCTACTGTTATCAAACGATGAGAAAGCACATAAGGAACAAGAAACTTCACGTCATCAGGAATAGCATAATCTCTTCCTGAGAGAAAACCTAACGCTTGAGTTGCTTGATGTAAAGCAACGGTTCCACGAGGACTAACACCTAGTGTAATTTCTTCATCTTCCCTTGTTGCTCTAACCAATCTGAGAATATACTTTTGCAAAGACTCATCTACTTTTACCATGTTGCACAAACGGCGTAACTCCTGTACTTCCTCCAAAGTAATGCAAGCTTTTAGAGTACTGACTCCTGAACCTTGAGAGATTCTTTGTAACATCTGAAGTTCTTCCGACTCTGTGGGATAGCCTAATGTTAGAGATAAAGTAAAACGATCCATTTGTGCTTCCGGTAGTGGAAATGTCCCTTGATACTCAATTGGGTTCTGAGTTGCGATGACAAAAAATGGGTTAGGAACAGAACGTGAAACCCCATCTACGGTAACCTGTTTTTCCTCCATCACTTCCAAAAGAGCAGACTGAGTTCGAGGTGTTGCACGATTAATTTCATCTGTCAATAGTACGTTTGCAAATACCGGACCTGGTAAAAATTCAAATTCCCCACTGCGGGGGTTCCAAATATTAGTACCAGTAATATCAGTAGGTAGTAAGTCAGGAGTACATTGAATACGCTGAAATTTTCCAGCGATCGAATAAGCTAGAGATTTTGCTAGTAAGGTTTTACCTACACCAGGAACATCTTCTAAAAGAACATGACCCCCTGAAAGTAGTGCTACTAATACTAATTTGATGGCATCTTCTTTACCAACAATTGTCTGACTAAGATTTTGTTTGAGCTTTTCAATACTTTCTTTCATAAAATTATTATTTGCTGTATCTAATAGACATCTCCAAAAATCAAAAATGAAATCAATTCAAGATATGAAATCAACAATTTCATTCCCTATTCCCTATTCCCTGACTTCTGCAAGAAGTCTAATAATTACTTTTATTGTTTTGAGATAGACAAAGGTTATAATATTATACTTTTTTTTTGAAAGAAAAAGCTCAAAGCCTTTTTTTGGTAATGTTTTTAGATTTATTCGGTGAACTATAGCAATCCTATTTAATAGGAGTCAGGAGTCATAATTTTCAAGGTTTTCAGTTTAAATAAACTATGATAAAAATTATCACAATCAATGGGCGAATTGCTATATAGCAATCATATTTCAGTTGTGAGATTTTAGTGGTAATTAGAAGTCAGGAGTCAGGAGTCAGAATCTAAAAAGATTTTGATTGCTCTTAATTGTTCTTAGATATAGCAATCCTCCGCATATTCGTGTCAAAAATCTTACTGCTTTTTAGGGAACAGGGAACACTTAACTGGGAACAGGTAGGAGTTTCAGTTTTTTTATGTACTTTTTGATTTGTCACAACCTATTTAGGATTGCTAGATCTCATAAATCATTCCTGATTGCTATATATCTAGTTGACAAAAGAATGAATTTTCAATTGTACCAAATTAAATTCACTTCAATAGTTTCCATAAATAAAAATTAACTATAAACGTCCTTACTAAATTTTAGGAGGAAGTTTTGGGGGTTTTGATAAAACCCGATTTCATATATAGCAATCCTAAATAGACATCTCCAAAAAATATATAGACTTTTTGGAAAAGTAGGGAACAGGGAACACTTAACTGGAAGGAAGATATTTTCAGTAAAAATGTACATAAAATGATTTTATCAGGAAATTTTACAACTCTATTTTATGATAAATAAAGGGCAAGTTTATTTTCTGGAGATGTCTAATAGGTTGTAACAATTCAAAAACTAGAAATAAACTCTGAAATTTTTCCCTATTGCTCATTGCCTATTCCCTATTCCCGAAAAGCAGTAAGATTTTTATACACAAATATATTAGAGGATTGCTATAATACTTAAAATACTATCGCGATCGCTGTGCCTATCAGAAAAACTATGAATCAAATTGTGAGAATTTAAGAATTAAAAAGGAATAGGATTAATTCCCATTCCTTGAATTAAATCTGGTTGAAATCGCACAATTATTCAAATTGATCTACAGTTAGCAGGTCTCAGTCTTAATACTTCTAAAGTTATGTTCAACAATTAATAATTAACAATTAATAATTAATAATTACCGAAATAATTAATAATTAAACAATTAAATAATTAAATAATTTAGGTATAAAGCCTCCCCTTTTAAGGGGAAAAAAATAAATCTTTTCCTTTTAGCCAATCCTCTCCCTAAAAGGGAGAGGTAATTATCATTATCCATTATCCATTAATGAACTCTTCTTATCAAGAAGATGATTTTGCTCAAAGGAATTTTTTTCTGATCTTGGTCGATTAGATATTGTTAGGCAACCCATCCATCCCTCTACCGCTTTTTTCTCCATGAATGGAAAGGATTTATATCTTAATTTTTCGGATAAAAATAATTGTTTTTTTGCCTATTCCCTATCTTCTTTTGGAGTTGCTGAATCAAGGTATGAAAATAAAAATTGAACAATCTCAAATATTTGTTATTCAATAGTAATAGTTGAGTCACTACCAAAAAATACAAATCATACCCACGCATCAGCAACCCCCTTCTTTTTTATATTTCTTGATACATTCAATCTCTTATATAGTTTAATTTGTAAGTATACTTCTAGCAATTATACAATCTTCATGTATTTGAGCTTTCAGTAAATCTAGAGAAGCAAATTTTTGTTCGGGTCGCAAAAACTCTATCAAATTTACAGTTAAAGTTTGACCATATAAATCTTGAGACCAATCTAATAAGTGAATTTCAACAGATGGATGTAAACCATTTAATGTGGGACGAAAACCAACATTCATTACCCCTAAGTAGGAGCGATCGCTCCTCAATATTTCTTGAGGTTGCTTTTCTTGAGAAATATAGACTTCCACAGCATAAACCCCAAAACGAGGCAAAAATTTTTGTTGTGGTAACTGAAGATTTGCTGTAGGAAATCCTATAGTTCTACCTAATTGTTGCCCCTGGACTACTTGACCGACTAAACTGTAGGGGCGACCTAATAAACGATTTGATTTCTTTAGGTCTCCTTGTTCTAAAGCTTCGCGAATTATAGAACTGCTAATACGTTCTCCATTTTCACAAGTGTACAGAGGTACAGTTGTCACATCTATATTATAGTTAGCAGCGATCGCCTCTAAATCTTTGGCTTTTCCTGCTCTTTTTCGTCCAAAACAGAAATCATATCCTACACTTATTTGATGTGCTTGTAAGCGTCTGACTAAAATTTCTTCTACAAACTCAGTGGGAGTTAAATTTGCCAACTCTTGATTAAATGGCAATAATACTACTTGTTCAACTCCAATAAGTTTTAAAAGAGCTAATTTTTCTTCTAGTGGAGCCAACAATTTTTTGAGTTTTCCACTAAAAAATTCTTGGGGATGAGGATTAAAAGTAACAACAGTGGAATAAATTTTTTGCCTTTGGTAATCATCATCTTTATTCAATTCATTTTCAGAATCCCATGATGATAGTTTTAAATTTTGAGGCCACAATTTCACCTTTGTGCCTTCATCTACTTCTGAACTTGTTGCCAATTCTGATGGACATACAGAAAGTAACTTCGATCTACCCTTTAAGTTGAAAATCGGTTTAATTACTTGCCTATGTCCTCGATGTAAACCATCAAAGTTTCCCAAAGCAATTGCAGTTGGAGTTAGAGCAGTAGCTAAAGAAGAAGTTATCCACACACCTTATATTTCTATTAATTTAGTTATCTTTTCTTTTACCAGATTTAATCTGTTTTTTCTAAATTTTTTGTTAGTTTACTAACAAAATTAAAATTAAACAGAAATTTTAACTTCTTTTACACTATTTACTTCTGAATTTTTTTCTTGACCATTAGAAGGAGATATCAATTGAATTGACAAACCTTCTCTCGCCATTAAACTATTAGGAAATTTCTCTGCCACTTGCTCTCCCACCTTATCTAAAAAGTCATCATTATGCAGGGGATCATGGTGAAAAATTACCAATTTTTTGACTTGAGCTGCCTTAGCAATTTTTACAGCTTCCTGCCAAGTTGAATGGCCCCACCCTATTTTACTAGACTTTTCCGAGTAATATTCTTCATCTGTATAGGTCGCGTCGTAGATTAAAACATCTGCTTGACGAGCCAAAAATAAAACATTTTCGTCAAGGCGATCTGGGAAATGTTCGGTGTCAGAAACATAAGCAGCAGAATACCCATGCCAATTTACACGATATCCTATTGCTTCTCCTGGATGATTAAGCAAAGCATTTTCTATAAGTACATCATCAATTTTAATTGACTGACCTATTTCCAGATCGAAAAATTTGAGTTCTGCCCCCATAACTTGCAAAGGTACTGGAAAATTGGGGTTGAGCATTTGGTCATTAAGTCTTTGTTGAATAGTAGCTCCATTAGGAGCAACTAGCCCATATATAGAAAAACGGTTACTTTTAACAAAGGCAGGCACAAAAAAGGGAAAACCTTGAATGTGGTCCCAGTGGGAGTGAGTGAAAAACAGATGGGCCTCTATTGGCATTTGAGACAGAAGAGATTGGCCTAGAACTCGGAGGCCAGTACCACCATCAAATATCAGGCGATGTCCACCAACTCGCATTTCTAAACAAGGTGTGTTGCCTCCATATCTTACTGTTTCTGTGCCTGGGCAAGCAATACTGCCTCTTACGCCCCAAAATTGAATTGTAAATTGATTTTGTTTAACCGACATGAGTTTTATCGCAGAATTTATTCAGTGAGTCCATCGAGGAGATTTTTTTTATGAGTCAAATTTTTGCCACTAAATGGCTGTGCCCTAAGAATTAATATATTAGCCCAATAATATTTTAACTCTTATTTTCCCTAATTTACTATGATTGACATCCTCCCAACGTTGCTCTAGGAGACAACGCGGGATTCCTATCTATTCAAACAGACGCTCGCTGAAAGAACTCAAGGCGGGTAGACGACTCATTGCTGCTTGCTGGCTTTTTACCGAAACAATTAAACAATTAAACAATTAGATAATTCAGGTTTAAAGTCTCCCCAATAAAGGGGAAAAAAATAAATTTGTTTCCTTCTTGATCAATCCTCTCCCTTTTAGCGAGAGGTAATGAATAATTACCCATTATCCATTATCCATTATCCATTATTGAAGGCTACTCCTCGTCTTGTTTAATGTCTCGGACTGTCCGCCCGCGACTTCACTAAAAAGTGATAGTTGTACAGGTGTTTCTAATATTTTAGTTTCAAAAGTTGCAACTATTGGGGTATTTAAAATCTTAATTGCTGCATTAATATCTCTATCATGGAAAGCACCACAATTTAAGCACGTCCACTCCCTAACGCCTAATTCTTTTTTACCACCTTTAAATCCACAACAACTACAATGCATGACTGGTTGGCTCCCATCTATCAATAACTCTAAATTCTCTACCATACTTTTCAGCCTTTCCTTCTAAAAATGTCCTAAAAGTTCTCCATCATAAATCACTAATTGCTTTAGCTAATTTGCGATCTCTTGGTGCGCGTTCCCTTGCGCCTGTCGGCGACGCGGGGTCGCACCGCTTTTTAACCATCCCAGAAACATTGTCATACTTCTAAAACAATTGTTTGGTTTTTACGAATTATTTCAGTAGATAATTTATGTAGAAAATCTGCTCTAATGTCTTTTATTTTTGCATGGAGTCTAGCTATTTTTAGTCTACGTTTTTCACGACGCTGTACTGAGGTTTCGCGAAACGTTACTACTGGTTGGGTCTTAGCAAATTTACGTTGAAATTTAGCTAACTTTTTCAGGTTCTGTTTGAGTGGCTTCGGAGCTTCAATTTTATCTCCATTGATCAATGTAGCAAATGTTGAGATACCTAAATCTATACCTATATAACTTTCAGTTTTAGGTAGATATTCAGCACAAGTTTCTACAACAAAACTAGCAATGCTAGGACGGTCTGCACTATCTTTAATTATACTTACAGAAGTAGGTTTACTAGGCAATGGTCTTGACCAAACTATTTTGATTTTTCCTACTTTTGGTAGATAGATTTTATCTTGATCAATTTTGTAATTACCTCCTACAAATCTAGCAGTTTGCTTTGACTTTCTACTTTTAAATTGAGGTGGTTTTAGGGGCGAACGGCCGTTCGCCCCTACTCCTTTTCGTTTACATTTGCAACTTTGAAAAAAGTTTTGATAAGCTTGATTTAAGTCATTCAATGATTCCTGTAATGGAGTGAATCGCTACTTATTTCAACCAAAGCAGTTCTCTCTTAGCTTGTGTTATGAATTGTTTTTGTAGTTCTGAATTACTTGGCTTTTTAACACCATTAGCATACAGTTGATTGCAATGTGCTAATGATTGATTCCAAACATATCTGCAACAGCCAAACAGTTGACTTAGTTTTTTAATTTGGACATGATTAGGGTAGATGCGATATTTGTATCTTGCTTTCACTGTTTTCGACCTTTTTCTAACACTAAATATTAACAGCGTAGCGGATTTTTATACTATTATTATAGCATATTATTTGTATATAATTATGACATCGAATCATAATTATATACTCACCATTCATCCAGGCGCTATAATCTATGATTTAGCGCCTGGATGAATGGTGATTGCAGGTAAATTTGAGGCAGTAAGTATATTGGTGAGAATTAAGTTAGTTTGGTAATGGTGGACATATCAGCAGGACTAAAGCCATGCGAACCCAGAAACCCGGTTTCTCGTAGATGCTTATTGTCAAAAACAATGATTTACCTTAGAAACCGGGTTTCTTTGCGTAAGTCCTGATCAGGTTATTCTCAACAATTGACATCTTTTTTGTATTGGTTATTGTAATGTGGAATAGTTAGATTAAGAATTAGCATTAATATTAGTTTTCAAGTGATAAAACTGTTCAAAAAGAGCTTAACTTGGTTCGCGGATCTCTTGATAATTTTTACAATAAATCGGGTTTATGGAAGGTAAATTTTAGTATGGTGGGGCATCTTATACAAACCCGGTTTCTCTGATCTATTTACCAAGTCACCCGATCGCTTAATTTCTCTAACATTTTAGGTCCAATTCCAGATACTTGATCGAGGTCTGCTAAAGATGTAAAAGGTTGATTTTTTCTTTTTTGAATAATCCGTTCTGCTAATTTAGGTCCGACGCCTGGCAGTGTTTCTAATTCTTTAGCAGTGGCAGTATTTAGATTAATTTTCTTGTTAGTATCTATTACTAAAGTTTCAGTTTCTATTAATCGCTCGCCACACTCTTTTTGCTGTTTCTCAACTTTTTTGATCAACCAGGATGGTATACCTATAGTTGCTGTTTGATAAAGTCTTTGAAATTCACGGTCAAAATGAGCTGCTACTGTGGAATTTTCTATTACTAATAAAGTTTCATCGTTGTTCTGATTAGCTGCTTTCGTCCAATTCTGAGAACCAGTAATTACAATGGAATTATCAATAATTCCAAATTTGTGATGGAGGCGATCGCCAGGGGGTAAGTTAGGTACGCCTACTGTAGATATCGGTTTTTGCCAAGTCCGATTATCAGTTTCATATTTACATTTATTTGCCAAAGCAATTCACATCATATCTAATCCTTCACTATAGTAACGATAGGCAAAACTAGGGTCAATTAAACCTTGAATTAAGACTCTTTGTAGGGATTTATTTTCTAGGGTATTAACTAATGGTTGTGATGAAAATACAAATAGGGATAAATTAATAGATGTTTGTGCTTTTTCTAATGTTTGATTTATTAAACCATTTACACTTTCTTGCCAAGATTGACTACTAGAAATAGGAGAAAATTGTACGGCAACTTTTGTATCACCAACTAATACTTGCCTGGTATTTCTGAATGGTTTTTTCACACCAAATTTACTATCTGGTTTACCTCCCGGACCATCTCCCCATAAGATATTAAATTCTTCTGTGAATAATTCAGCTAATTCCAAACTTTCTATTTTTAAAAGATTATTAGCATTTCCTCGACTCAGGGGTTCTGAAAAATCCCCATGAATACCACTGGTAGTAAAATTAGCCGACGTGACAATAATACTTTCACCATCCACAACTAAAAATTTATGGTGCATCAGACCGCTACCCTTAGAACCATCAGCAGTATCATCAATCAAGGGAACTCCTGCATTACTTAAAATTATTAGAGCATCCCTACGGTTAATTTCATCTTGACTAATCTCCCCATCCATGTTAATATCAGCAAGCTGAATAAACTCATTGTAGCGATTGCGCTCCCGTTCAGGTAGTCGATCAACCTCAGATGGACTTAAACTTCCCCAGGGACGATTGTAGGTATTTTCAATAATTACTCGCACTTTCACCCCTGCTTGATATCTTTCGGCCAAAACTTGAGCGATCGCTGGCAAACGTAACTCTTGAACTGCGACATCTACACTAGAAGTAGCATTAGTAATAGTATTAACAATTATTTCTTCGAGATTGTCTCCTAGTCTGGTTTGCTGACGTAGGGGTTCAGTGTAACTTGAAGCTTGGGATTGATTAAAGTAAGATTTAATTAAGGGGTCTTGTGGCAATGGTGATATGGGACGAACTAACTGCTGAGGTTTATTCAGACAAGCAGTTAGGCTAAAAGCCAAGAGTAAAACATAGCCAAAGCGCAGTCGAATAGAAGGAAATAGCACTGATATTAGCAAGGTCAATCGCTTATTACTTCATGTAAAAAAAAATTTGTAGTTTGGAAACCCAAAGCACTCTAGGTAGAGGGCTTCTGACAAAATACGATTATAGTAAGCTACAAAGCGTGACCTATAGCTTAAATACTTCTCAATATTAATTATACTGAAATTTCAGTATGAGTAAATTTTGAACATTATTGCACGATGGCCAATAATTTAGGGTGATAGTTAAATCAAATTTTCTTGAAGTACAAATATTTTCTGTATTGTCCATTTGCTATGGTATTGGGAAGTAAGAATGACAGCCAAAACCGAGAGAACCTAGTGACAAGTAACTTTGCTGTTTTATGCCGAAAAGAAAAAGGACTTTTCCGTGTGGCCATAAAGGATATGGGAGAAAATGCCATCGCTGTGAACAAGAGCAAATGGTACAGCAAAGATCTGACGAAGAAATAGCGGAAAAGCGAGAAAAAAAGTTAGAGTGGGAAGCTTCTTTCGATGGCGATTTGATAGACTTAAAGGGTTTACCAGATTATGTAGTGATAAAAGCTAGAACAATTATTTCTGGATTAAATAATAATCAAAGCTATCGGGAATTTGGAGGTAAACGACTCCGCCACAATCGTTTTATTGTGAGTATACCTGTTACTCGTAACTATAGAATGATTTGTCAAGATTATGGGAGTTTTGTTGTACCACAGAAGGTTATGTCCCATGAAGATTATAATGTTTGCAAACCTAAGTAGTTAGGGAGTAGGGAAATTAGATAGGGAAACTTTCCAGGTGTAGTTCAAAAATTGGATAATTTATTTTTTCCTATTAAAAAGGGAGACTTTTCACCAAGGTATTTAATTATTGATTCTTCGGTAAAAGTAAAGGTATTAATTAGTAATGGTTTGAGTATTTTGTCACTGGTGGATTATTTCTACGCTACTACATTAGTAATTTTCCAGAATTGAAAAGTCAAAAGTTATAAATATTAGAGAATATTTGAGAAGTTTAAAGTACATATAGAATTTACATTTATTGAGCAATTCAATTTAATAGGGGATTAAAAATCTTCAAAATTCTCTCTTATCCTTATCGAAATCGCGGTAAGAGATTTGGATTACGAGCTAACTTAATAGCTGGACTTTATAATTACGATTTGGCTAATTAAGTTTTAAGAAAAATCTATTAAATCTCTAGTTGGTTGAGCTTTTAATCATTAGCTTAACTTTTTTAGTCTGCCTATTTTTAATAATTTTGTTAATCAGCGATCGCCTACCATTAATTATTCAAAAAAAATCAGAAATCTGGCTATCTTCTTAAGCAAAGTTAGACAGAAAATAGCAACTTATTATAACACAAAATATTTTTGCAAGAGGTCTATTGTAGATAAAAATTAAAATATAGTTTCACAACTTATATCGAAACACTATATATTGATATTGCAAATATTCAATTTGAGTAACATTCAGCTATTAGCAGTCAGCTCTCAGCTTTTTAATAAACAACTTAGCTCAATAAATTAGATTATTAAAGTTAGCTGATATCTGGCCGCTGAATGCTTACTAAAAAAAAACGAATTGTGTACCTTGCCAATATAGGGATTCCTATATAAAGCTCAAATAAATCTCCATAAAAAACAATAAAATTCTGGAATAGGAACTACTCAGTTAGAATAGGCAAAGTCGGATTAATTCAGTCTTATTTGACCAAAAATTCAAAATTGCTCTAGAGTTATTGCCTGACTAAAATTTAATTTTTGGAGATATTTAAACCCAAAAATTAAAAATTATAATTCCGCTCTGGATGTCTTAAAATTTTTGAATATTCAATTATCAAATACAGTAGATTCCAGATTAATAATGGGGTATAATTACCAATGGATAATGGATAATTGATAATTAATCCCCAGAGGTTTAAAGCCTTATAGTTCAAGAGAAAAAAGTGCTACAATATTCGCTTATATTCAATTCCGTTACAGTTTTAACCAGAGGTAATTATCCATTATTTATTGTCCATTATCAATTAATGAAAAGTCTCATTTATTCCCACCGAACCGTAATTACTATTCCCTACTTCCTACTCCCTAAAACAAACGGACAAAGATGATGCAAATTTATTTAGACTATAGTGCCACAACACCAACAAGGCCAGAAGCGATCGCTACTATGCAGCAAGTTTTTACTCAACAATGGGGTAATCCATCTAGCTTACATACATGGGGCCAAAGATCGGCAACATTAGTGGAAAGGGCCAGAATCAAAGTAGCAAATCTCATTAATACAGCGCCAGAATCAATTATTTTTACTTCTGGGGGAACTGAAGCTGATAATATGGCAATAATGGGTGTAGCACGTTGCTATGGAAAACCTCAACATATAATTATTTCTGGTGTAGAACATTCTGCTATTTCAGAACCAGTAAAAATGCTGGAAAACTGGGGTTGGCAAGTGACAAGATTACCTGTTGATCGACAAGGAAGGGTAGAACCTCAACAACTACAAGCTGCATTACAACCGAATACAGTTTTAGTTTCCATAATTTATGGCCAAAATGAAGTAGGCACTCTCCAACCAATTGCCGAATTAGGTAATATTTGTCGTTCTTATGGGGTATTGTTTCATACTGATGCAGTTCAGGTTGTTGGACGTTTACTAGTAGATGTACAAAAATTGCCAGTAGATTTGTTGTCTTTATCTAGTCATAAAATTTATGGTCCTCAAGGTGCAGGGGCCATTTATATACGAAAGGGTGTGGAGTTAGTCCCTTTATTGGGTGGTGGAGGCCAAGAGATGAAATTACGCTCTGGTACTCAAGCAGTGGCAGCGATCGCTGGTTTTGGTGTAGCGGCAGAGTTAGCGAATGAGGAGATAGCTACAGAAACATTAAGGTTGAGTAGGTTACGCGATCGCTTATTTGCACAGATGGTTGATAATCCTTATGTAATTTTTACTGGAGATAGATGGGACAGATTACCTCATCATGTTAGTTTCTGCATTGTACCTCCAGAAAATGAGATAGATGATAAGGTTACTGGTAAAACTCTAGTGCGAGAGTTAAATTTAGCAGGAATTGGTATTAGTGGAGGTTCAGCTTGTAATAGTGGAAAGGTAACTCCTAGTCCAGTATTATTGGCAATGGGGTATACAGAGGAGACTGCGGTTAGAGGTGTTCGTTTGACTTTGGGAAGAGAAACAACGGAAGCTGATATTGATTGGACAGCGATGGTGCTGAAGCAAATTTTGACAAGACTGATGGTTAATACTAATTCTCAAAAGTTTAACTATGTATCTTTGTGATAGGTTGATGGGGATATGGAGGGATAAGATAATGTGAAGTAAATATAGGATTAATATTGTTGAAAAATGCTATAAGAATTTGGCAATTAAAAATTGCTAATAAATATTTGGAATAGGGAACCTGGAACATAAAAACTATTTGATATATAATCCTGCTAATTCATTATCTTATGAGAAAGAAAGTTAAATCAATTCAAAATTCAAAATTATTAATTCAAAATTATAACTTCTGCCTAAAGTCAGAGGCTTGAAATCAGGAAAATATTTTTGATTTTTTCGCTCTCTCTGTGAAGAACGAGGCTTGAATCCTGAATTAAACAATTATTGAAATTAAGTTAGAACCAAAATTTTTGAACTTTAAATTTTTAATTTTGAATTCAAAAAATGGTCAGAATTCAGAAGTCACCAAATTAGAAAAAAAGGAAGGATTTATAGCATTTTTCATTAACATAGAATACAACTATTAAGTCTCTAACTTATTAAACTTTAAACCTATTTTTCTAGTTTCTGTAGTCTACTTTTGTGAAAACTGCTATAAGCAAGGAAATTCTTGAAAAATATACCAAGTTAGGTCTTTCTTGATGGGAAATGGCAAATTTGGTAACTATATAACCTAATTTGAGATAATTCTAAGTTGGAAAGAAATAGTATTTATAAACTATTTGATTTGATTTGAATTATTATCATAAAATCTCTACTTTTACAGAGCTACTTCAATAATTAATAATTAACAATTAATAATTAATAATTACCTCTTCTTAAATGGATGGGCTACCTAAGCATATCCAATCTCCCCTGAAGAAAAGAAATAATATTTATTTATATTCAATCCTCACGGTTTTAACCAGAGGTAATTATCCATTATCCATTAATGAAACCACTCATCTGGAAATGTAGGTATAAAAATTAATGAATTGGAAATATAGCACTACAAAAAAATGTTAGGACATTAATAAAATTAAAATCCTTTACAGCTAATAATTTTGATTTGATCTGATAGTTGATAGCTGTTTGCTAGGCATTTCGGCACGGAAATGCTTAAAGCTCTAGATGCAACTTTCCTGAACAGAAAAAATAGTGGTTAGAAGATTATAAAAATATTATATAATTTGATGATTAATTTTCAACTCCAACTAATATTGATAGAGAAAATAGACTAAAAGTCAGATTCTTAAATTTCGGAGCAGATAAATTGAAAAATCAACAACAAAGTTTACAAACATTAATATTAGCAACTGCGTTATCTGTAATATTGCTAATTGGTTTCAATTCTTTTGTAATTATTAATCCTGGTCAAGCTGGTGTTTTGAGTATTTTAGGTAAAGCGAGAGATGGAGCTTTACTAGAAGGAATTCACTTTAAACCTCCCCTGATTTCCCAAGTAGATGTATATGATGTAACTGTGCAAAAATTTGAAGTTCCTGGTCAAAGTTCTACAAAAGATTTACAACAATTATCCGCTAGTTTTGCTATTAACTTTCGTTTAGATCCAGTGCAGGTAGTAAAAATTAGAAGAGAACAAGGTACTCTACAAAATTTAGTTGCTAAAGTAATTGCACCACAAACTCAAGAATCTTTTAAAATTGCTGCAGCGAGAAGAACTGTTGAAGAAGCTATTACAAAAAGGGAAGAATTAAAATCAGACTTTGATACTGCTTTAGGTTCTCGGTTGGATAAATATGGAATCATTGTGTTAGATACTAGCGTGATTGATTTAACCTTTTCTCCTGAATTTGCTAGGGCAGTTGAAGATAAGCAAATTGCTGAACAAAAAGCTCAAAGAGCAGTGTATATTGCTGAGGAAGCAGAACAAGAAGCTGAAGCAGAAATTAATCGTGCCAAGGGTAAAGCAGAAGCTCAAAAACTATTAGCTGAAACCCTAAAAGCACAAGGTGGTGAGTTAGTTTTACAAAAGGAAGCTATAGAAGCTTGGAAAAAAGGTGGTTCTCAAATGCCTAAAGTTTTAATTTTTGGCAGTGACAAATCTCAAGGAGTTCCTTTTATTTTCAACCTTAGTAATATGAATGAAAATTAATTAAAAGAGGGAATAGGGAATAGGGAATAGGGAATAGGGGGAAATAATTGATGATTTCTGTACAATAATTGATTTAATTTTTTATTGTTGGAGATGTCTAATAGTTAAAATTAGGAAGAAGTAAGGTAAGCATTCAGCATTCAGCTTGATTACCTTTAGTTGAAGAGTCAAGTTCCTCGCTCCGATGCTTTAATTCTCTAGTTGAAAATGCAGTAAAAGTTAAACGAATTATTGCTCAACGGTAAGCATTCACTCGGCTGAATGCTTACCGTTAATTTATTAAAAAACTGAGAGCTGACTGCTAATATAGATAGCATTTTTAAATGAGATGTAAATCTATATTTAGTTTTTTTCTAATCAAAAAATCTTGTCTTGAGTATCCATTACTCTTTGTGAAAAGCTACTATTTAATGCTGCTTTCTGTTGTTTACTTTTCCCTGTTTCCTCCAAGATGTTTAATAATCTCAATTTAAGTTCAATAAAAAGGATACATTTCAATTTTGAATAAAGGCAAAAATTTATCAGTTTTAGGTAACAGGGAATAGAGAATAAGAAAAAAGTATTTTTGCATATAATATACGAAATGCACTCAATAAAAATTATGGCAGTGGTAGGATTAATAATATTTGGATTAATTTCTACATTAGCTATAGCAAACTCAATTAAAAATGCCCAATTTCTGACAAATAAATCTATTAGTTCTGAATTTGTTATTCAGGAATTGCCAGAGCAAATACCTAGTAATAACCAATGGATAATTAATGCTACTCAATCTCAAAAATTAGTGACAGAAGGAGCAACAATTTTAGATGCTCGTTCTTGTAAAATTTTCCACCCTAAAAGTTTATCAAATGCAATTTGTATAAGCTGGAAAGAATTTTCTCAGCCTCAATTACCATTTAAAGGAAAATTACTCACAGATGACAAAATTTTAACCGAAAAGTTACAGCGTATTGGGGTTTTTAATGATAAACCAGTAATAGTGTTTGGCGACACTATAAATGGTTGGGGAGAAGATGGCAGAATAGTTTGGATGTTACGCACTTTAGGTCATCAAAAATCTTTTTTAGTTGATGGTGGTTTTAATGCTTTAGTACAAACTGGTTTTCCCACAGTTAATTTTGTTAATAATAGTTCTACTGTCAGGGGAGATTTTGTTGTTAACCGTAAGAAAAATTGGCAAATTAGTCAGAATGAATTAAAGGCAAATTTAGAAAATAATAATCTGATTATTATTGACACGAGAGAGTTACGGGAATTTTATGGCAAAACACCTTATGGAGAAGAGCGTGGCGGTCATATTCCTGGGGCAGTTCATATCTATTTTAAGGATTGGTTAGATGAAAATGGAATGTTATTTTCACGGGAAAAAATTTTAGAAATATTGGCAAAAAAGGGAATTACTAAAGATAAAACTATAGTTACTTATTGTACGGGTGGAGTTCGTTCTGCTTGGTCAAATGTTGTGTTGGTAGATTTAGGATTTCAGGTGAAAAATTATTCTGGTTCAATGTGGGAATGGTCCGCTAGTAATGCAGATATTTATTCTTTGGATATGTCTAAAAAATAGGGAGTAGGGGCGAGCAAGCGAATCGCCCGTACGGAAGTAGGGAGTTGAGGGAAATAATCGATAATTTCTCTAGGATTATTAATTTGATTTTTTATTATTGGATATGTCTATTGACCGAAACATTTTGCTCAGAACTCTCCTCGAAAAAAGAGGGAGTAGGGAGTAAGGAATGGAGGGAAATAATCGATAATTTCTCTAGGATTATTAATTTGATTTTTTATTATTGGATATGTCTATTGACCGAAACATTTTGTTCAGAATCTTCCTCAAAAAAAGAGATAGTAGGGAGTAAGGAGTGGAGGGAAATAATCGATAATTTCTCTAGGATAATTGATTTGATTTTTTATTATTCGATATATCTATTGACCGAAACATTTTGCTCAGAACTATCCTCAAAAAAGAGGGAGTAGGGAGTAAGGAGTGGAGGGAAATAATAGATAATTTCTCTAGGATAATTGATTTGATTTTTTATTATTGGATATATCTATTGACTGAATGTATTTAAGTTCGTAAGTTATCAGTGCATACCATATAGATGTAAATGTGTCAAAGACTGGTTAGAGCAACTGAGGAAAATTAGTTAGCCATCTTTAGACAAAGGTGAGGCGATCGCCAACCTAAACAACGATATAATCAATGTTTGAGGCTCTAAAATTTGATTAGGCAATAAAACTCCCTTGGATTATACATTGGTTCATATTATCACAAAAAGGCTGAAACTATTGAAACTTTGTTGCCTAGTTCAGCTTTTTTTTGTTGTTTTTTTGTCATAGATTGATGACAAAGTTAAAAATTTTAAAATTATAAGCTGAGATTGATAATTAAAACTTTTAGGATTAGGATGTTGATGAGTGGGAAAAATTAGATATATAAGATGAAGTTGAAGTAATTAGTATTAAAACAAATAAGAATAATTATTAATACTATTAATATCAAGTTTGGTTGTATAGTCATCGAAAAACCTACTTAGCAACTATTAATTCGGCGTTGGTAATTGCTGGGATGATTTTCTACTAGGGGTGATAGCCATCACTTACTCTAGTTAAATATTTAGAGGTATTAGAAACACATTACTTTTAAAGTTTCATCCCTTGATTTACCAACGCCATTAATTCTTTTAATCTGTAAATAAACCAGTGCTCACTGCTATATCTAATAAAAAATCTTCTCCCTTTAAATCTTACTTCTTCCTTTTTGCTTCCTAACGCCAAAGTGTAATACCAATTCCCAAAAATAATGCTGTACTTCCTCAAAACTTCAGTTATTAAGTAATAAGTAAGTAAGAGCAATTTTTTGAAGGATTAGTTTGCCAAAAACGCTATTACTATTTAGGGCTTGCTGATTAATTATCAAAGTATTGATATATAAAGATTTGAGTTTTTTATGATATTTAAAAAGTGCCTTTTTTTCAGTTGAAAATACTCAAAAAGCCAGTATTTTGGTCTGACTATGGCAGAAAAATCACTCTGACAATTCTTACCGAATAATTAATAATTAAATAATTAAATAATTAAATAATTCAGCTTTGTTAGCCTCCCCTTGGATAGAGGAAAAAGCGGTTGGCAAGCGAAGCAGTCCGTAGGATGGGATGCCGAGGTCTCCTTTCCCTCCGGGACGCTACGCGTTTCATGTCGCGTAGCGTTTTATGTCGGCTCTTAGCCGAAAACGGCATATCCAATCGACCAAGAGAAATCAATTTTTTCCTTTGAGTCTTACCTCTCCCTTTTAGGGAAAGGTAATTATCAATTATCAATTATCCATTATCCATTAATGAATCCTGCTTCCTACTTTCAAGAATATGTAGCAAGAATGCGCGAGATTTGGTATAAGTATTTAACCAGACACGATCTAAAACTAGAATAGAATTTCGTACAAATTATGGATGAACAATTATTTGAAAATTTACCCTCAATATTACTACCAGATCCACCACCTGAAGCACCACCTGAAGTAATTAGCTTGGGAGGAGAAAATATTCCGGAAATTTCTGAGGATACTATAGGAATAAATGATTCTAACAACGATCAAATTCTGATTACCGATGCACCAATTTTCCCTTCCCAAATTCCTCCAACAAATAACCCAACTTTAGAATTTTCTGACTTGTTAGGAGGTAGTAATTTTGAAGAAGGAACAGGAATAACTATTGACAATCAAGGCAATACTTATATAACTGGCAGTACCAACTCTCTAGATTTTCCAATTACTTCAAATGCCGTACAAAATAGCTTTGGTGGAGGTGATGAATTTGGTCTTGGCGATGCTTTTGTTGCTAAATATTCACCTGATGGAACTCTAATTTATGCCACATATATAGGTGGGAGTGGTGACGATTTTGGTACCGATATTGCTGTAGATATAACTGGAGATATTTACGTCACGGGTAATACTAATTCGGTTGACTTTCCAACAGTAAATGCTTTGCAAAATACTTATGGAGGTGGTGAATTTTCTGGCGATGCTTTTGCTGTCAAACTATCTAATGACGGAAGTAATATCCTTTATTCTACTTATTTAGGTGGGCAAGATAACGATTTTAGTAGTGCTATTGCTGTAGATAATAATGGGGATGTTTATATAACAGGAGAAACTGGTGCAACACTGCGTTTTCCAATTCAACCTATTCCTGGAGTTGGTGATTTTCCGACTACAGAAAATGCTCGACAAAATACCCTAGTTACTGAATTTAACCGAGATGCTTTTGTGAGTAAAATATCTACTGATGGAAGTCAGTTAATTTACTCAACTTTATTGGGTGGAAATGACACAGAAATCAGTCAGGATATTACTGTTGATAATAATGGTAATGTTTATATTACTGGTGAGACTCGTTCCTTAGATTTTCCAACTATAAATGCAGTACAAAATACTATTGGGGGAGATGCAGATGTATTTATTACTCAGCTTAATAGTGATGGTAGCGATCTAATTTTTTCTACTTATTATGGTGCTGTAGATGGAGATATTGGTAATAGTATTGCTGTAGATAATGTGGGTAATATTTATGTAGCTGGAAATTCGGGTAGTCAAATTATTGGTGGTGATGCGGTAGTACCTCCAGTTGGTCAGTTTCCTACTTTTAATGCTCTGCAAAATACTTTTGGTGGAGGTGAAAGTGATGGAATATTAATTAAGATTAATAGCGATCGCTTCGTTGAATATGCTACTTACTTAGGTACGGAAAATTTCGATTCTATTGAGAGTATCGATCTTGATGCTGGAGGAAATAGTTATATTGTTAGCAACAACAATTTTGCCAATACTATTGTGAGTAAAATATCTAATGATGGTCAAGTTCTAGAATATTCTATTCCCTTCCGGGTAAATGACAATCTTGGGGTGTTTGGTAATGATATTGCAGTAGATGAAATTGGTAATGCTTATTTTGTCGGTTTGACTATTCCTACTTCTGGTTTAGAACCTATTCTGCAAGTCAGTCAAGTTGATGGTGTAGATATAATAGATGACGCCTTTGTTGCTAAACTTGCTGCTAATAGTTCTTCTCCAGGTATTCCGACTCCTGTTTTTCCTCCCAATATTCCTGAAAGTTTCAACGAAAGTAATTATTTAATAGAAAATTCTGGTGTAGCGGATGCTGTGGCAAATGGTTTATTTAGTAGTGGGTTTGAGCATTGGTTAGAGTTTGGTTTTTCGGAAGGGCGATCGCCTCAGTTTGCTTTTGATGAGGAATTTTATCTGGCAAGTTACCCTGGAGTTGCTGATGCTGTAGCAAATGGTATTTTTATTAATGGGTTAGAACATTACGTTAGATTTGGTCAAGCAGAAGGACGTTTGGCGAATAATGAATAATGAATAATGAATAATGAATAATTAATTGAAAAAAATAAAGCTAGTAAGATATTCGTTATAGCTTCGTAGGTAGGTTTCGCTGCGCGACATGAAACGCATTTTTCTTATGCAACGTCCCTACCTTATGTAACAAACATTTATCACGCTTGGTTATGATTAGCTATTATAAAAAGGTGAATCCATACCGAGGGAAGTTTCTTTAGTTCCATCACCATCAAAAAGCTTCACACTAAGATTTCCATTGACTTGTTTCGCGAATGGAATTAATAAACCATCAATATAATTTTGTGCATTTTCTACAGAATCAAATTCGTAAAAACCACCTACACTATGGGTATTTAAACCACTCAACCAAGTCTTTGATTTTAACCCTGGAAATTTTTTCATCTCTAAATTAATAGGTTCCCAATTAATTTCAGTAAAAGGAATTGATACTTGGTATTCAGCTATAAAAATCATCCATTATCAATTAATCAACTGTTGGGAGTTAATTAATTTTTAGACAAAGAAGAAAGCTCACAGGGATTATGGCACGGATACACGAATTAAGAGAATTAGCTATTATAAAAAGGTGAATCCATACCGAGGGAAGCTTCTTTAGTAACATCACCATCAAAAAGCTTCACACTAAGATTTCCATTGACTTGTTTCGCGAATGGAATTAATAAACCATCAATATAATTTTGTGCATTTTCTACAGAATCAAATTCGTAAAAACCACCTACACTATGGGTATTTAAACCACTCAACCAAGTCTTTGATTTTAACCCTGGAAATTTTTTCATCTCTAAATTAATAGGTTCCCAATTAATTTCAGTAAAAGGAATTGATACTTGGTA
>NZ_JAAHHT010000065.1:35433-41339 GCF_010672085.1 Okeania sp. SIO3I5
AAAAACCACCTACACTATGGGTATTTAAACCACTCAACCAAGTCTTTGATTTTAACCCTGGAAATTTTTTCATCTCTAAATTAATAGGTTCCCAATTAATTTCAGTAAAAGGAATTGATACTTGGTACTCAGTATATAGGAAGACTTTACTCATCGCTTTGACTCCAAATTAATTTATTGCTTAGTTTAGCACCTTTTTGATTTTTGGTACTTAATTGATAAGATTTAACTAGCCATTTATAGTCTAATACCGTTCAGTTAAGGATTTTTTTGGTGTAATCTAAAGAGCTACTCTAATAGACTTCTCCATAAATCAAAAATAAAATCAATTATTATCCATAAATTATCAATTATACTATAGCAATCCTCCGCATATTCGTGGCAAAAATCCTGCTTTATTTTTGGCAATAGGGAATAGGCAATGGGCAATGGGTAAGAGTTTTGGAGTTTATTTCTAGTTTTTGAATTGTTAGGACCTATTTAGGATTGCTATATGTCCGGTTGAATAGTTATAAATAAAGATGGAGAAGTCAGGAGTAAGGAGTCAGGAGTGAAGATAAGAGAGTTTGAAACAACAAGGAGAAAGTTTTTTATCACTAATTATCCGCACATGATATTACTCCCCTTTCCAGTTAAGTGTTCCCTGTTCCCTCTTTTCTGGAGATGTCTAATAATCCCACCTTAATGAGTTTTAGTCTTATCTAAACCATGTTGCTCTACTCACTACTCTTGATCAGGAGCGATCACTGATGGTAAACCAGGGGTTAGAGGTTAGAGACAAATTCTATCTCCCCTACTCCCCTACTCCCCTACTCCTCTACTCCCCTACTCCGGTCGGTACTGATAACTGATAACTGATAACTGATAACTGACCAGAGGCGATCGCTCATCCTAAAGCAAATATTATAATTTGAGGGTTTTTTCGGTTGAGCAGCTATGATGGAAGTAGCAGTAATCATCCTAAGTCTATAACCAAAAAATAGGGGTTGGTGTAATGGTAATCTTCTTCAATATTTATGAACTGTACAACTATAATTTTTTCATAGATATTTAAGACAAAAGCATTACGCATTTACCAACGCCAAAAAATAAGGTCAATAGGATACTCTTTTAAAGAGATGAAAAGAATAAACATCAGTATTTTCAGTCTCTAGGTTCATCAGGTGGTACTGAGATAGCGAAGAAAGAACTGGTTAAGACTATAGACTGATGATGAATCTTAAACTAGGAAATGTTTTTCACTCCTATTTCCTGTTCCCTATTCCCTATTCACTGTTCCATTCTATAACTGATAACTGAAATGACTGAACCAAGAAAAATTAAGAGAACTATTATTATTTCCTTAGTATTAATCTCTTCAATTTCCATAACAGCTTGCACATCTCGTAGGCGTCGGGAAGTCTATAGAAGTCTCGAAGACTGTCGTACAGAATGGGGAGGAATTGAAAAATGCGAACTGATAACCGATGGTAGTTATCCATCTGGGTATTATTATGGTCCGTACTACTATCGATCTAGGTCTAGTAGCAGATTCTATTATCGAAGCACCAGTGGTAGCTATCAACCAGTTCCCAGTAATGCGGGTATTGTCAACAGTCCTTCGGGAAGGTCTACAACTTCTGTTGGTACTGTCAATAGAGGAGGTTTTGGTAGTAGAGGTGGTAGAGGTGGTAGTAGTTTTGGCGGTAGAGGCGGTGGCAAAGGTTGAGAAAATCACGACTTACGCAGAAACTGGGTTTATGAACCTGTTCCCTATTCCGTCTTTTCTAAATTATCAATTATTCCCCTCCTGGGAGGGGTTCGGGGTGGGTTCCCTGTTCCCTGTTCCCTGTTCCCTGTTCCCTCTTTTCTTGACATACTCCCGACGTTGCCCTTACGGGAATTATAGGGATTCTTCAGTCTGGGAAACCCTGACCGCTGCGCATGACAGAGGTGATGTCCTCCCCCTGTGTTGACATTGATAATAACAAAATTCTCCTAGCTTGTGTCTTGGGCCTATGAATGTTTAGCTTATGAAGGTATCCGAATCCTGGCCCTGGCTTTCATCCCGACGCTCCCCTCCCCCCTTCCAAAGGGGGGTTAGGGGGGATGGAGAGCGCGGGACTTCCCGCCAGGAAAGTTAAAAATAAAGCAGCAAATGAAACGGATAAGTATTGAACCTCGCGCCAACTGGCAGCAGAAATGTGAAGCGGTTGGCTTTCATTTTTATAATATGTACGGTGAACTATATTGGAATGAGGCAGCTTGCTATCATTTCAGCGCTTCAGAAATAAATGAATTGGAAGCAGCAACCAATACTTTACAAGAATTGTATATTGAAGCAGCGGAACGAATTATTGAAGAAAACCGTTTTTCTCAATTGTGCATTCCGCCAGAGTTTGCCGAATTATGTCGTCAGTCTTGGGAACGGGATGATCCCAGTCTTTATGGTCGTTTTGACTTAGCTTATGATGGTGTCAACCCACCGAAGTTATTGGAATATAACGCTGATACACCGACTGCACTCTTGGAAACTGCTGTGGTGCAGTGGACTTGGTTGGAGGAAATGTTTCCCGAAGACGATCAATTTAATTCTGTGCATGAAAAGTTATTGGCAGGTTTTGAGGAAATGAATGGTTTAGCAGGAGAGACTTTATATTTCAGTTGTGAAAAAGAAACTTTGGAAGATTTGGGAACAGTCGAATATTTGCGAGATTTGGCAATTCAAGCAGGATTAAATACTCAACATATTTATATTGATGATATTGGTTGGAGTGAGGAGTTAGAAGTTTTTTGCGATTTGGATAATCAAATTATTCGTCACTTATTCAAGTTGTATCCTTGGGAATGGATGATGCGAGAAAAATTCGGAAAATATCTATTATTAGAACCGATGAAGTTAATCGAACCAGCTTGGAAATTAATTTGGAGTAATAAAGCTATTCTGCCTATTCTTTGGGAATTTTTTCCAGATCATCCTAATTTATTGCCTGCCTATTTTGACTCGGTAAAATTATCTCATCCCTATTTGAGTAAACCAGTTTTTTCTAGGGAAGGTGGAAATATTACTGTTTATTTTGGAGATAGAGAATATCAAACGGAAGGAATATATGAAGACGAACCTTTAATTTATCAATCCTATTATCAATTGCCGAATTTTGATGGTTATTATCCTGTAGTTGGTGCTTGGGTTATTGGTGGAGAAGCTGCTGGTATTTGTGTTAGGGAAGACGAGGAAATTGTGACTCAAGATTTGAGTAGATTTGTGCCTCATTATTTTAGTTAGATGGATACAATGGATTCCAAGTTTATGTTGTACAAATACCTTTGTAAAACAGCCTTCTAGGCTGTCATAGCTGTACCATACTAAGGTGGAATCCGCTGTAAAATTCTTAATTAAAAAGAGCGAAAGGAATTTTTTCAATTAAATTGAAATGCTGCCTAATTCCTAATCTCTAAATTTACCCAAAAAACTGCTCATATTTATCGTGACTTCCAATCCAAAACCATGTCACTATATCCTCTTGCAAAATTCCAATGGCGCGATAATTTCGGGTAATTCTAACTGACCAAATATCTTCATCACTATTAATACATTTAAAGTGTAAAGAGGGATGAAAAGGATTATTTGACCACAAACGATAAGCTTTTCGTGTAGCTAGACGAATTTTTAGAGGCAACCCATGATATTCTGACCAAAAAGACGGTTAAAGTAGCAGATTTCATAACTGCTCATAATCCATTGTTTGTCTTTTTCCTTGAGGAATTTGTTGTTTAGCAAGTCTCGCTACTTCTACTAACTTATTTTGTGTTTTCTGAAAAGATTTATCCCATTTTAATTCATCTTCAATATCGGCAATATATTCTCGTAAATGCTGAATTATTTTCTCCTGTTGTGCATCAGGAACAGATTCTAAAATTTTAACAATAGTTGCTATATTTTCCTCTGACATTTTCCTCATTAGTGATGCAATAACATTCATCAGGTTCAACCCCTTTTTGCAAATCTTTTCGACTTAATGTTGTCGAACCAAGACTTGATATTTCTAACCCTAAAAATTCTGTAGTTGTTTGTACCAGTCGTCCTAAAAAACCTTTATTAATTTCATGTTCTGGCAAGGGAGTCATAATTTATAATGATCCTTGGTCGTAGGTCAATTTTTTACTAGGATTTTCTGCTAAATCTAACAATAATGCTTGATAGGTTTCCCATCTAATTCCGATTAATAGGCTTGGATTTTCTGGCTTTAATAAAGTTTTAGTAATGGTAATTTCAGTTAAATAAATCATTCAAATAATTCTCTCTGCTCAAAATTACCTTGAGAATGTCTGACAAAAATTTCATCTTAAATAATGTTTCCAGTGCGGGCATCTTGCCCGCGTGGGTGTACCTCTAAATAAATCATTCAAATAATTCTCTCTGCTCAAAATTACCTTGAGAATGTCTGACAAAAGTTTCATCTTAAATAATGTTTCCAGTGCGGGCATCTTGCCCGCGTGGGTGTACCTCTAAATAAATCATTCAAATAATTCTCTCTGCTCAAAATTACCTTGAGAATGTCTGACAAAAGTTTCATCTTGAATAATGCCATAAATGTTTTCAATAAATTCATGCCAAGACTGATTTTCAGGTTGGTTATTATCCTGAATTAAATTAACCATTGCCTTCAAAACCTGTTTTTCTTCTGGGATTAAGTTGTTAATTATTTCTGCTAGGAATTTAACTAATTTTAAATCCATCAAAACCTCTAATAATTACTGCGGGAAGATAATTGGGAGACTATTGAAACTAGCTGTTCAGTTGTCAGATATTCAAAATTAATTAGGATTTGCTGAAAAAGTTTTTTTTAGGTAGGTCAGAGAAAAATTATCCCTTGATTTTTAAGCCCTTTTCCGACAAAAATACTAATTTTTTGAAGCTCTAGAGAATGAAAAACTGGCACTTTTTTCGACCGAAAAAAAGCTAAAGTCTTTATCTATAAATTCTTTGAAAGTTAATCAGCAAACTCTAGGTAACTAGCTATTATAAAAAGGTGAATCCATGCCAAAAGAAGCTTCTTTTGTAACATCACCATCAAAAAGCTTGACACTAAGATTTCCATTTACTTGTTTAACAAATGGAATTAATAAATTATCAATATAATTTTGTGCATTTTCTACAGAATCAAATTCGTAAAAACCACCTACACTATGAGTATTTAAACCACTCAACCAAGTTTTTGATTTTAACCCTGGAAATTTTTTCATGTCTACATTAATAGGTTCCCAATTAATTTCAGTAAAAGGAATTGATACTTGGTATTCAGCATATATAAAGACTTTACTCATTAGTTTAACTCCAAATTAATTTCTTGCTTAGTTTAGCACGTTTTGAATTTTTGGAGATGTTTATTACAGTTCAATACAATTCAGTGATTGTGGAAATAGAGGAAAATTTCAAAATTCCACTAATAATTACTGCGGGAAGATAATTCTGATTTTTTTAGCGCTATGAGGGGTCATACCCCTAACTGCAACGTTATAGTTTTTGTAGGTTGGGTTCCTGATTTTAGATGAGGGTTGGGAAACCAAACCCCTACGGTAATGTTTTCTGATTTTTTAGCGCTATGAGGGGTCATACCCCTAACTGCAACGTTATAGTTTTTGTAGGTTGGGTTGAGGTAACGAAACCCAACTCTAACTACCTGTTTTGAATTTGGTATGGCTTTGTTGGGTTTCACTGAGTTGTACCCAACCTACTGCTATTCAAATTAATTAATGCCACTTATCGCTACATTTATCAAAGGAAATTCTAGTATTTGTAGGTTGGGTTGAGTGCGACTCGTTGGGTCAAAGAAGCCAAGATGCAACATGACCCTTTAACCAAAAGGTTAAAAACTCATGGCCTATGGAGGTTAAATTCCTCCCCTCTCAGCGCTTAGAGTGAC
>NZ_JAAHHT010000066.1:0-2964 GCF_010672085.1 Okeania sp. SIO3I5
CAAGTTTTATGTTAAGAAAGATGTTTATAAAGCATAGCTTAAAAAGGGGGGAGTCTTCAAAGTCCCCCTTTTCAAGGGGGATTTAGGGGGATCGTAACTGTACCTCATCTTTATGAGAAATGCTATATACAATTTAGTTAATCTAAATCCGGATAATTGTTATTCGTATTATCACTTATTTTTTTAGTTTTTTATTGACAAAAATATTGTTAAAATCCATAATTATACTATTGCTACTCAGATAAAAAGTTGTTTATCATAGTGAAGATAAAGCAAATAAGTATAAAACTTATATTTCGCCTATCTGACACATAGAACTTAACACCTAAAAGCCATGCTATGTCTGATTTTAAAAATAGTCAAGTTCTCATCAAGATATCCATAATCTAGGATAACATGATTGAAAATTATTCCTGTATATACACTAACGAATGTTAGTGAGTTGTATTCATGGGAATTAGAACGAACATATTCAGAAAATTGAACTAACTATAAACATACCTGAGATCCCAAGTTATAGGTAAAATTACACTTTACCGCTTAATTTCCTGAGTATTTTGACTTTTTACACAACCGAAATACACTCTAGAAGTATCTACTAGAACAACAAACAAAACTATTATTCTCAAATATACCTATGACCGAACTTCAAGTTGACCCCAACACTCAACTCGTAACAGTTGACGATCCTTCACCCACTATTTCAGTGCTATGGGACCGCGCAGTCCAACAAGCAGTGATTAATACCCGTGTCGGTCCTACTGTTGCCTCCCGTGCCTATTCTATGGTACACACAGCCATCTATGATGCTTGGGCAGCTTACGATCCATCAGCAGTGGCAACTCAATTAGGAGACGATCTACAACGCCCTGAATTTGAAAACACAGAAGCTAATAAAGCTGAGGCCATGAGTTTTTCTGCTTACCGGGTGCTGACAGATTTATTCCCGGATCAAGTAGAAGTTTTCAATGGAGTGATGGCGACTCTGGAATTAGACCCCAATAATACTACTACCGATACTACTACTCCTGCTGGTATTGGTAATGTTTCCGGTCAAGCACTATTAGCATTCCGTCACAATGACGGTTCCAACCAACTAGGGGATGACCCCAATGGTAATGGTACTCCCTACTCCGATATCACTGGTTATCAACCTCAAAATCCTGCTGGAGACCAGATTAATATAGAGCTTTGGACTCCCGAAAATGTTCCTATTGACGATCCTGATGGTCGAGTACAAAACTTCCTGACTCCACAGTGGGGTAATTTAATACCCTTTGGTCTCGAATCAGGTAGCGCACTACGACCAGTAGCACCAGAACCATTTTTGCTGGTAGATGGTCAGGTAGACTTGGATGCAGGTACAATTACTTTGGCAGACCAGTCTGTAGTTACAATTAGTCCAGAGATTGTTGGCACTATTATCAATCCAGGATTTATTGAACAAGCAGAACAAGTAGTCAATTTTAGCGCGAATCTGACAGACGAACAAAAGTTAATTGCAGAATTTTGGGAAGATGCAGGTGGTACATCATTCCCACCAGGAACCTGGATGAGTTTCGGTCAATTTGTTTCTGCCAGAGATGAGAATACATTAGATCAGGACGTGGAACTCTTCTTGAATTTAGGTAACGCAGTATTTGATGCTGGTGTTGCCACTTGGGAAGCTAAAGTTTTCTACGACTATACTCGTCCCGTGCGTACAGTTCGGGAATTAGGGGAACTAGGTTTGATTGGGGAGTTTAATCAAGAACTTGGTGGTTATGCTATTGAAGCTTGGGCAGGTCCTGGACTTGGAACTCAAACAATTCTGGCAACTGATTTCCTCACCTATCAGACTCCTGGTAGCGATCCTTCTCCTCCCTTTGCTGAATATACATCTGGTCATAGTGCTTTCAGTGCTTCTGGCGCAGAAATTCTCCAACGGTTTACTGGCAATGATCAGTTCGGTGCTTCGGTAACTTTTGCTCCTGGTGAGTCTCGTTTTGAATCTGGGGTGACACCTGTAAATACTACAACTCTGGAGTGGGCAACTTTTAGTCAAGCTGCTGATGAAGCTGGTCTTTCTCGTCTTTTCGGAGGCATTCACTTTGAGGATGGGGATGTCAATGGTAGGTCTCTAGGGCGACAGATAGCAGGAGAAGTTTGGGAAGAAACTCAGTCTCTAATTACTTCCAATAAGATAATGGGTACAACTGCAGATGATCAGTTAATTGGAACTGATGCAACTGAATACATTCATGGGTTTGGGGGTAATGATACTATCCAAGGTTTGGATGGTAACGACTTAATCCATTCAGGTAAAGGTGACGATATTATTGATGCTGGTGCTGGTCGCGATGTTATTGGTGCGGATAAGGGTGATGATATTATTAGTGGTGGAACTGGTGCGGATATGTTTGACTTCCGAGTTGGTTTTGGGAATGATATTATCACTGATTTTGAAAATGGAATAGATTTGATTCGTTTAAGGGGTGGTCTGACGTTTGAGAATTTGACAATTGCTCAGGTAGGTAGCGACACTAGCATTACTGCTGACGAACTTTCTATTACTTTGCAGGGTGTAGCGGCAAGCGATATTAGTGGTGATGATTTTGTCGAGATTTTCGCTTAAGCAACAACTGGAAGAACCTGCCAGAAGCAAATTTTTTTTGAAATTAAAATTATTAAAAATGCTGAGGTAGGTTTCATAGTTGAATAAAAGGAAAATTGAGAATTACAATAGTTAATAAATATATTAATCACTTCCAACAAATTAACCATAATTTTTGAGTAGGGGTTTGGTCTCCAAACCCCTATTCTCCTGATAAGTAGAAAAGTTCAATGGTTAGTCAAAGCACTCTTAAATATGCAAATAGCCTTAAGTAGAAATTTTAGTAGAATCGACCTTTCTTTGATTCATTAATTATTAAGAAATATTCTGATAACTGTTCCCTATTCCGAGTTAAGTGTTCCCTAATTTTT
>NZ_JAAHHT010000066.1:3062-37232 GCF_010672085.1 Okeania sp. SIO3I5
AAATTTTAGTAGAATCGACCTTTCTTTGATTCATTAATTATTAAGAAATATTCTGATAACTGTTCCCTATTCCGAGTTAAGTGTTCCCTAATTTTTGAGTAGGGGTTTGGTCTCCCAACCCCTATTTCCCTGATAAGTAGAAAAGTTCAATGGTTAGTCAAAGCACTCTTAAATATGCCAATAGCCTTAACTAGAAATTTTAGTAGAATCGACCTTTCTTTGATTCATTAATTATTAGGAAATGTTCTGATAACTGTTCCCTGTTCCCAGTTAAGTGTTCCCTAATTTTTGAGTAGGGGTTTGGTCTCCCAACCCCTATTTCCCTGATAAGTAGAAAAGTTCAATGGTTAGTCAAAGCACTCTTAAATATGCCAATAGTCTGAAGTAGAAATTTTAGTAGAATCGACCTTTCTTTGATTCATTAATTATTAGGAAATGTTCTGATAACTGTTCCCTATTCCGAGTTAAGTGTTCCCTAATTTTTTAGTAGGGGTTTGGTCTCCCAACCCCTATTCTCCTGATAAGTAGAAAAGTTCAATGGTTAGTCAAAGCACTCTTAAATATGCAAATAGCCTTAAGTAGAAATTTTAGTAGAATCGACCTTTCTTTGATTCATTAATTATTAAGAAATATTCTGATAACTGTTCCCTATTCCGAGTTAAGTGTTCCCTAATTTTTTAGTAGGGGTTTGGTCTCCCAACCCCTATTCCCCTGATAAGTAGAAAAGTTCAATGGTTAGTCAAAGCACTCTTAAATATGCAAATAGCCTTAAGTAGAAATTTTAGTAGAATCGACCTTTTTTTGATTGATTAATTATTAGGAAATATTCTGATAACTGTTCCCTATTTCCTGTTCCCTACTATAAATCAATAAGTACAAATTTTAGTAGAATCGACCTTTTTTTGATTCATTAATTATTAAGAAATATTCTGATAACTGTTCCCTATTCCCTATTCCCTATTCCCTATTCCCTATTCCCTATTCCCTATTCCCTGCTATAAATCAAACAGATTTTTGAGACGATTTCTTACCCAAACTACAGGATTTTTATCATCTTCTTCTGCATCAACTAATCCCAAATCTCTAAGTTCATTTTGACGCTCAGATAATTCCTCTTGATGTTTAGCCAACTCTTGCACAATTACCTCTGCTAATTCTGGATTTTCATGCAATATTTTTTCAAAGCCTTTTTTATGAATCGCAAATAAAATAGTATCTTCAATTGCTCTAACAGAAGCTGTACGAGGAATACCTAACATTAAAGCTAATTCTCCGAAAAATTTCCCTGCTTTTAGAGTAGTCAAATGTTTATTAATTTTTTCCACAAAAACTTCTACTGAACCGGAAAGAATAATATAAAAAGCATCACCAGGATCTCCTTCATGGAATAAAAAATCTAATGGCTTGAGACGTTTTCTATATCCTACTTCTATGAGTTTTCTTAACTCCACTTTAGTAAAGTTTTCAAAATAAGTAACTTGTACTAATAAATCCCTAGCTGATAGAGGTTTATTAGATATAGAATGATGATTTTTTAACCCATGAAGAAGAGTATTTTGAGATGATTCTAAATTGTTAGAATCCTGTGGATGATGAAGATATATATTAAAATGATCCCAAGGAATTAAAATACCTTGTTGATGCAAATTATGCTGAATTAGAAACCGTAAAGAACTCATATAAACCGGTTGATTATAAATTTCATTTACCCATACCCATAATTGAAATTTAAAAGCATTATCTTGAAACCCTAAAAACAAAACCTTTGGAGGAGGTTCTCGTAATACTGCTGGTTCCATATAAGCTGACATTAATATAGCTTCCGTAACTAATACTGGCTCACTATCATCAGAAACAAAAACATCAACTTCAATCCTACCTTTAAAATTATCGTAGGTTAAATTATGTATTTTCCCTTCTATTAACATTCCATTAGGAATAATTACATGACTATCTTTTAATGTTCTAATTCTAGTTGAACGCAAACCAATTTCTTCCACAAAACCTAAATCATTCTCTAATTTAATAAAATCTCCTATTTTAATAGGTCTTTCTATTAGTACATTCAAACCACTAATAAAGTTTTTAGTAATGTTCTGAAATCCCAAACCAATACCTACACCCAAACCCCCAGCTAAAACTGCTAATGAGGAGACATTAAAGCCTTGTGTTTGGAGAATAATTATTATACCTAGAGTGCTGAGTCCATAGCTAAATATTGTAGATATTGCCTCTCGGTTAGCTTTATCTATGCCTAGTTTTACTAACAATACTTTTTTGAGTAAATTTTTGAATAGTCTACCTAAGAGCAGGACTATAATTAAATATATACCTAATTGGAAAAGTAAACTTAAAGATATATAAGTATCCCCTATGAAAAGTAGAGGAGTTGTAAACATTTGAGCTAGATTTACTAATAATTTTTGTATTGTTTCAAGCATAGATTTTTAATTTTTTATATATAGCAATCCTGTTTAGGTTGTAATGTTTTTGTGGTAGGGGTGATTCGGGAATCACCCCTACAGGAGTCAGGAGTAAGAATTTTCAATATTTTCAGCTTAAATTAACTATTATAAAACTTGTTAGCGAAAAATTGTTGTTTAAAGCCTCCCCTTGGATAGGGGATAATAAATAAAAATTTTCATGATTAGTCAATCCTCTTCTTTTGAAGGAGAGGTAATTATTAATTATTAATTATTAATTATTAATTGTTGAAGACCAATTTAGGATTGCTATATAGCAATTAGACCAATTTGAAAAAAAAATAGTACGTTTTCTGGAGAGTAGGGAGTAAGAATAAGATATCTTCACTCTTAGGAAACGAATCGTTAAAAATATTGCTCTTACTTACTTATTAATTAATAACTGAAGTCTTTAGCAAGGTCTTGCACTATTTTTCCGAACCGGTACTAGATTATAATTATTTTATGTCAAGTGCTTATGCAAAATTAATTACACATTAGTGCTGATGCAAAATTAATTACATATTTTATTATAAATCTCCAATCTTATTCATAAATTATCAATTATTCCTCTCCTGGGAGGGGTTAGGGGTGGGTTCCCTATTCTCTATTCGCTGTTCTCTCTCAACTAGGAAATTCATAAAAGCACGACTACTTATGGAGAGTTATCTGTCATAATTAATCATATTTTTTTCTAGTCATACAACTGACAAGGTAAATATTTTTTGCTTGTTATCGACCCATCTTCCTTACCGAATAATTAATAATTATTAATTAAATAATTCACCCTTAAAGCCTCCCCTTTCAAGGGGAAAAAACGGTCGTTGGCGGAGCATGACCTAGGATGGGATGGATGGGTTCCCTAACCATATCAAATCTCCACTTGAGAAATAATTTTTTTTCCTTTTTGGTCAATCCTCTTCCTAAAAGAGAGAGGTAATTATTAATTATTAATTGTTAATTGTTAATTGCTGAATTCCTACTCCCTAATAAGAAAATTAAAAACCCAGTTTCTAGAAGAAACCGGGTTTTGATAAATTAATTATTTACAGAAAAAATTATCATCAAAAAAGGTAAACATTCAGCCGTCAACTATAACTATTATTTAGCCTCTTGCAGAGGAGCTTTACCGAATAATTAATAATTAACAATTAATAATTAATAATTAAATAATTCAGGTTAAAAGCCTCCTCTTTTAAGGAGAAAAAAATAAATTTTTTCCTTTTAGTCAATCCTCTCCCTAAAAGGGAGAGATAATTATCCATTACAGCGGTTTAATGATGAATAAACCACAATGATACTGACTCTTCACTCCTAACTCTTGACTCCTGACTCCTAACTCCTAACTCCTGACTCCTGACTCCTGACTCCTGACTCCTAACAATGAATTTAGTGGTCTACTCAACTGAAAAGCGCTGTAATGAATAATATTTTTCATATAGCATAACGAAACAGCTATGAGTGATTAACCCATTCTCACGTTTATCAGGAATTAGTCTCAAAGGAGAACTAAAACTGTAGGTATTCAGCTATTAGCATTTAGCATTCAGCTTTTGTAAAGAATCAAGTAACTCTAAGGTTAGCTGATTACCAATTTCATTCTTATGTAACTCTTTAGATGCTAATTCCTTTTTCGGTGTGATAATGAGTTGATAATTCATAGCTAATAGCTTTTAGCTGACAGCTGAATGCTTACCTAAAAATTATGAATAAAATTGTTCATTAGCTCAACTTATAGTTACTTTAATATTAAAAAGCTGAGAGCTGACAGCTCATAGCTGAACGCTTATCAAAAAAGATGGGGTTGCACATTCAAGAATGATAATAGATTTTCAACTGTACATATATTGAGGAAATAGTTATCCAAAAATATCTACTTTCGGTTTTCATCATTCCTAATTGTGCAACGCCAAAAAGATAGCTAATTCTCTTTTTTCGGACTCACAATATACTTAGATGAAACCTGTTTAACCTTTCCTAATTTTACCAACGCCTGATAAAAAATTGCAGAAACTTCAGCACGAGTAGCAGGTTGATTCGGATTCAAATTTTTCACATCTGGATGATTCACGACTAATCCAGCAGAAGTTGCGGCAGCTATTTTTTCCTTCGCCCAATCCGGTATTTTTTCCTTGTCTTTGTAAATGCTTAAAACCTCATCAAAATTAGATGGAATTTCCAGATTTAAGCCACTAGCTAAAGAAACTAATACCTGTAATCGTGATACTTCCTGTTCTGGGCGAAAAACATTTCCTGGATACCCACTTAAAAAACCAGATTTAGTCGCTCTTTGAATTTCCGTTTGAGCCGTTGAATCTGCTTTTACATCTTCATAATTAACAGATTTTCTAATTGATTTTTCCTCAAATACTTTAGGAATTTGAGCAGCAAATTCAGCTCGCGTTACAGGTTTATTTGGCTCGAATTTATCATTATTAACCTGAGTAATAATATCCCGTTCTGCCAAAGATTGAATAAAATTACTTGCCCAATAACTATTAGGAACATCAGAAAACTTAACCCTGCCACTAGGAGATGGCACTGTTGTTGGAGGTAAAGAAGTTTCAGTTACTTGGGGCGACTCTTTTCTTGGAGTAGGAATAGGAGGTGCAACAGGTAAAGTCTCAGTTGCTATGGGAGAATTTTTAACTTCCGGTGATGTAGTAGGTAGAGATTCAGATAATATTTTCCCAATGCCTAATGCTGTTAAATTCTTGGCAACTCGTGGAGCAGTTTCTTTCTTACTTGTTTCTCGAGTTTGAGCTAATTTAGGTTTTCTCTCAATTTTAGTCTTGACTCGATCCAAATCCTCAGTATTTGCTTCTAACTTCTCAACAGTATCAGTAATAGGAGTTAAAGTAGCTAGACTTGTTCCTAATTCTTCAGAACTTAGAGATGCTCGATCGAGATTTGATGCTGACTCACCATTAGGAGTCTTAAGTTGAGGTGTGCCTAAGCTAAAGATTGATCCTTCAGCAGCAATATCGGGACTATCAACAGTGTCAGATAGAGGTGAAGAAAGCATGGGTTTAGAAAGTAGATTAAACCCGTTATTTTCTCTAGTTGTTGCCCAGAAAAATATACTGCCAAAAGTCGCGAAGGCTACAAATATTGCAATCCACTCATCAAATTTTACTGGCCTTGGCCTTGAGGGTGGTTTTGTAGGTGTATTTGTCATAGCTATTCTATAGTTATATAGCGATAGCTCTAGATTAGACTAAATATGAGGAATTAAAAAAAATCAGCCCAAAGACATATAAAGTTGTAGTGGACTGGACTGATACAGCTAACTTTGTAGCTAAACTTTCCCCCTACTGAATTTGATATTATTAATTTGAAAAACCAACCCGCCCCTACTAAATGTTGATATTATTAGGAAGGATAATTGGCTCTTCAATAATTAATAATTAATAATTAATAATTACCTCTTCTTAAAAAGAAGAGGATTGGTTAAAAAGGAAATTTTTTTTCTTGTCTTGGTCGATTGGATATGGTTAGGTAACCTATCCATCCCATCCTAACGGACTGCTCCGCAAACGACCGCTTTTTTCTCCTTGAAAGGAGAAGCTTTAAACCTGGATTTTTCGGTAATATTGCGACATTTTATAGCAGTTACCATTACTGGTGCGGATATTTGAGAAACGCTATATTCTCAAATTGGTGAGATACAGTTTTAGATCCCCCCTGCCCCCCTTAAAAAGGGGGGAGTCTTCAAAGTCCCCCTTTTCAAGGGGGATTTAGGGGGATCGTAACTGTACCTCATCTTTATGAGAAATGCTATATCAAATAATAGTAACAGTAAGAATTCAACTTCTGACTTCTGATTTCTAATTTTTGATAATGACTATTAAACCATTAATTATTGCTCACCGGGGTGCATCTGGCTTGGTGAAGTTTGAAAATACTTTAGCATCTTTTGCCAAAGCCATTGAGTTAGGAGTTCCAATGGTAGAATTTGATGTTAGAAAAACTCAGGATAATTTATTTATTGCCTTTCACGATGAATCAATTGATGGGATAAAAATTAACGATTTGACTTATCAACAACTTTTAGATATTTCACAGCAAAAAGGTTTTGAAGTACCATTGGTAGAAGATGTGCTGAAGTTGTGCCAGGGGAAAATTAAACTTGATATTGAATTGAAAGAAGCTGGATATGAATTGGAGATAATTAATTTAGTCAAAAAATATTTAGATTATCAAGATTATGTAATTAAATCTTTTCTTGATGCTGCGATTATTGCTGTTAAAAAAGTAGATAATAAAATTACAACTGGGTTGTTATTAGGACTTGGAAAACCCAAAAATTTAATCGCTACTCGATTATCAGAAATTTTCCCAGAATTTCGTTTATTTACAACTAAAGCTGATTTTGTTTCCCCTAATTATCAGTTAATCAAATTAGGTTTTGTAGGGCGGATGAAACTGATCAAAAAGAATATCTATGTTTGGACAGTTAATGATGAAAAATTAATGGCTGAAATTGTCAAACAAGGAGTATTCGCATTAATTACAGACAGACCAGATTTAGCTTTAAAGTTATTTTATAGCAATTAGTCTTAATTAAATAGGGAGTAGGAAATAGGGAATAGGGGGGAAATAATTGATTATTTATGAATAATAATTAGGGTTTACTGAAAAAGTCTTATGGGTGAGGGTAGGAGTCAGGAGACTCGAGACTCGAGACAGGAGGAGTAAGGAATTTAGAGGAGGAAGAAGGAAGAATTATCCCTTGATTTTTCGGCTCTTGTAAACCTAAAATCCTAACATCCATGAGCTTTAATGAGCAAAAACCTTGTACTTTTTCAAAACCATTACCGCCTAAAACCTTTAGTGAAGAGAACTACTGTATTATATCGCTTACACACGTAAATTGTTAACTAAGTCGAAACTCTCTAACGTTCTTTCTACTCATACTAGACTGTAACACTTGCTCCAGCTTTAATAGTAGTACCAGAAAATAAATTAGCTGTACCTGAGGCAAAAAAATCTCATCCTACTTTAAGTGCCTAACTTTATACAAAAAATCAGGCGATCGCATCACAAATCAGACACCTGTTGAAAAAGAACGTAATGCCGTGCCAAGTCTTAAATGTTACTTTTCCGGTAACATCGTTTGTCTATAGAATTAAGTCACAACTGGAAGAAACCCTTCTGCCTTCCTTCCAGCAAAGTATAAATATTCCAGCGGACATGATATAACCACCATGTCTAGTAGGGGTTAATAGCTGTTAACCCTTACAGATGGTGTACAATTCCATTTTTGTCGTAAGTCCTATACTTAAATTAATCAGGAAAATAATTAATGCCTTGGCTTTTTTTAGCAACTTCAGTAGCTTTTCTTCAATCTGTTAAAGATGTTTATAACAAAACACAACTCAAAAGTTTTGATGAGTATATTATTGGATGTAGTCTAACATTTTTTACTGCTCTATTTTTAAGCCCTCTATTATTTTTGATTGACATTCCTCAGTTGGGAAATAATTTTTGGTTTCCTTTATTTATCAGTAGTTCTTTGAATGGGATATGTTACATCTTTTATTTCAAAGCTATAAAAATTTCTAACTTATCAGTTGTTGCTCCTATCTCCACTCTTAGTCCCTTATTTTTGTTAATAACTTCTCCATTAATTTTGCAAGAATTCCCTCAACCACTCGGTATCATTGGGTTGTTATTTATTGTAGTAGGTTCCTATCTATTTAATCTCAAAGAAAAACAGAAAGGATATTTAGCTCCTTTCCGAGCAATAATTATTGATCGAGGTTCGCGATTAGCCCTGTTAGATGCCTTTCTTTGGAGTATTAGCACTAATTTTGATAAAATAGGTATACAAAATTCTTCACCTATTTTTTGGGGAATTTCCTTGTTCTTCACAGTATCAATCATGCTATTACCAATTGCTTTATATAAATCTCATCAGAATCTATATAAACTGAAAACTGGTGGCTGGAAATTAATAATATATGGTATCATTAATTCCGTAGCAATGGGATGTCAAATGATAGCTATAAATTTAACTTTTGTTGCTTATGTAATTTCAGTCAAAAGAACAAGTGCATTATTTAGTATAGTTCTCGGAAAAATAATTCTCAAAGAAAAAGGCTTCAGAGAACGATTATTAGGTGCAGCAATTATGGTATCAGGACTATTTTTAATTACTATTTCCCAACTTGAATTTGGAAAAATATGACCAAAAAATTATGGTTTCAAGGCTCCTATTTGAAGAGGATAAAAACAGCGGATTTCGTATTTTAAGCCTCGCTATTATGGCAGGTACTGATAACTGATAACTGATAACTGAAATGGAATTTTACTTACAAACAAAATTACATAATCATCTAAAAGAAATAGTGCGCGATCGCGACCCATATTTAGCATCAGCAGGACATTTTTACGCCAGACAATATATTAATCAGCAATTATCACAGTTCGGAAATGTAGAAATCGATGAATTTCAGGTTAGAGGCAAAACCCATCAAAATTTCATCTTAAATTTACCCTCTTTGAACAACAATAAAAAACGAGAATTACCACCAATATTAATTGGCGCTCATTATGACACAAAACCAGGTACACCAGGAGCAGATGATAATGCTACTGGAGTAGCAGTTTTACTAGAATTAGCCAGAGAATTTTCCTCTCAACCCTTGAAATATCCAATTAGTTTAGTTGCCTTTGATATGGAAGAATATGGATTATTAGGAAGTCAGCATTATGCAGAAAAACTCAAACAAAAACAACAACAACTTAGACTAATGATATCTTTGGAAATGCTTGGTTATTCTGACTCTACTCCCAATTCCCAAAGTTATCCTCCTGGATAAAAATATTTTAATCCAGATCGGGGTAATTTTATTGCATTAATTGGCAACTTATTTACAGTTATTGATATGTTCCAAATCAGTAGAAATATGAATAAAATAGGAACTAATTGTCAGTGGTTGGCAGTGCCAAATAGAGGTTTAATCGTTCCTGATATTCGTCGCAGTGATCATGCACCATTTTGGGATAGAGGATATAAAGCTATAATGATTACTGATACTGCGAATATGCGAAATCCTAATTATCATCAAAAAAGTGACACTATTGAAACTTTAGATTTAGATTTTCTCACAGGAGTTTTTCAAGGATTAATGACTGCTATGAGAAATATTTTGTAATTCTCCTTGGAGAATAATTAGGGTTTGCTAACCAGCTAATTAATAAAATAATTCTCAATTATCAATTATATTTATGTACAGAAAATCTCAGTTTCCCAAGATATTATTAGGATTAATTTTGGCGATTATCGGAAATTCCAAAAACTTAGCAGTTGCCAAGAATAACTCAACTAAATTCAGCCAACTAAAAACTAATAATTGCCAAACTAACCGACAAGAACCAAATTTTTTAGTATTTGGAGGAGGTGGTACTAAAGAACAAAATGAAATTGCCATTGAAAAAAATGTACTTTACTTTCAACGCACCCTAAAAAAAATGGGATATAACCCATTAACAGCTTCAATATTTTTCGCAAATGGCAATGATGGAAAAGCAACAATTCGCTACATTAATGAACAAGGAAACCAACAATTTAAAGCACCAGAAATTCCTGATGTTCAAGGTAAAGCAACTTTCACAAATCTCCAGAATTGGTTCCAAAAAACCGCTGGAGAAACATTTCGTCGCCCCATATTTTTTTACTTTACAGGTCATGGAATTAAAAACCCCAACAATTCTAATGACAACGCTCTAATGCTTTGGGAAAATCAACCTGTAACAGTCCAGGAATTATCACAAATGTTAGATAAATTACCCCAAGATACTCCAGTAGTAACAATGATGGCTCAATGTTTTTCCGGCTCATTTGCTAATATCATTTATCAAGGTGGCGACCCCAATAAACCTCTGGCACTTCAGACTCGTTGTGGTTTTTTTGCTACTATAAAAACCTTACCTTCAGTTGGTTGTACTCCAGAAGTAAATGAAGCAGATTACAAAGATTATAGTTCCAGCTTTTTTGCCGGATTAAGTGGTTATAGTCGTACAGGTAAAATAGTAACTTCAGCAGATTATAATCAAGATGGAAAAATTAGTTATGCTGAAGCTCATAGCTTTGCCAAAGTAGATGAAGAAACAATTGATTTGCCCGTTTCAACTTTAGAAGTTTGGTTACAAAATCAGGCAACTAAAGCTGATATTGAATTAATTTGGGAACAACCAATAATTAATCTTTTATCCAATGCAAGACCAGAACAACAATATGTAGTTAAATCAATAGTGAAAATGCTTAACTTAGATCTCCAAAAATCTTACCTAGAAAATGGTTTAGGAATTATAATTGAACAAGAAATTAATAATCAAATTGAACGTGCATATTTTCTCCGTTTAGGAATGGAATTAATTAATATTGGTGTAGAACAAAAGATTAGATTATCTTCAGATCAAGAAGCGATCGCTATCTCGGAGCGTTTAATCAAATGCGAAGGAGGTTCGTGGGAAGAACATTACTTTCTTCAGTAGGCGTTCCATAAATGCGCTGTGGAATGGGCATCTTGCCCATTATTAATAGTTTTGTGGAAGTGGAATGGGCATCTTGCCCGTTATAAGAATTTGCCCTGGCTTTCATCCCGACGCTCCCCTAATAACTGCCGCACTTGCTCCGCCAATGGGAGAGCGCGGGACTTCCCGCCAGGGAAGTTAAAATCAAGACTCTCACCACCAGAAATACCATCAGTATCAGCACCAAACAATACGCCATATATAGCGGTGCTGCATAAGTCCTGATTAAAAACTGATTACACTATTAATTATTTTTGTCCCCAACAATAAAGGTAAAAAAAATTTCAGTTTTTGTTTAAAATCTTTATTCAAGGAATTATAACAAACTAAAAAATCTGTAAGTCTTACACAGTAAATGATACAGTCTTGATTTTAGGTGAGTTATTGTCTTGAGATGTAAAGGAATGTTACAATAATAGAGTTAAAGCGGTTTAACGGCTTGACATTTCCGAAAATAGCCGTTAATGTAAGATATATACCCGGGTAAACAAGTTGACTGTCATATGCAAGACAAGCAAAAAGTTACATTATATATTAAACCAGAACTGCATCGCAAGCTCAAAATAAGAGCTGCAGTTGACTCGGAACCAATGTCATCAATAGCAGAAAGGGCTATCCTTTTTTACTTAGAAAACCCAGAAGTAATTGATGAGCAAAGTTCAAGATATGGACAGACCCACCGGGTATACAGTTGTCCAGAGTGTACAACCTCAGTTGTAATCAGAGAAGGAGAACTGGTCTCCACAAAAAATCAGCCAAGTGTATTGGCCGAAAAAAATATCCCACTTAAACAAGTCCCAGAATTGGAAAAGTCTGAGGCTCAACCGGGAGAGCAAGAGTTAGTTCCCTGCTAATATTGGTTGACTAAATTGAAGAGGTAATATTATTGAGATTTCTGACAAAAAGAGACAATAATAAAGCTCTCACAAGTCATAAGTGGTAGGGAAAAAAATCAAACATTAATTCAGCCACTGTAAACTTTGTACCGTCTCTATTAGATCGAGGACTATGAAAGAAGAACTCAATATTCTCATCCAAGCTCAATATCCTCTGATCTACCTCGTAACCTCCGAGGAAGAGCGGTCAGAGCAAGCAATTTCAGCATTAGCTCAAGCAAAACCTCACCCAAAAGTATTTGTTTGGACAGTAACTCACGGTATTGTTGAGTATGGCCAGAGCAAAAATGTGACTCAGCATAATACAGTCTCGCCAGAGGCAGCTATAGAATGGGTAGTCAGGCAGCGAGACCCTAATACTGGTGCTGGAATATATATATTCAAGGATTTACATCCATTTATCGACTCACCACCAGTTACTAGGTGGTTAAGAGACGCGATCGCTAGTTTTAAAGGTACAAACAAGACAATCATATTAATGTCTCCTGTGCAAAATGTGCCCATAGAATTAGAAAAGGAAGTAGTTGTCCTTGACTTTCCACTGCCAGACATGAAGGAATTGAATCAAGTTCTGTCACGACAACTAGAGTATACTAGAAACCGTCGTATTTCGACAGAAACAAGAGAAAAACTTTTGAAAGCAGCTTTGGGTTTGACAAAAGATGAAGCAGAAAAAGTATATCGTAAAGCCCAAGTAACAGCAGGACGCCTAACTGAACAAGAAGTTGACATTGTACTTTCTGAGAAAAAACAACTCATCAAGCGCAACGGCATTCTAGAGTATATAGAAGAGGATGAGACTATAGATGCTGTAGGTGGTCTAGAGGAATTAAAACGTTGGTTAAGACAACGTTCCAATGCCTTTACAGAGCGTGCCCGAGAATATGGACTACCTCAACCAAAAGGGATGTTAATTTTGGGAATACCTGGATGTGGTAAGTCTCTAATAGCAAAGACTACATCTCGTCTTTGGGGTCTACCTTTACTACGCTTGGATATGGGACGGGTATACGATGGTTCAATGGTAGGGCGATCAGAGGCTAACTTGCGAAATGCTCTCAAGACAGCTGAATCTATTTCACCTGCTATTCTCTTTATAGACGAGTTAGATAAAGCCTTTGCAGGTAGTACAGGTTCCGCTGATTCTGATGGAGGTACTTCTAGTCGCATATTTGGTTCATTCCTAACTTGGATGCAGGAAAAAGTTTCTCCAGTATTTGTGATGGCAACTGCGAACCGGGTAGAACGTTTACCAGGAGAATTTTTAAGAAAAGGTAGGTTTGATGAAATTTTCTTTGTAGATTTACCAACCAAAGAAGAACGCCAAGATATTTTCAAAATTCACCTAATAAAAAGACGTCGAGATATTGAACGCTTCAATCTGGATCAATTATCTACTCCTAATTTATCCGAGGGCTTTTCATCCGATGGCTTTTCAGGTGCAGAAATAGAGCAAGCCATAATCGCTGCTATGTATGAAGCATTTGCTCAAAATAGAGAATTTACGCAGCTAGATATTATTGCCGCAATTAAAGCTACACAACCGTTGTCAAAGACCATGGAAGAGCAAGTTACTGCTCTCAGGGAATGGGCTAGAAAACGTGCGCGGCCTGCTGCAGCTCCAGCCGAAGAAGATAAAGAAAAAAAAGAAAAAGAGGAAGAGTATAGAAGGCTGGAGTTCTAAAAGCTTTCTCCTGGTCCAAACAGGAGTAAAGGCTAGTAAACTAGATAAAGTTGCTAGCAGTTCCCAAAAAAACCACATATACTCACAATAAATTCAAGGATTATGAGTTGTGGTTGTTCGATAAAAACCGTTGTTGTTTCTGTTTCGATTTTAAATTTAGGAGGAAACCCAAATGTCTCACTTCAGCACACTACGTACTAAGATCACTGACGCTGAAATCTTAAAAACTTCCCTAAGCGATTTGGGAGTTACAGTGAAAACTAATGCTGATGTTCGTGGCTACAATGGCCAACGTGTACGTTCCGATATCGTTGCTGTTCTCGAAGGCGAATATGATTTAGGTTGGTCTCGTAATAGTGATGGTTCCTTTGACTTAATCGCTGATTTATGGGGTGTTGCTAAGAAGCATAATCAAACTGAGTTAATAAACTCCATCAACCAGAAGTATGCCGTTAACAAAACCTTAGCTGCTGTTAAGCAACGTGGTCTACAAAACGCTAATGTTAAGTTGGTAGTGCAGAAGTAATCTATTTGCGCGTTCCCAAGTTTGCGGGTTAACCAAAATCGGGTTAGCCCGTTTTTTTAGCTATTTTGATCGGAACTTGTATTAAGCCTGAACTAGATTATACCAAATTTTAAAATCGGAATTAAATATTTTTTTATGATTACTTGATGAAAAAAAGGGCGTTGCTGATTGGTAATGATTTTTAGATTAAGTAAAACGCGGAAAAAGTATAGTTATACTTATCAAGTTATATAGATTATGGTAAGATCCGGCAAACAGAGTAGTTTGTGGTTTAAAACCAGGCCACGCTTGTTACCGCTATTGGGAAAAGATAAGTTATAGTATATATTTAAACCCCGCCCGCTCAGGCGAGGTATTATTGTCCCAGGTGGGCAAACCGAGACATTAAATGGACGCGGAGGGAAGCGTCACCCACCCTCTTGAGGGATGTGTGCATTACCCTGTGAAACGTCAACCCACCGAGTGATATTCACGCTCGGTTGTTTTTCTGTGGCTTTAGGCTGGGGAAAATCAAAAAATAAACAAGATACCATAAAGAGTCCTAATTTTCATGCAGACAGAAGCTTTCAGTGAGCTTTTTCCTCTATTTAAGGGAGCTAACCCAGAAACCTTGGAATGGCTCCTATCTGTTGCAGTAAAACACGAATATCCCTCAGATAGATTAGTATTAATGGAAGATGCTTGGGGTAATGCTGTTTACTTTGTGGTATCGGGCTGGATTAAAGTCAGACGCAGGTTATCAGGAGACAACTCAGTTGCACTCGCTATTCTGGGGAGAGGAGATTTTTTTGGTGAAATGGCCATCTTAGATGAATCGCCCCGTTCAAATGATGTTGTTGCCCTATCTCCAGTTCGTTTGATTAGTATTTCGGCTCAAAGATTTATTCAAACTCTTTTTAAAGACCCTCAGTTACATCACCGAATGCTTCAACTGATGGTTAAGCGTCTCAGACAGACAAATGTTCGTTATCAATTGCGTCATAGACCTCCAGCAGTAAAACTTGCTAATACATTAGTAGAATTAGCTGAAAACTACGGTCAGACTACTGAAAAAACCTGTGAAATATTTAATATTTCTGACCAAGATTTAGCAGATGTAACAGATATCACAATTGAGGAAACTAGCAAAATTATGGCAAAATTACATACTAAGGGTTGGATTAGTAGAGATTCAGAACATCAGATAATGCACTTACTTAATCTAAAACATTTAATGCATTTAGCCAGTCAGTAAACTAGATCAATGATTTTTGACACACTAAAATTTATGTTATAAAAAAAATTAAAAACTTGATAAAATTATAGCTATTTTTTTGGGAAAATTTAGATTAAAATCATAGATTAATATTATCTTAAAAAGAGAAAGAAAAAAAGAAAATAAGATATATATTTAAGTCAAAATTCAATAGATTAAGATTAAAAATTAATAACTATGACTGAAGCTAGAATAGTACCCCTCAGTCCCACAATTACAACTCCAGCAATTCAATATAAAGTATCTATGCCTCATCCAGAATCCCATCTGTTTGAGGTTAGTTTGTCTGTTAAACTTGAGCAATTAACTCCTTCTTTATTACAAGCATCTAAAAAACTGGATTTAAAAATGCCAGTATGGACGCCAGGGTCTTACTTAGTTAGGGAATATGCTAAACATTTACAAGATTTCTGTGCCTATAGTGAAAATGAACGACCTTTACCTTGGCAAAAATTTAGCAAAAATCATTGGCAAATAGAAACATTGGGAGTCTCGGAAGTAATAGTTCAATACAGAATATTTGCTAATGAATTAACGGTGCGCACTAATCATTTGGATTCTACACATGGTTATTTTAATGGTGCAGCTTTGTTTTTTTATATTCCTGAATGTGAGAAAAATTCGATTAGGATAAAGGTTATTCCACCTAAGTCTGATTGGCAAGTAAGTACATCTTTACCAAGGATTCCAAATACAGAAAATACGTTTGAAGCAGAAGATTTTGATACTTTAGTAGATAGCCCTTTTGAGATAGGTAATCATCAATTATATGAATTTAACGTACAAGGAAAAAAACATCAATTAGCTATTTGGGGAAAGGGTAATGCAGAACCAGAAAAGTTAATTCCTGATATACAAAAAATTATTGAGGTAGAAGCAGAATTTTTTGGTGGTTTACCTTATGAAGAATATTTATTTTTGCTGCATATATCTGGAAAAGGTTTTGGTGGTTTAGAACATAAGTTTAGTTGTACTTTAAATTATCCGAGATTTAGTTTTAGGAATAAGGAAAAACGCGCTCGCTTCATGCAGTTAGTCGCCCATGAATTTTTCCACTTATGGAATGTTAAACGTATCCGTCCTAAAGCATTAGAAGTGTTTGATTATGAACGGGAAAACTATACTCCTTCTCTATGGTTTTGTGAAGGTACAACCAGTTATTATGACTTATTAATTCCTTTGAAAGCTGGTATTTATGATGTGAAAACTTTCTTGAAAGGATTAGGAAAAGAAATTACACTTCTACTAACAACAATAGGAAGAAAAGTACAACCAGTAAGTGAGTCTAGTTGGGATGCTTGGATTAAGTTATATCGTCGGGATGCTAATAGCAATAATTGTCAGATTTCCTATTATTTAAAGGGAGCAATGATATCTTTATTGCTTGATTTGTTAATCCGAGAAAAACATCAAAGTCAACGCTCACTTGATGATGTGATGCGTCAAATGTGGCATAAGTTTGGTAAGTCAGAAATAGGTTTTACTCCAGAACAATTAAAAGGTGTAATTGAAGAGGTAGCAGAATTAGATTTAGGCGATTTCTTTAAAAGGTATATTGATGGTGTAGATGAGTTGCCTTTTGATGAATATCTTAGACCTTTTGGCCTGCAACTTAAAAGCGAAGATAATGAATGGCCTGATATGGGTATGAATGTTGTTAGTGAGAATGGTAAAGAAATAATTAAATTTGTGGCAAATCAGGGGCCAGCACAGTTGGCGGGATTAGATGCGGGGGACGAGTTAGTGGCGATAGATGGTTTTCGGGTAAATGCTGATAAGTTGAGCGATCGCCTCAAGGATTATCAACCAGGGGATGTTTTGGAGGCAACGGTTTTCCATCAAGATGAACTTATTACTCATCAAGTAATTTTGGCTCACCCTAGTCCCAGTCGTTACCAAGTTGTACCAGTGAAAAACCCTACGGCAAAACAAGAGAAAAATTTTGCTGGGTGGTTGGGAGTTTCATTAGAGTCTATTTAATAAATGAGAGACTGTTTGTAAAATAAATATTAAGAGAGGATACGACTGGCTAAAATCTAAAAGCGGTAATACTTCAAGGGATTGAAAGTTGGTAGATAGAGAAGTATTCAATACTTATGTTCCGAGACTTTTTCAAACAAATATTTGTCTTGATTGTTTTCTCTTTATTCCCTATTCCCTGTTCCCTATTCCCTGTTCCCTTTTCCCTATCTCCTTTTTATATTTCCTGATGCATTCAATCTCTGAGATTTTTTGTTTTTCCTACGAAAATGAAATATTTAAAATTTGCCTAACGATTGGATAATAACTATTAGCTTGATGATAGGTTAAAGGTTGATCTATAGCACTACCCATTTAGGTCGCGGACATTGGTAAATCCTGTTTGCGAAGCATTTCTGGAGGAAAAACTTAGTCAGAGATTATTTTTAACTTTTGACTATCTTGAGTGCGTCTTACATTCTGAGGAGACCTCAGAATTACGCACTCGCTTTTAACTTTTGACTTGCGCGTAGCGCTATATAAATAGCCAATAATTGAGGAAAAATCTATGGCAGTCCAACCACCTCCACCCCCATCTATTACTCCACGTCAAATGAATTTGTTGCGAATTGTTGCTTATATGGCATGGTCGGACGGACAACTGGCGCAAGAGGAAGTCGATCTAATGTTGAATCGTTTTAGTAGTTTATTTGCTACGGGAGATTCCCAACAACAACTGCAAGGGGAATTACGGGATTATCTAATGCAAAATATTCCATTGGAGGAATCAATTCCCAAATTAGAAAGCCAACAAGAAAAGGAAGTGGTATTAAAATTAGGGTATGAAGTAATTGCTTGTAGTGCTAGAACTCCTGATGAACCTAATATTAATGAAGAGGAAGAAGTCGCTTATCAAAAGTTAAAGCAGTTACTTAATCTTTCACGGGATGTAGTAGAGCGTGTAGAAACTGAGGCAAATGCTGAACTTAATCAACCACATCAAGAGGGAATAGTTGAGATGATGGCTCGTGGTTTACAGCAGTTTATGCAAAACTAAATTGATTGATGTTCAACAATTAATAATTAATAATTAATAATTAATAATTACCTCTTCTTGAAACCGATAGGATTGACTCAAAGAAAAATTTTTTCTTGTTTCTCCTTTAAAGGAGAGGCTTTAAACCTTAATTATTCAGTAAATACAGCAACTTATTTCTTGTTGCTTTTTTGAATCCTCTTTTACTTTTTTTTTTAATTAGGAAGTAACTGAGGGTTTATATTTTTATGGGATTTATATTTGAGAGCTGAATATAAACAGGTTAAATTTATTATAGGGTTCTCCTTTTGCTCGAATCGCACTACCAGTTATAATTAAATATAATTGATTATATTCCTATTGAGATAAATTTTATAGTATAAAAATTGCTGATTTAAGGATATGCTTTTTAGTTCAGGACAAAAACTATATGGCGATCGCTACGAAATTATTAAACAAATTGGTGAGGGAGGTTTTGGAATTACTTATCTAGCTAAAGATAGTAAAGGTAAGCAGGTAGTAATTAAAACTTTGAATGAAAATGCTCAAAATAGTCCTGGCGTAGAACAGTTAAAGGTATCTTTTAAAGATGAAGCTCTTAAGTTAGCTTCTTGTAATCATCCTCATATTGTTAAATATGAAAATTTTTTCAATCAAGATAAACTTCCTTGTTTAGTTATGGAGTATATTGATGGTCTAAACTTATGGGAAATTGTCAACAAACAAGGTGTATTAGATGAATTTAAGGCATTATTATTTGTTCAGCAAATTGGTTCTGCTTTAATGGAAACTCATAGTCAAGGTTTACTTCATCGAGATGTGAAGCCAAACAATATTATATTGCGTCGAAGTAACTGGGAGGTAGTATTAATTGATTTCGGTTTATCTAGACAATTTCATAATCAAAATCAAGCTAAAAATGAACTTTTGAATCATGGTTTTGCTGCTCTAGAACAATATATTCAAGGTTTACCCCAGGGAGAATTTACTGATGTTTATGCTTTAGCTGCTACTTTATATTATTTATTGACGAAAATAGTGCCTACTCCGTCTTTTACTAGAGCAAGTAAAGCAAAAGGTGTTGTTTTAAAACCACCAAGAGAAATTAATCCTGATATTAATTTGGTTGTTAACCAAGCAATTATGATGGGAATGACTCTCGATCCTAATGATGATAATCGTCCTAAAAATATTGAAAAATGGTTAGATTTATTTGGAGAGTTAATTCCTTCAATTGATTCTAATGCACCTACTTGGAAAATATCTGGAGTTCAATTTTTAAATGAGTTAAAATCAGAGAATCGTGTTGAGACAGAAAGCAAAGTTGCTCGGTTGGGAAAGTTAGAATTATTTAAAAAAATTGCTAATATTTTTCAAGGTATTTTTGAGACAAAATATTCAAACAATTTAGTTAACTCTAAAGGTGCTGAAGTTAATTTACTAAGTCAATCAAAATATAAATCTCCTCAGATTTTACAGCCAAAACGAGATTATAATTTACGAGAAAAAAATATTGCCGATTTACTCATAGCTAGAAATTTACCAGGATTATTTGAAAAGTTATTAGAGCTGAAAGGATTACAGATTAATCAAGATTATACTTTACGTTGGTTATATGCTGTTGGTGGTCAAAGTATTGTTTATTTAGCTGAAAAATCTAATCAAGACCTTGTAATTGTTAAAATTCCTTATCTTGACTATCATCGCCCTGCTTATATTAGTCAATCACAAATTAATAAAAATCGTTTTCATTTAGTTAAGGAAGGTGAATTACTTAAAAAGTTTAATCATACGAACTTACCTAACTTTTTTGAATTGATTTATAGTTTTAATCCACTTCACAATGGTTATAGAAGTGATGAAATAGTCAATCAAGAACCTTATTTAGTAATGGAGTTTATTAAAGGGGTAGATTTATTAGAACTAACTCGTGATTTTCATAATCAACCTTCAATAGATTATGAAGAATTAGAATTATTAGCATGGGAAATAATATCGAAAATGAATTATTTTTGTATAACTATTTTTCAGGAAGGTTATTTATATTCTGATATTAATCCTCTCAATTTAATCTTAACTGCTAATGATGCTCAGATTAGAATTTTAGATGCTGCTTCATTAATTCCTATTAACCAAGATGGAAATATCTCACCACCATTTACTGAAAGTTACATTTCGGTGGAATATTGGGAAGCTTATGAACAGGGAAAAATTATTTATCCTAATTCTCAAGATGTGATGTATGCTATGGGGAAAATGTTATGGGAAATGTTAACTAATAAACAACCTTATCCTGGTGAAAATCCTAATCTCTCTGAACCTGTTTTTCAAAAATATTCTGCTGATTTACAGAATTTAATTAATCATCTTATTCACAGCAAATATAATAATTTTGAAGATTTACAAAAAGCATTAATTCGATAATTTTTTATTTTTAACTTCTTCCCATAGTGGTTCAGTAGATTATGAAGAATTAGAATCATTAACATGGGAAATCATATCGGGAATTAATGATTTTTGCATAACTATTTTTCAGGAAGGTTATTTATATTCTGATATTAATCCTTTGAATTTAATTTTTACTGCCAATGATGGTCAAATTAGAATTTTAGATGCTGGTTCATTAATTCCGGTTAACCTAGATTAAAATATCTCACCACTATTTACTAAAAGTTATATTCCGGTGAAATATTTTGAAGCTTATGAACGGGGAAAAATGATTTATCCTAATTCTCAATATCTGAATGTGATGTATGCTCTGGGTAAAATGTTATGGGAAATTTTAACTAATAAACAACCTTATCCAGGAGAAAATCCTCATATTTCTGAACCTGGTTTTCAACAATATTCTCCTTTCTGAACCTGGTTTTCAAAAATATTCTGCTGGTTTGCAAAAATTAATTAATCATCTTATTCAAAATAAATATTATGGTTTTGAAGATTTAAAAAAAGCATTGAATTAATTAATCATCTTATTCAAAGTAAATATAATAGTTTTGAGGTTTTGGAAAAAGCCATATAAACTATCAGTTTGACATTTTAAAATACTCTTCAAAAAAGGGTATTTCTTAGACTATATTTTGATATTTACCTACTTATCTTAGACCGGAATTACCGATAAACTCTCAAAGCATTTATCTGTAAATCCTTTAGCATTTTTGAAGTTAAAAAAGTGCTAGATTTTTCAGTCTAAAAATCTCAAAAAGTTAGGTTTATAAGCAAACAAGGGCGGAAAAATCAAGGTATAATTTATATTCCTATATCCTCTATCATTCCTACTTTCTTCTGACTTATGACTCCTACTCTCACTCATAGAACTTTTTCATCAAAATGTGTGAAAATTCTCATATTTCTGAACGTGGTTTTCAAAAATATTATGCTGGTTTGCAAAAATTAATTAATCATCTTATTCAAAGTAAATATAATAGTTTTGAAAGTTTACAAACAGCTATAACCATAAATACTTCGTTTTAAAATACAGTTTTTATTGAAATAATGAGATACACTATGACAACCTAATCATTGTATTTCAGATAATTCATCTGTTGACTCTTGTACCTATTCTACTTATATCACTAGCTCGTAATCGACGTTTTTCTACTTCTGATAATCCATCTAAAGTTCCTTCTTTGCTTAGTTTATTAATAACTTTTTCAATAAGTTCAATTTGAGCTGAATCAGCACCATCACGACGTAATATTTTTAATCGTGCTTGTAAACTAGCCATTTGTGTTTTAGGATCATTAGTGCGTAATCCATCTAACCAAGAAAACCAACCTGAAATTTCATCATCTTTCATAAAATAACGAAACTCTTCTTTAGTTCGATTAACAAAAATTTCCTGAGTAATTATTTCTTGTTGTCCTTGAAACTTATAACGTAAAGTTGCAGTAGCAATTTGTTCTCGATCTTTTTTTGATTCTCTTAGTCTAGTTTCAAAACAATATTTATAAATTCTACCCTTTTCTAAACTACCAATTTGAGTTGAAAAAAGTCTGGTTCTATTATCTATTGCACCAAACCAATATGTACCTGGTTCAAATCTAAACGCATCTCCAGGAATAACATTAGGAGATAATCTTAATTCTAATTCAGCATCAGTCGCAATTAAATTACCTGCTACTTTTCCAATATAAGCAAATTCTTTAGGTAATTCATTTTGATGATAAATACATTTAACACGACCACCCGAACAACCATTCATAATTTGACGCATAGTTTCTTCTGCAAAATCTTGACCAAATCCATAAGAATTAATTTCTAAGTTAAGATTACGCAATTCTTGATTAAATTCATAACAAATATCAGCATCATGTAACTGACCATCCGTAAGAATATATAATCTATTAACAGCATCAGGATAATATTGAGAAAAGTATTTAATTTCATTAATAGCTAAACGTAAACCTTGGGATAAATAAGTCTGCTCAAACTTAACTCCAGATTGTTCAATTCTTTCTATAATTTATTCTTTACGAGTACGACTACTGCCAATATCATTAGACCAGATTAATTCGCTTCGAGTTGAAAATAAAATAATAGAAAGCCAATCATTATCGGAAAGAGAATCAATAATAGAAGGTATTGCCTGTAAAAGAAGTGGATATTTATCAGTCTTGTTCATACTGCCACTAATATCTAATACTAAACAAATATGAGCAGTAACATCAATTTCTGATAAATCTACATCATCTTGATTACTGAAAGTAATAGCAAATTGAACTAAAGGATCGCTCTCCATTGGTACATAAGAATGAACAAATCCGTAGTTAATTCTAAAAGGAGTAATTTGTTTCGGTTTCTTTTGAAAAAACATTAGGGCAGTATTATACTTAAATTTTAGTTTAAGTCTTTACAATAACTGATAAATCTACATCATCTTGATTACTGAAAGTTACAGCAAATTGAACTAAAAGATCGCTCTCCATTGGTACATAAGAATGAACAAATCCGTAGTTAATTCTAAAAGGAGTAATTTGTTTCGGTTTCTTTTGAAAAAACATTAGGGCAGTATTATACTTAAATTTTAGTTTAAGTCTTTACAATAACTGAATTTTAACAATATTTACTATAGTAATTATTTTATCCTTACTTCTCCTTAAAGGAAGACCGATTTTAGCCTAGTTAATTAGCTTTATTTCCTTTGAAAATTATTGAAAAATTAAACATCAAAAAGGAGAGAAATTTTTCTCTCCTACTAAAAAGAAAAATTTAACCCTCTTTTTGAGCAATCATACCTGTCTGACGAGCATAGGCAAAAAGACCTCCAGCATCAATCACAGGTTTTACTTCTCCCAAAGACTTCAACTCATAAGTTTGACCAAGAGTATGATTAGTTATTTTATTTTCTTCAAAATCAATAGTAACTTCTTGACCAGTTTCAAATAACTCACACAGGCGATCGCTAGATTCCCAAGGATATAGCTCTCCAGTGGCGGAACAATTGCGGAAAAATATACGAGCATAAGATTGAGCCACTACTGCTTCGACGCCAGAAGCACCCAGAGCAATAGGTGCGTGTTCCCGTGAAGAGCCACAACCAAAATTTTCTCCAGCCACAATAATTGGATACTGGGTTTTCATTTCTCCTGGTTCAATAAACTTACCGTGGCGATCGGGCAATCCACACAAAGCATAACTTCCTAGTTTATCATATTCATCTGGCTTGGAAGGAACCAATGTTAGATACTCAGCGGGAATAATTTGGTCAGTATCAATATTGTCATCTAGTACAAAGATTTTGCCACTTAGAGATTTTGCCATATTTAATTTCCTGTTTTCCGTTCTTAGAAGCCTACGATTATCTATAGAAACATAAGATTATCTGTTCTATTTTCAAGCTACATAATTATATATCAAAGGTTCCTTAAGGTTTTTGCTCAACTATTACTCCTCTTGTTGCATAAGCATAAGGCATGAAAAAAATCAATTTTAGAATTTTCTTGCCGGATGTTTCAGCAGAAGGTACTGAAATGAATATTTATAAATGTCCGCTCCCTATTTGCGTAGTGCTATAGTTTTACAGTTTCTTTAAACTGTTGCTACAAAAACTGTATAACAGGAACTTAGAATATATCTTTTTTTCCCTGTGCTATCTTTCTCTATCTCTTATAAATACTTAGTTATGGCTTTTATTGCGTATGCCGCAATAGGAATTTTTACTTAGAATTATCTGAGATATTGTGTAGCAATAATATAAAGAAATAATCTTTATATGAACTAAGAATAATATTCAATATTTAATAAGTATTAAATCAATAGAAGGTACTGAAATGAATATTTATAAATGTCCGCTCCCTATTTGCGTAGTGCTATAGTTTTACAGCTTCTTTAAACTGTTGCTACAAAAACTGTATAACAGGAACTTAGAATATATCTTTTTTCCCCTGTGCTATCTTTCTCTATCTCTTATAAATACTTAGTCATGGCTTTTATTGCGTATGTCGCAATAGGAATTTTTACTTAGGATTATCTGAGATATTGTGTAGCAATAATATAAAGAAATAATCTTTATATAAACTAAGAATAATATTCAATATTTAATAAGTATTAAATCAATAGAAGGTACTGAAATGAATATTTATAAATGTCCGCTCCCTACCCTATTTGCATAGTGCTATAGTTTTACAGTTTCTTTAAACTGTTGCTACAAAAACTGTATGACAGGAACTTATAATATATCTTTTTTTCCCTGTGCTATATTGCTCTATCTCTTATAAATACTTAGTCATGGCTTTTATTGCGTATGCCGCAATAGGAATTTTTACTTAGAATTATCTAATATGTTGTGTAGCAATAATATAAAGAAATAATCTTTATATAAACCAAGAATTATATTCAATATTTAATAAGTATTAAATCAATTACAGTAACTATCAATGAAAAATCAAACTAATGATATATTTACCCAAGCACGTCGGGGTAGCGTAGCAGCAATTATTCAAATTTTGAATGAACAGCTAGCTACATTAGATGTCAGAATTAGAGCTATATTTTCTGATGGTGTTTTGCAAGTTTTATGTGAAGCACCCCAAGTTCAACAATTAGAAAAATCGAATATTGTAGAAGAGGTTAAACATACCCTTGAAGAAATTTCACCTCGTAATATTCAGCAAGTAAAAATTAACAGTAGAATTCTCCAAGAACAAAAACTACTTTGGCTAGAAGATATTACTAGAGATCCAGAAAATCAATTACTTTGGTCTCAACAAATTACTTTAGCTAAACCCAATATTTTCAAACAAATAGCAAATAATTTTCAGACAAATAAGCCTAAACCAACTAAAATACCTATGTCTAAAAATGTTGATTCTAAAGGAATGCCAAAGCCAAATCAATTCCAACCTGATGTAATAGGCATTTTTTTTATAAGTCTGCTGATGCTAACTTTAGGTATCCAAGTTAATAGATGGTTTAACCTTTCCGAAATAGATCAAATAACAACTTCAGAAAATACAATTTCCCAGTCTCCATCCCCTACTAATAAAAAATCTACAGAAGATACTCAGGCTAAATCAAAAGCAGCTTTTAATCAAGCAGTACGACTTGCTCAAAAAGCTGTTGCTGATGGTAAAATAGCTCAGTCTCAACAAGAGTGGGTAGCGATCGCCAGGACATGGCAAAAAGCATCAGAACTAATGGCCTCTGTTGCACCTAGTTATTCACGGTATGATGTGGCAGTGAATAGAGCTGAACTTTATCAAAAAAATAGTGAAATTGCCAAAAAAGAAGCAGAGAAAATTTGAAGAAGAAAATAGAGACTATAGTCATTTCAAATAAGGATGAAACACTTTTTTGACTGAAACCCTTTCAAGGAAAGAAATACTCGTCCCAGTCTTATTCAGAATGACTATAATTAACAATTAACCATTACCTCTCCCTAAAAGTTAGAGGATTGACACTCTAGTAAAAAAATATTTTTTCCCTTATTAGGAGAAGCTTTTAATCGGAAAACCTTTACCTAAAAATTTCATCTCAGTAAATGCTATATTTAGTTCTTTTAAAGCTTATTGTCAAACTTAAGCATTTACTGACTTTAATCTAGGATTAGTTTTCTTAGCTATCATTAAACTTTGAACTTGATAATTAGTAACTATTCAGCTATTAGCACTCAGAAATCAGCTTTTTTTGTGAACAAATTAAACACATTTACTATCAACAGTTAAGGTTTTCATATTTGGTTTAAACCATTAGGTAAAAATTTTAGTATTTCAATCTAATTTCCTGAATATCTAAAGCTAATAGCTAATAGCTGAAGGCTGATTACTGACCATAATTACAGCTAAAATAATTATTATTATAAATCTCTGATAGCTGACTGCTAAAAACTGAATACTTACAGTTAAACTAATCACGATTATGATGAAAATTATTTCCCTTTCCTGATACAATTAAAACGCAAAAACAAATGTTTCGTACTTCGACCCGAATATATTTTCTGGTTGAAATTCATCTCACCGTTAAATCCTTGACTTATCTCTTTTGTAAGAAAGATTATAATGGGAGTATTCTTTCAAGATTTTCTGATAGATTTACATAACTGAAATAGTATGCTCACTAAAAAAGCTTCTAAGTCCCTTCCTTGGCAACGCACGCAATATTCTCCTTTGACCAGACAAATAGATGTTTTTAGTGCCGCCGGAAAATTTTTTTTCTTCTTATGGTGGGATAATTTACTTCAAAATAAATCTTCTTCTATCAGAAAGCGACGTGCTCAGTGGTTAGTGAAAACTATGCTAAATTTAGGTCCGACTTTTATTAAAATAGGTCAATCTTTATCTACACGAGCTGATATATTGCCCAAAGAATATGTAGAAGAACTAGGAAAATTACAAGACCAAGTGCCTCCTTTTGAAACTACAGAAGCGATCGCTATTATTGAGTCGGAATTTGGCAAGTCTCTTTATTCTCTGTATCGAGATTTTCAGGAACGCCCCATTGCTGCAGCAAGTCTTGGACAAGTACATAAAGCTAATTTACAAACGGGAGAGGAAGTTGTTGTTAAAATACAACGTCCTGGATTAAAAGTTTTATTTGACTTAGATGTGAAAGCTGTCAAAAATGTTATCCGTTTTTGTCAAAAGTATTTTGCTTGGTCTAAAAAGTACGATTTAGATGCTATTTATTATGATTTTTTTACGATTCTTTATCAAGAAATTGATTATGTAAATGAGGGGAAAAATGCCGATCGCTTTCGGGAAAATTTTCAAGCATATCCTGAAATAATTGTGCCTCGTGTTTATTGGACTCACACTACGAAAAAAGTTATAACTCTTGAGTATTTACCTGGAATAAAAATTAATGACCGGACGCAAATAGAAGCTCGTAATCTTAATCCGAAACGGATTAATCAAATCGGAGTTTGTTGTTATTTGAAGCAGTTATTATTGGATGGTTTTTTTCAAGCTGACCCCCATCCGGGAAATTTAGCGGTTAGTTTAAATGGTGATGTTATTTTTTATGATTTTGGCATGATGGCTGAGGTAAAGTCTTTGACTAAAGACCAAATGATTAAAACTTTTTTTGCTGTCTTAAGAAAGGATGTTGAACAGGTGTTGAATACTTTAATTACTATTGGTTTAATTGAACCAATGTCGGATATGATGCCTGTCAGAAGATTGGTTAATTTTTTATTGGAAAATTTTACTGATAAACCTATAGATTTTTATAATTTTGATGAAATAAAGGAAGAGATTTATTTGTTATTTGAGAAGCAACCATTTCGTCTACCTCCTCAAATGACTTTTATTCTTAAATCACTATCTACTTTAGATGGCATTGCTAGAGAGCTTGACCCTGAGTATAGTTTGGTTAGTTGTTCTCAACCTTTTGTGAAAAGTTTAACTGTTGCTCAAGGTAGAAGTAGAGTTGTGGGCGAACTGGCAAAACAGACAAGAGATTTTATTAAGTATAAGTTACAACAACCAAGTAAAAGTGAGGTTTTAATTCGTCAATTAGAAACAAGAATTGAAGATGGTGAAATTCAATTTAGAGTTCGTTCTATTGAAAATGATCGCTTATTAAAACGGATTAATTTGGCTTTGAAAACTTTGATTTTTACTTGTATGACTGGTTTTACTTTTCTATCGGGTTCTATTTTATTAACGAGGGGTTATATTAAAGCTGCAATTATCGTTTTTGCCTTATCTGGATTGGGATTTATTTTGCTATTAAAGTCAGGATTTCAGTTATCTGTTAGAGAAAGATTAGACAAAATGGCAGAAAAGTAAATCAGCTTTTTCAGTGAATCGTAGGGGTTTGGTCTCCAAACCACATTAGTTACCAATTTTTCTTGACTTGTGTTGAATAAAAAGTCTAGTAAATGGGCGAGTTACACCCACTAACATAATACTATCAGAGTTAGTTCAAGGATGCAACCCTAATTTTGTCACCGATTTTTTTGGGGGAGCTTAAGAGAATGAAAATGTTTTGTTGCCTATGAGATTTGGAAAAGTCAGAATTTATCCTGGAGTGAGTTTGAGGGTTTAATTATAAATTTCGGTTTTCTATTTGCTTGTTTGTATCGCTGCTTTACTTTGATGGTGGCGATCGCCTTTTTCAGTTATCAGTTATCAGCTTTTTCCATGAACCGTAGGGGTTTAGTCTCCAAACCCAATTAGTTACCATTTTTTTAGTTGAATAAAAAGTCTAGTGCATGGGCGAGTTACAACCACTAACATAATGCTACCAGATTCAGTTCAACTATGCAACCCTTATTTTCTTTCCGTTTTTTTGGAGCTTCAGGAAATGAAAAATTGGGGCTATAGCACTACGCATTAAGGTTAGGACATTTCTAAATCCTGTTTGCGCAGCATTCCGCAGGAAAAGCCTTTGACAGTTCACTATTCCCTATTCCCTATTCCCTAGCGCGTAGCGCTATATATATGTAGATTTCGAGAGATCGGAGAATAGCTTCTAACTTTTTAGAGCTTCAGGAAATAATTTTTTTTTGGGGGAGAGAGGAAATTTTTATTACTCTAAAGAAGAACTTCTGAGATTTGGGTGCTTCAGAGAATGATTTTTTTTGGGGAGGGAGGAAATTTTGAGGAATCAGAAGTTGTTCTTGAGTGAGGAGAGAGTATCTATAAATTTCGGCTTCCTATTTACCTACTCCTATAACTACTGACTTTTGTTGTAGCGATCGCCTTTTTCGGTTATCAGTTATCCGTTTTTTCCATCAACCATAGGGGTTTGGTCTCCAAACCCAATTAGTTACCAATTGTTATTTTTTTTGTTGAATAAAAAGTCTAGTGTGTAGGCGAGTAACCCCATTTAAACTAATCATATCATAGTTATTTTTAGAACGCAAACCTTATTTTCCTCTCGGCGCCACTTTTTTTTTGGGTGTTTCAGGAAATGATTTTGGGGAGCGATGGGAAGGAAATTTTCATTAGTCAAAGAACAACTTCTGACTTTCGAGTGCTTCTCAGAATGAAAAATTTGGGGAAGGGAGGAAATGTTCGAGAGCCTCAAAAGCAACTTCTGACTTTCGAGTGCTTCTCAGAATGAAAAATTTTTGGAAGGGAGGAAATTGTCGAGAGTCTCAAAAGCAACTTCTGACGTTCGAGTGCTTCTCAGAATGAAAAATTTGGGGAAGGGAGGAAATTGTCGAGAGTCTCAAAAGCAACTTCTGACGTTCGAGTGCTTCTCAGAATGAAAAATTTGGGGAAGGGAGGAAATTGGCGAGAGTCTCAAAAGCAACTTCTGACTTTCGAGTGCTTCTCAGAATGAAAAATTTTGGGGAAGGGAGGAAATTGTCGAGAGCCTCAAAAGCAACTTCTGACTTTCGAGTGCTTCTCAGAATGAAAAATTTTTGGAAGGGAGGAAATTGTCGAGAGCCTCAAAAGCAACTTCTGACTTTCGAGTGCTTCTCAGAATGAAAAATTTTTGGAAGGGAGGAAATTGTCGAGAGCCTCAAAAGCAACTTCTGACTTTCGAGTGCTTCTCAGAATGAAAAATTTTTGGAAGGGAGGAAATTGTCGAGAGTCTCAAAAGCAACTTCTGGCTTTCGAGTGCTTCTCAGAATGAAAAATTTTGGGGGAGGGAGGAAATGTGCGAGAGCCTCAAAAGCAACTTTTGACTTTCGAGTGCTTCAGAGAATGAAAAATTTTGGGGAAGGGAGGAAATGTGCGAGAGCCTCAAAAGCAACTTCTGACTTTCGAGTGCTTCTCAGAATGAAAAATTTGGGGAAGGGAGGAAATTGTCGAGAGTCTCAAAAGCAACTTCTGACTTTCGAGTGCTTCTCAGAATGAAAAATTTTTGGGGAAGTAGAGAGACTTTCATTACTCAAAGAACAACTTCCATCTTCCCGGTGCTTCAGAGAATGAAAAAAATTGGGGGAAAAATAAATTTTTTGGGGGGAAGTAGAGAGACTTTCATTACTCAAAGAACAACTTCCATCTTCCCGGTGCTTCAGAGAATGAAAAAAATTGGGTAGTCGAAGAGAGATTTTCCTGAGTCAAATCACAACTTCTGACTTCTGAAGGAAAACCGACCCACGCTATAATTGCAGCAAACCTTTTAACTTCTAACTCCCAACTTCTGACTAAAAAATAAAATCTCAAGTCTTTTACTTCAGCAAAAGGTACTGATAACTGAAAAAGCTGATAACTGAAAAAGCTGATAACTGAAAAAGCTGATAACTGATAACTGATAACTGATAACTGAAAAGATGCGTTGCCTAAACTGCCATACCGACAGTCTTCCACTAGACACAGAAATATGCCCCGAATGTGGCGCATATCTACCATCACTCATGCGCGACCTTCTAAAACCAGATAGCCAACTCCGCGCCGAGACCTATCAAATAGACTACCCCCTGGGTAGAGGAGGGTTCGGTGTTACCTATAGAGGACACCATACATTATTACAACAAGTAGTCGCCATCAAAGAATACTATCCCCAAAACTACGCCCTGCGCCACCCTACCACTGGCGGTTTTACCATTCCCACAAATCAACAAGAAATATTTCAACGGGGCTAAAAAGGTTTCTGCGGGAAGGGCGAATATTAGCAAAACTCAATCATCCTCATGTGGTAAGGGTGACAGATTTATTTCAAGAAAATGATACAGCTTATCTCGTGATGGAATTAGTCGCAGGTAAAAGTCTCAGAAAAGAATTAGACACCCAACCTCAGAAAAAATTTTCCCCTGAAAAAGTTAGAGAAATAATTTATCCTCTCGTATCGGCATTATCGGCAGTACATCAACAAGGAATATTTCACCTGGATATAAAACCGGATAATATCTTACTTACTCCCGAAGGGCGGTTAGTCTTGATCGACTTTGGCTCGGCAAAACAAACCTTCGGTACGCGGATGGGTAGTTCCAGCACTCGGACTTTTACCGAAAATTATGCCGCACCAGAAGTTATCGCCGGAGGAGAAGTGGGAGTGGAGAGCGATATTTTTGAAGTGGGGATGATGGTCTATGAAATGTTGACTGGGCAGTTACCTCCTAATGCTTTGCAACGTTTATTATTAAAAGGAAAAAGTTGGCAACCGGAAGGTTTACAGTCACCTTGGCAAGAGTTGGTAATGTCAGCTTTGGTTTTTGAACCGGAAAGTCGTCCTAGAAATATTCAGGAATGGTGGGAGATACAATTCAAAATTCAAAATTCAAAATTCAAAAGTCAGAAGTTAGGAAGTAGAAGTGAGGAGATAGGAAGTAGGAGTCAGGAGATAGAAAGTAGAAGTGAGGAGTTAGAAGAAATATCTGCCTTTTCTTCTCTGGGAAAGATAAATTTACCTTTATTTTCAAGAGGGAAGACGTCGAAAAAGACTTCTGAAAAAATATCTCCTTTTCCCAAGGGAGTAAGGAGGGATAAATTTAGTTTTGAGGTAATAAAGGTTGACTCACGAGGGAAAAAAACTAACCGCCGTCGCCACGAAGCAGAATTTTTTACGGAAGATTTAGGTAGGGGGGTGGTATTAGAAATGGTTTATATTCCTGGGGGAAGTTTTCTCATGGGTTCGCCGAAAAATGAGGCAGAAAGATATTCTGATGAAAGTCCGCAACATGAAGTAACTCTCCAACCTTTCTTTATGAGCAAATATCCTATTACTCAAAACCAGTACCAAGTCATTATGGGAAAAAATCCTTCTCGGTTTAAAGGAGGAAGTCGCCCAGTGGAAAGGGTGAGTTGGCATAACGCTACAGAGTTTTGTCAAAAGCTATCTAAGAAAACTGGGAAAATTTATACCCTGCCTAGTGAGAGTCAATGGGAATATGCCTGTCGCGCCGGAACAACTACTCCTTTCTATTTTGGAGAAACTATAACGTCTGACTTAGTTAACTACAACGGTAACTTTCCTTATGGCAATGCTCCTAAAGGAAAGTATCGAAAAGAAACAACGGATGTGGGAAGTTTTCCTCCTAATGCTTTTGGTTTATACGATATGCACGGGAATGTTTGGGAATGGTGTCTAGATATTTGGCACGATAATTATGATGGAGCGCCTACCGACGGAAGTGCTTGGGAGACTGGGGGAGATAATAATAGAAGACTGCTCCGTGGCGGTAGCTGGATCAACATTTCTAGGTATTGCCGTTGCGCCAGGCGTAACTACTACGATGCCGTCTACCTCTTCAACCTTTGGGGTTTTCGGATTGTCTCGTCTGTCTCGGTCGTTTCTGTCTCTCGTTCCTAGGATTCTTCCCCTTTATTCTTTTCCCCTTTTCCCCTTTATTCTTTTTTCTTTTTTCTTTTTCCAGTTCCGCTAAAGCGGATCGAAATTTTTTTTACAGAGAATGTTTAAATAAATCAAACCTATGGAAAAATAATTATGGGACTGACCAAACAAAGCTCCGTGACTGATAACTGAAAAGATGATTTTGCCTTATTCTCCGACAACAAAGAATTTTTAGCGATCGCTAGACAAAAAATCGAAACATACCTAGCTAACTTTCGCCTCAAAATTCATCCCGTTAAAAGCCAATTATTTCAAACAAATCAAGGAGCCAACTTTGTCGGTTTCCGAGTATTGCCAGACCGCATTAGAATACGTTCCGAAAATTTAAGAACAGCCAGAAAAAAATTCAGACAATTGCAGAAAGACTACCAACTGGGAAAAATAGAATCTAGCCAAATTCAAAAGTCTCTACAAAGTTGGTTTGCTCATTTAGACCACGGCAATACCTGGCATTTGAAACAAAAAATATTAACACTATCGAACCTTCCTTGACTACTCAACCAATTCATTTCAACCAATTCATTTTCTGAAGCACTCCTAGAAAAAGTCGAAATTTCCTTTTCCATCCAATTTCCTTTAACTACTCAATTTTTTTCATTCTCTGAAGCTCTAAAAGAAAAAGTAGTAAAACCCAATCCATCCGTGTATCTCTGGTAAAGTCTTTGTCTGCGCGTTTTCATTCTCTGAAGCTCTACAGGAAAAAGTAGGGAAACCCAATCCATCCGTATATCCGTGGCAAAATCCTTGTCTGCGCATTTTCATTCTCTGAAGCACTCCAGAAAAACGCCGATTCTCTGAAGCACTGCGAAAGAAAGTAGCGATCGCCTCTTCTCTCCAACTTTACCTTAACTACTCAACCAATTCATTCTCTGAAGCACTCCTAGAAAAAGTCGAAATTTCCTTTTCCATCCAATTTCCTTTAACTACTCAATTTTTTTCATTCTCTGAAGCTCTAAAAGAAAAAGTAGTAAAACCCAATCCATCCGTGTATCTCTGGTAAAGTCTTTGTCTGCGCGTTTTCATTCTCTGAAGCTCTACAGGAAAAAGTAGGGAAACCCAATCCATCCGTATATCCGTGGCAAAATCCTTGTCTGCGCATTTTCATTCTCTGAAGCACTCC